>JBBRCW010000011.1:0-41765 GCA_038204535.1 Chitinophagales bacterium | reverse complement strand
GGTTGTTTTTCGTGTGGAGATACGATAGATGAAGCCAAAGAAAATATTAAAGATGCCATTGCCTTATATCTTGAAGATTTAAGAGAAGATGGCAAATCAATACCTCAACCCTCTATTTTAAAAGCGGAACTTGTAGAAATATAAGAGCTAGCTTTTAATTTTCCTTTGCCGGGTAAAATATCTACCTGCATAAGTTAATGACGCGGAGCCGGGACGACGCCGATAAAGCTCAAATGCCCGAACAAAAAATTCAACTACTCCGGCTCATATATTTTCTTCAGTTTTTTTGCTAATGTTGCTTATCCGTTTTCGCCGGTAGCGACGGTGAGGCTGGCGAGGGCTTTTTTAGACTGTATCATTTCGTTGATGCCGTATTAGAAGGGCTTTTGGTGATGAAGCAGTCATAATTTATTTGTCAGCCACGGAATTTTGGTATCCATTCAATCCCCGCTATCCGTGTTCCATTTACTGCACGAAGAACAAAACCTACAAGTGAAAATTCTATTATATAATCTCTAAACCCTGTATTCTTTCAAAGTGGCTTTTATTGTCTGTGGCCAGCTTGAGGTTATTGCTCAACGCAACGGCACCGATCAGAATGTCTTCGATGTCAATCATCAGGCCCTTTGATTTCAGGTATTTAAAAATTTTACCCGCTTCCATGGCTGCCTTTAATGAAAAGTCGAGAATAGTTATTTGATCAAAAAAATTGAACCAAAATATATCTTCGTTGCTATTGTCCCCTCTGTACAATTCGTATGCTGTAATAGTGGTTACAGCAAAAGAATAGTTGGCAGAAAGTTGGTAAAGTTTAGTGGAGTCTTTTTGCTTTGCTCTTTTATGGGCAATCAAAATGTTTGTATCTAAACAAATCATTTCCATGCGTTCAGATGTTTCTTTTTTTCATTGATAAGTGTAAGTTCCTCATCGGTCATTTCGGGCCAGTTTAATAAATCTTCACGCATCCTCTTAACTGGTGTTTCGGTCGTGTCATTGGAGGGCCATATGAGTACGTCCACTTCTTCGGCAGTAAACGAATCCGGTAAAGTCAATGTAATCTTGTTGCCGTTTCGTTTTACCCGGGTTTTCTTAATTGCTTCCATTGCTCACGATTTGCAATAAAATTAGGCTATTTTCTTAATTGGAGTTAAGGTGGATCATTGGTAAGATTTGCGTTCTTTAAAAGAACATGCATTTACGGCGTGTGATTTTTCGTTAGCAACTCACTATTCAACAGCCTCGCTTTACCGCTTCACTTCATGGAATTGCTCTTTTGTCACGAATACATTTGATATTAAACTTTTTATTATTCACCACTCACCACTCACAACTCACAAAATCAAAGCTCATTCAATTTCAGTTCCAGACTTTGATGGTCTGTTCAGTTGACGTATTTGGGAAGGACGCCGTGCTCTACCATGGTTACACAATTCGTGACGGCGTGATTTGCTGAATAAGGGAAGACAACCAAAGGATCAGTACGTTGGAGGATAGATAATTTTCATATCCAACATATAAACAAAATCCAACCATTTAACCAGCTTTATTTGCTGGGTGCCCGCCCTAAAAAAACATTGTCCACAACCTTTCCACCGCAATTTTTTCACATTTCATTGCCGCATCAATTTGCTGTATGTTCGCAGACGAGTTTGGAATGAATTGGACAGAAAAAGGGAAATAAAGCGATTTTGGAATTTGCTGTTTCGCCATTGTTCTAAATGTTTAACTGAATAAAAATGAGACTTAAAAGTTTAGAAATCAAAGGTTTTAAAAGTTTCGCCGATAAAACGGTTGTAAACTTTGATGAGGGCATAACCGGAATTATTGGTCCAAACGGTTGTGGAAAGAGCAATATAATTGATAGTATCCGCTGGGTGATTGGCGAGCAGAAGATCAGCGCATTGCGAAGCGAAAACCTGGATGCCCTTGTTTTTAATGGCAGCCGCACCCGCAGCGCCAGTGGCCTGGCAGAGGTTAGCCTTACTTTTGAAAATACCAAAAACCTGCTGCCGACCGAATTCAGCACGGTTACCGTTACCCGCAAATTTTATAAAAATGGCGAGAGCGAATATCGTTTAAACGATGTTAGCTGCCGCATGAAAGACATCCATAACCTGTTTATGGATACCGGTATCAGTACCGACAGTTATGCCATAATCGAGTTAGGTATGGTGGATGACATAATTCGCGATAAGGAAAATAGCCGTCGCCGCATGTTGGAACAGGCAGCCGGTATCACCATTTATAAAACCCGTAAAAAGGAAGCCAAAGCCAAATTAGACCTTACCGAGGCTGACCTTAATCGTATTGAAGATCTGTTGTTCGAGATTAATAACCAGTTAAAAACACTTGAAAACCAGGCAAAAAAGGCGGAAAAGTATTTTGAAATAAAGAAAGATTATAAAGAGATAGCGGTCGAATTGGCTAAGGCTTCATTGGAAGGTTTTAATCAGTCGTACCACCAATTACATGAGCAGCAGGAAACTGAAACGGATAAACGTCTTCAACTGGAGACCCAAATAGTTACGGAAGAAGCTGCGTTAGAATCGGAAAAAGTTGGCTTTATTGAAAAGGAAAGGTCGTTGCAAACCCAGCAGCATGAATTTAATGACCTGGTGCAAAAACTGCGTACACAGGAAAACGAGAAAAATTTAGCCAGTCAGAAACTAACCTACCTAAAAGAAAAACAAACCAGCCTTAAAGCGTTTTTAGATAAAGCGGAAGGTCAATTATCAGGCATTGACGAATCAATAGGTTTTACCACCGTTCAGCTGGCTGAAGACGAAGGAAAGATGAGTAACCTGCAAGAGCAGCTTGACACGTCAAAATTAGAAGTAGAAACCCGCCGCCGTGTTTTCGATGATAAAAGATCGGCTGTAGATCAGCTTCGCAAGTCTTTTCAGGATATTCAGCGTAAGCAGTTTGAGGCAGAAAAGAAAGTTGCGGTAGCCGATGCATCCATTCAAAATTTGCAAAGGGCAATGCTGCAATTGCTGGACGAACGCCAGCAACGCGAAGGCCAGTTAAAACAACTGGAAACGCAACGTACTGAAAAGGAACAGGAACTGGACGAAAAAAGGGTGGACCTACGGCAGTTACAGGAACAGCATGAGGCCACAAAGCAACAGATATTAGAGACCCAGCAGCAGCTTGAAAACCTACGCAGTAAACTGGCCGAAGAAACCCGTAAGTTCGATTCGAAACGCAACGAACATGCCTTGTTAAAAAGCATGATCGATAGCATGGAAGGTTATCCTGAAAGTGTAAAGTTTTTGAGCAAAAACACCAGTTGGAACCATGCAGCTCCCATCTTAACCAATATTATTTACGTAAAGGAGGCTTACCGCGCAGCCGTTGAAAATGTGTTGGAGCCTTATCTTAATTATTATGTAGTAAATAACCTGGCCGAGGGCCTGCAAGCGGTTAACCTGCTGGATGCCAATAAAAAAGGCAAAGCCAATTTCTTTTTACTCGATAAAGTAAATGAATACGCTACGACAAACGGGCACCAGCCGGCGGGTACTATCGCCGCAATGGATGTTATTGAAGTTGAAGAACAATACAAGCAACTGGCCGAATACCTTTTAAGCAATGTATATATAGCAGAAGATGAAACGGCCCTGCACAATTCGAATGGTGCTGTCGTGCTTGAAAAAACAGGAAAGTTTGTGAAAGGCAGGTATAGTCTTTCGGGCGGAAGTGTGGGCTTATTTGAAGGTAAAAAAATTGGCCGGGCCAAAAACCTGGAGAAGCTGGCAGATGAGCTGGTGGTTTTGGACAAAGCTGTTGCCGATAGAAAGGCAGAGATACAGGAAAGGCAAAATGAAGTGGTGGCGCATACCCAGCAACTTAAGGAAAATGCCATCAGGCAAACACAGCAGCAAATAAGCGAACTGACAAATCAGGCTTTTGCTCTACAAAATAAAATTGACGGCTTTACCAGTGCGCAGGCATCCAGCCAAAAAAGGTTAGAAGACCTACAGGTAAACCTGGAAACAAACCAGGACTCAATAGCCGATGTTCGCGAAGAATTATTAACGCTCAATGAACAGTTGCTTTCCTCATCCAGCAACATGAAAACCGAAGAGCAGGATTATACCATGGCTGAGCAGGATTACCAGGAAATGAGCCGCGTTTACAACGAAAGTAACCTGCAGTTAACGCGTCAACAAAGCAAAATATCGGCGCTGAAAACTGAGCTACAGTTTAAGAATAACCAGTTAATTGATTTAACGCAGCAAAAAGAAACCAATACGGTTCAGTTAAAACAGGCCACAGAAAATATAGTAGAAAACGAAGCCACCTTAAAAGATTCGGAAGCATTTTTGGTGAACCTGCTTAGAATGAAGAATGAAGAAGAAAAGAAGCTGAATGAAGCAGACCAGGCCTATTATAACCTGCGCAATGTTTTAAGCGAAAAAGAAAGCGAATTGCGGTTAAAGGTCAAAAGCAGGGAAATGCTCGACCACTTGTTGTCGGAAATAAAAGACAAGACGAACAAATTGAAACTGCAATTGGCGGGAATGAAGGAACGCCTTAGTGTAGAATTCAGGATCAACCTGGACGAGATCATTGACCAGCCGCGTACAACTGAAACACCCGTTGAAGACTTACAAACGGCATCAGATAGAATGAAAAAGCGCCTGGAAAATATGGGCGAGGTTAACCCGACGGCCATTGAGGCATTTACCGAAATGAAAAAGCGGTACGATTTTATTGTTGAGCAGAAGAATGACCTGGTAGATGCAAAAGAAAGCTTGTTACAAACCATTCAGGAAGTGGAAACGACTGCCAACCAAAAGTTCCTTGATACCTTCAATGCAGTAAAAGAAAACTTTCAAAAAGTGTTCAGAGCCTTGTTTACCGAGGAAGATTTTGGAGACCTGATTTTGGAAAACCCTGAAAACCTGGCCGAAACGGGAATTGACATAATAGCTAAGCCTAAGGGTAAAAAACCCAGCAGCATTGGCCAGTTGAGTGGCGGAGAAAAAACCCTGACGGCGACTGCTTTGCTGTTTGCTATCTACCTTATAAAACCGGCTCCTTTCTGTATTTTGGATGAAGTAGATGCGCCTTTAGATGATGCCAACGTTGGTAAGTTCACCAAAATGATACAGGAGTTCAGCGACAACTCGCAGTTCATTATCGTTACCCATAACAAACAAACCATGAGTACGGTAGATGTAATTTATGGTGTTACCATGCAGGAACCGGGAGTTAGTAAGCTGGTGCCTGTTGACTTTAGAAGTTTAAATTAATACGAACACTGTCTATTTTAAGACAAAGTGTTTCAATAATTTTTGGATTTCGTTTTTTGGATTTGGTTTTTGTAATTTGGATTTTTTATGGAGAGTGGGCGAAAGCTTATTCTCCATTTTTGTTTGTAGATTAATTACTTTTGAAATATGCGGATCAAGAAAATTCAAATAAAAAATTTTAAGTCTCTGGTTGATTTTGAACTGGAGGACTTGAAGCCTTTTTGCGCTTTTGTTGGTCCTAATGCAAGTGGGAAAAGTAACATTTTTGAGGCGTTGGAGTTTACGAATTACTTAATTCGTTTTTCATACGAAGCTCCGTCTTTTTTTGGGGGGAGGTTACTATTGTCTTTCAATCCTGTTGCTTTTGAAAAAGTATTGAGTGACCGTATCAACATTGATATAACTTTTAATGATGAAATGAATATTAATTATTTTCTTGAATTTTCTAATGAAGCGAATAGTGAAAATAATCTTGCCCATTTAGGATCTAAGCGAAAGCCTGAAAATCCATTTTCTTTAGAGGTCGCTGATATTATTCTAAAGAATAAAATAAAGCGAAAAGATTTTGTGAAAAGATGGATTTCTAATGGTGGTTTCTATGAGAATGATTTTGAAATTTTTATAGATAATTTTTCAAGAATTTTTGTAGGAAAATCTGAATTGAACAGAATTCCAACCATAAATGGAAAACTTGGCCCCGATGCATCTAATATTTCCCAGGTTCTCGGAATGATTTTGGAAAATGCTGATACGAGAACGGACTTTATCGATTGGCTTCGTATTCTGATCCCCGAGTTTAAAAACATCGAACTAAAGCAATCCAACATTGATGGAACCTTTGATTTTTTCATCTACGAAAAAGGTTCGTCCAAGCCTTTCCCCAAACATTTAATATCGGACGGCACCTACAATATTCTTGCTTTAATGGCTGCTGTATATCAAAGTAACGAACCACAATTTCTGTGTATAGAAGAACCAGAAAACGGCTTGCATCCACAGGCTATTCAAATACTGGTAGATTTTTTCAGAGAAAAGTGTGAAGAAAAGGGACACCACATTTGGTTGAATACCCATTCTCAAACATTGGTTCGGTGCATGGAGATTGATGAAATTATTCTTGTTAACAAGATAAACGGGGAAACCAAAGCCAAACAGGTTAAAAAGGAGGATAATATCGACATAAAAACAGATGAAGCCTGGCTTACAAACGCATTGGGAGGAGGGATTTTATGGTGAAAATAGGCTTCATTTGCGAAGGCGAAACCGAGCAAATCCTTCTGCTATCAGACAACTTTCAATTGTATCTTTCTTCAATACATCTTCATTCAGTCAGAGTGATCAACGCCTGCGGATCTGGCAATTTATTACCCCACAACATCAATGGATACATCGAAAGCCTTGAAAAAGCAGGTGCTGATAAGATTTTTATATTGACCGATCTTGATGAAGACATTTGCATATCTAAAACAAAAGCACGGATAAAAGCGAGGGAGCAGGATGTGGTGGTAATAGCAGTTAAGAAAATTGAAGCCTGGTTTCTGGCAAACAATGCAGGAATGCAGGCATTATTAAAGAACAATCATTTTACCTTTCCCGCACCAGAAGCGGAAAATAATCCTTTTGAGACAATTAATAGTTTATTAGTTCAACATATGGGAAGGGGCATGGGTAAAACATCAGCAGGCAAAATCAAACTTGTAAAAAAACTGATTGAAATAGGATTTCAATTGCCAGAATCTGCCAATCATTAAAACTGTCTAAGTGCAGGTTATTTTATTAATAAGTTGATAGCGGCTAGTAAAGAGTAACGACACAAAACCAATATCTCCTTCGAATCCATTTCTTTCCGTTTTACTTCTTCTTATAATCCCCCCGTTTCCAGGCCTTTATAAATTCGCTCCAGGCCATTGGGTTTAAAATATTCATAGGAGGTGTTTGGCCGGCATAATAATATTTCTGTGCATTTTGGCGCAATTGGTAATTGGTAGCTTCGCGGCCATCTGAAGGTAGGGACGACATTAAAATGCGCCTTTTGGCTTCATCAGTATTTTGACGGGCTATTTCATATTTATCGTCGGGCATGCGGGTATTTAAAAAATCGCGTTCAAACTGTTCTCTCGATGGCCTTGCCCGTAAAATAGTTACAGGAAGATACGCGGTATCGCTGATCAGCAATTGTATTATGCTGTATTGATTGCTTTCAATTTTATAAGGAATATCTACCAACTTAGGTTTAAAACCAATGCTGGTAAATTCTACTTTGTCGCCTTTTAACACCACAATTGAGAATACACCCTGATCGTTGGTCATTGTACCACGGCCGGTACCTTTAACAACCACGCTTACTGCGGGGACAGCCTGCAGGCTATCGGCGGTCATGACCACGCCATATAATTGAACAACGCTATCCTGCACTCTTTCAAACTGGGCAAACATTTTTAAAGGAAGGAAAAAAGCCAATAAGAAGGCGTATCGTATAATTTTATTCATTAAGTTTTGTGTTATCCCTCAACTATTTAGTTTATGTCAACTACTGTTTTATTTAATCGGGCAGTTTGAATTTCAAATATACAAATGCCGTCTTTTTTAAAAATTTTCTTAACACCCTCTTCTGAAAAATTGATCACCTAATATAAATAAAAAAGTTCCCTTGGTTGGATTAAAGGAACTGTTCAAACAAAGTAAGGCACTCAATGGTTAACTTTGCGGCGCTAAAATCTTTTTAACAAAAACTTTTGTGATGACGAAGGATGATATTTTAAAGGCCTTAAGTACGGTGCAGGAACCTGATTTGGGAAAAGACCTGGTTACCTTAAATATGGTGAAGGATATAGAGATAGACGGAAATTATGTTTCATTTACCGTAGTGCTTACCACCCCTGCATGCCCGTTAAAGGACCTGATAAAAAATAACTGTATCAAGGCGGTTAAAAGCCTGGTAAATGACGAACTGATCGTTAAGGTGAATTTTACTTCAAATACTTCTTCTAAACGCGATGATAATAAGGCGGTTTTACCCGGCGTTAAAAATATAATTGCAGTTGTAAGCGGCAAGGGAGGTGTTGGAAAAAGCACGGTGGCCGCCAACCTGGCTTTATCATTGGCCCAGGGTGGTGCCAAAGTGGGATTATTAGATGCCGATATTTATGGCCCCAGCGTGCCCATTATGTTTGGTGTAAGAGGCGAACGCCCCATGATGACCGAGGTAGATGGAAAAGGAATGATTGTGCCACTTGAACAGTATGGGCTGAAACTTTTGAGTATAGGTTTGTTGGTGGATGAAAAAAATGCTGTGGTTTGGCGCGGCCCCATGGCCAGCAGCGCCATCAGGCAATTTGTAACCGAAGTTATGTGGGGCGATCTTGATTACCTGGTAATAGACATGCCGCCAGGTACAGGCGATATACATTTAACGCTGGTACAACTGGTGCCCGTTACCGGAGCGGTTATCGTTACCACCCCGCAGGATGTTGCACTGGCAGATGCCAAAAAAGCCATTGCTATGTTTGGGCAGGCGCAGGTTAAAGTTCCTATAATTGGCCTGGTAGAAAACATGAGCTATTTTACTCCAGCCGAATTGCCCGATAACAAATATTACATATTTGGTAAAGATGGCGGCAAACGCCTGGCCGATGAATATGATATACCATTTCTGGGACAGATACCATTGGTACAAAGCATTCGCGAAGGGGGCGACCAGGGAGTGCCTATTATGATGAGCGATGATATTGTGACTAAAAAGGCATTCTCTGATTTTGCCGGGGCTGCCGTAAGAAGCATTTCTATGCGTAATGCTGATATGAACGCTGAGAAGGTTGCCGAGGTTGTGGAAGAGGTGGGATAGGTCGGCGCTAAACTTATGATATGCTAATCGGAAAGTCGTGCTTTTATAAAAGGCACGACTTTCTCATTTTAATAAGTGAGGAGACATGCATTTAGACAATGGGCAATGAATGATTTTTCTATTGTGCATCGCTTATGTTACTTTTGAACGACAATAAACCTGACTTAATAATTTTCATGAAAATAATCGCAATCGCAGCGTTTTTCATTTTGTCTTCCTGTTCAAACCCAATGAGTACATCGCGATCACCCATAAAAAAATTCGATCTGCAAGCCCACCGCGGCGGCAGGGGATTGATGCCTGAAAATACCATTGAAGCTATGATCAATGGCTTGAAGTTAGGTGTCAATACACTTGAAATGGATGCAGTCATTACGAAAGACAACCAGGTCATACTGAGCCATGAACCATTTTTTAACCACGAAATCTCCACAAAACCCGATGGTTCGTTTGTACAGGAAGCGGAAGAAAAGAACCTGAACATTTACCAGATGACCTATTTGCAAACCACCGCTTATGATGTTGGCTTAAAGCCGCATCCCAGGTTTCCACGGCAGCAAAAAATGAAGATGTCTAAACTGCTTTTAGCGGATGTAATTGACAGCGTTGAGGCCTACTGTAAGCTCCATCAGGTAACGCCTCCGCAATATAATATCGAGACAAAATCTAATCCGGCCACAGATGGAATATATCACCCGGCTCCGGCTGAATTTGTCGATTTACTCATGGGTGTGGTACTTTCAATGCGCATTGAGGAACGGGTCATCATCCAGTCTTTTGATGCAAGAACTTTGCGCTATCTGCACCAAAAATACCCCACTATTAAAACGGCATTGTTAATTGAAGATTATGATAAGCGCCCGTTGATTGTACAACTTACAGACCTGGGCTTTACACCAACA
The DNA here is from genome assembly GCA_038204535.1 of Chitinophagales bacterium. Lineage (GTDB taxonomy): Bacteria > Bacteroidota > Bacteroidia > Chitinophagales > Chitinophagaceae > Segetibacter. Next base: position 31,761 of record JBBRCW010000011.1, on the reverse strand, counting down.
ATTTATAGCCCGGCCTACCAATTGGTTACGCCAGAATTGATAAAGCATTGCCATCAGCAAAATATTGAAATTATTCCATGGACGATAAACGAAGCAGCGGAAATGAAACGGTTAAAAGATATGGGCGTTGATGGATTGATCACCGATTATCCTGACATTCAATTCTAATATTCAGAAGGGCTGACGGTTCAGTTTATCCCTTTCTAAGTTGCTTGATTGATGCTTAAAATGCGCTCTTTAAAAATATTGGAATAATATGAACAGAAAAGAACTGGTACAACAAATAAAACTAAAAGACAGTTATTTATGTGTAGGGCTGGATACTGACATTGAACTGTTACCAAAACATTTCGAGGGGAACCCCAACGCTATTTTTGAATTTAATAAGGCCATTATAGATGCCACCAAAGATTACTGTGTAAGTTATAAGATCAATACGGCGTTTTACGAGGCACAAGGCTTAAAAGGGTGGGAGGCGATGGAAAAAACCGTACACTATATTCCCGATACGCATTTTAAAATTGCCGACGCTAAAAGGGGCGATATTGGCAACACTTCTCATCAATATGCAAAGACGTTTTTCGAGGCCTTTTCGTTTGATGCAGTTACCGTAGCGCCTTATATGGGCGAAGACAGCATCCGGCCTTTTTTGGATTATGCGGATAAATGGACGATTGTACTGGGATTGACTTCCAATAAAGGAAGTGCAGATTTTCAGCAGATGCGGGTCGATACAAAAACTGGCGAACAGACTTATTTGTATGAGCAAGTCTTGACTAAAGTTGCGCAATGGGGCACCCCAGACAACCTGATGTTTGTGGTGGGTGCCACGAAGGCAAGTGCTGTGGAACATATCCGGTCTATTATTCCCGAACATTTTTTGCTGGTGCCTGGAGTGGGTGCGCAAGGGGGAAGTTTACAAGAGGTGTCAAAAGCCGGTTTAAATAGCGATGCCGGTTTATTGGTAAATGCCAGCCGCGCAATTATTTATGCGGGTAAAGAGGAAAATTTTGCTGAATTAGCAGGCGTTGTTGCCCGGCAATATGCCCGGGAGATGAGGGAATATCTATAAGGAATATTGTATTGAATAATGAATAATGAATAATGAAGAAGGAATAATGATTAAGAATGAAGAATTTTAAATTAATGCCGTTTTATAAAAGAAATTGTTTTTTCGAATCAACAATATTTGCTGATTACATCTGCTACCAGTTTTGCCCATCTTTCATACTCTTTTGCTGAATAATGCAGTTTATCATCTATGAGAAAGGTGGTGTCGTTTCCTGCTGTTTTTGTGCCGGGTGTAATATCCAGATAGGCTGCTTTGTATTGATCTGCCAATAAATTATTAATGCTATTAAACCGTTCAATTTCGTGTCCAATTTTTTCGGGGTTGCGGTTTTTTGCAAACGGAGTTGTACTCCAGTCGGGTATGGATAAGACAACGACATGACTGGCATTTTCGCTGCATAAATGAATTGCCTTTTTTAAAAGGAATTCAAAATCGTTTTTGTATTCATTTGCGGGCAAATTTCGATATTGATTATTTACGCCTATACACAATGTTACAAAGTCGTAAGGAGGCTCTAATTTAGAATGCAGAATATTTTCGGCAAGTTCAAAAGTTGTCCAGCCTGTTTTGGCGACTATCTCTGCGGCATGAAAATGAAACCCTTTCAATCGAAGCAATCGTACAACCTGGTAAGGGAAGCTTTCAAATAAAGGCAACCCTTCGCCAATCGTATAACTGTCTCCCAGGGCTAAAAAACTATGGGTATGTTTAGACATGTCTGCAATTGTTTTTGAATTGAAATATTATTTATTTGTTTTTACAAATTATCCTTTTTAGATCTAAAAGTTATCTCTTAAGATTTCATAAAAACGAACCACATCTCCAAACGAGCAGTACATAGGCGCCGGAGCCACACGTATTACGCCAGGCTCGCGATAGTCAACTATAATACCACTGTCCGTCATCTTTTGGTGAATTTCTTTTCCATTGTCTCTGAAATACAAAGATAGTTGGGCGCCCCTGGCTGCGGGATTGGCAGGTGTAATAATTTCGAAATTCAGGTTGGGTAACTGTTGCAAAAGATATTCGAGGTATGCGGTCAGCTTTTCACTCTTTGCTCTAAGTTTTTCCATACCGACCTGCTCAAACATTTCGAGACTGGCTTTTAATGAAACCATATTTAATATTTGCGCGGTACTTATATTCCAGCCGCTTGCATTTGGTTTAGCGACAAAGCTTTTTTCCATTTTAAAACGGCTGCTTTCATCGTTGCCCCACCAACCCGCCAGGCGTGGTGTTTCAGGATTGGTAGCGTATCGTTCGTGTACATATACGCCGCCGACCGCGCCGGGGCCACCATTTAAATACTTATAGCTGCACCAAACCGCAAAATCTACATTCCAGTCGTGCAATTGCAAGGGAGCGTTGCCAATAGCATGGGCCAGGTCATAACCGGCAGTAGCTCCTGCTTTTTGGGTCGCAACTGTAATCGTCTTCATATCAAATAACTGCCCGGTATAATAATTTATTCCGCCGAGCATTACCATCGCCAATTGATCGCCCTGCGCTTCAATTACCTGAACAATATCCGCTGTTCTCAAAGTTTTTTCTCCTTCGCGTGGCGCAATTTCTATCACCGCATCCTCAGGGCTAAAACCATAATGTTTTACCTGGGTCTCTATTGCATATTGATCACTTGGAAAAGCACCGGCCTCCATTATAATTTTATAGCGGGTAGCAGTCGGCCTGTAAAAAGTCAGCATCAATAGATGAAGATTTACGGTCAGGCTGTTCATTACGGTTACTTCGTCGGGCAGGGCACCTGCTATACTTGCTAATGTTGATTTAAAAGTCTCCTGGTAGGTCATCCAGGGATTTTTTGCCTTTAAAAAACCACCGATGCCAAGGTTTTTCCAGTCATTCAGTTCTTGTTGTATGGCTGCCTCCACATTTTTTGGTTGAAGCCCAAGCGAGTTACCACAGAAATAAATTGCGTTCTTTCCATTCACCTGTGGAAAATAAAACTGCTTCTTAAACAAAGCGAGTTCGTCGTGCATGTCCTGGTCGATACTGAATTGACTGGTTGCATCAAAATGTGTTTTTTCCATAAAATAGTAATCCCTTTGTAGCAAAATTAAGAAAGTGCGGTTTGTGTAATTTCAGTTAAAAATTTAAACATGCATTTTACACATTTGTTTATAAATGGCAAACCTTATGATTCAACTAAGAAAGAAAAGTACAACATTTCGTTGGCGGGTAACGCCATCCTGTTACATTTGTTAATAGGGGTGTTATCATAAGGTGATTTTTTTAAAACAAGCAATTGGCTGTTTGTTGATAATAAAATTTCTCTGTAATACGCCTGGCTCTATAGATAACAGTATCCGTTTTATTTAATATTTAAGTGATTATTCAATGGCTGCTAAAACCGATCTTTTTCAATCGCCCGATTATTACAACGTAGATGACTTGCTTACCGAAGAACAAAAGATGGTGAGAGATAGCGTACGAAATTATGTGAAAAAAGAAATTTCTCCCATAATTGAAGAATATGCTCAACGGGCTGAGTTTCCTGAACAGATAGTTAAACAATTGGGCGATCTGGGCTGTTTTGGGCCAACTATTCCCCCGGATTACGGCGGCGGCGGGCTTGATTATATCAGTTATGGACTGATGATGCAGGAGCTGGAAAGAGGAGACAGCGGTGTAAGATCTACAGCTTCGGTGCAGGGTTCATTGGTAATGTTTCCAATTTTTGCGTTTGGCACAGAAGATCAGCGTAAGAAATATTTGCCAAAACTTGCCAGTGGCGAATGGCTGGGTTGTTTTGGATTAACAGAACCAGATCATGGCAGCAACCCGTCTGGTATGGTTACCAATTTTAAAGATGCAGGCGACCACGTAATTTTAAATGGGGCTAAAATGTGGATCAGTAACGCACCGTTTGCGCAGGTGGCAGTTGTTTGGGCTAAAGATGCACATGGCGACATCAGGGGGTTGATTGCGGAAAGGGGTATGGAAGGATTTACTACACCCACTACGCATGGTAAATGGAGCCTGCGGGCAAGTGCAACAGGAGAACTGGTTTTTGACAATGTAAAGATCCCGAATGAAAATATTTTTCCTGACATTAAAGGATTGAAAGGTCCGTTAAGCTGCTTAAGTAAAGCCCGTTATGGTATTGCCTGGGGCGCCCTGGGCGCAGCCATGGATTGTTATGATACGGCTTTGCGATATAGTTTGGAAAGGGTGCAGTTTGACAGGCCAATTGCTGGTTTTCAGCTACAGCAAAAAAAGCTGGCAGAAATGATCACTGAGATTACGAAGGCTCAATTGATGGTGTGGCGTTTAGGCACTTTGATGATAGAAGGGAAAGCCACACCTGCCCAGATATCAATGGCCAAAAGAAACAGTTGTGAGATTGCAGTGGATATAGCCCGCGAAGCCCGCCAAATATTAGGCGGTATGGGTATAACCGGCGAATATTCTATTATGCGCCATATTATGAATTTAGAAAGTGTGCTTACCTATGAAGGCACACACGATATTCACCTGCTGATAACCGGTATGGATATTACCGGATTAAATGCTTTTAAGTAAGTTGCGCTGACCCTAAAAGAATTCTGACGAATGAAAAACACCATTAAATCCAGTCTGGCAGCTAAACAGGATGAGCACCCAGCACCTTCGCGAATTTTTCTTATCGGCATGATGGGGACCGGAAAATCGTATTGGGCCGAAAAATTAAAGAAGAAATTAAAAGTTGCCGCATACGATTTAGATAATTTGGTTGAAATAATGGAAGAACGCAGTATCGCGGAGATATTTGAACAATCAGGTGAAGATTATTTTAGAAAGGAGGAAGCTAAAATGCTTCGCCTTTTTAAAGAAAAAAAGGAATTTATTCTTAGTTGCGGCGGTGGAACGCCCTGTTTTAGCGCAAACATGCTGTGGATGAACATACAGGGGAAAACTATTTGGATTGATGAACCGCCAGCGACTTTAGCGGAAAGGTTATATGCGGAAAGACATCATAGACCATTAATAAAAGACCTGTCAATGAACGAATTGATAAGTTTTCTGACTTCAAAATTGCAGGAAAGAAAGGTATTTTATCAACAGGCCGCCCATAAGCTGAGTGGTACAGAAATAACAGAAAGCAATCTTTTAAGTATTATTAAATAACATGTATAAACGGCATTTAAAGATCGGGATAATATTGGGTGTACTTGCTGTCATTTTGGGCGCTTTCGGTGCCCACGCCTTAAAGCAAATGGTTTCGACCAGTGCAGTCAGCACTTTTGAGACCGGCGTTCGGTACCAATTTTATAATGTATTCGCATTGCTTCTAACCGGCATACTGTTTAGAGAATTTCCATCGAAATGGTTAAAGATGTCAGGAAACCTGTTTATTCTTGGAACAATATTATTTAGCGGTTCACTGTATATTTTGACCTTTTTTCAGGCAATTGTAAAACCAGTTCCATTTTTTATTGGCATAGTGACTCCTTTTGGCGGACTGGCATTTATTCTTGGTTGGATTTTTCTTTTAATTGGAATAATGAAAAAAAAATGAAAGTAATTTTTTTATTTTAGACAAATGGCCGTAAATTGTGGTCAAATGCTAGTTAAATGAAAAAGCAAAAAAAGCAAATTAAAAAAGAGGTTTCCAAACAAGAAGTTCCCTTAATGGTTAATGAACCCGAGGTTGCTTATATAAGCACCAATTCAGGCGCCACATTTAATAATGCGCTTTCCTCTACTTCAATAACATCACTGCTGGGCAGGGGCAAAAATATTCCTCAAAATATTGATAGTGTTTTTAATAAACATCAGTATATAAATATCATTCGTGAAGGTGTAAAAATGCAAAACATGCTTCATTTAATGGAAGCAACCAATATTAATTCAAACGAAATGGCTACTATTCTGCATACCAGCGAACGTACGCTCAGGCGGTACACCACCGATACTGTTTTAAATCCCGAACAATCTGAAAGGGTCATTGAACTAGCCAGGCTTTTTACACGTGGTTCCGAGGTTTTTGGTTCTTTAAACAGCTTTAAAGATTGGATGAACAGCACGGTAATAGCATTGGGCAACATTAAGCCCAAAGAGCTATTAGATACCTCGTTGGGTATCGAAATATTACAGGAAGAATTAGGCCGTATAGAACATGGAATATTTGCTTAAATGATTGTTTACCGCATCAGCAAACAGCATTATATTGAAGACCTTTCGGGTACGGGGGCTGCCAGGTATCCGGGGCGCTGGAACAGTAAGAATACTTATATTTTATACACTGCTGCCACTCCTTCGCTCGCTTTATTGGAAAGTGTCGTGCACATCAGCAAGATCATTCAGGATAAATATTCAATGGCCACTATTTACCTGCCCGATAATATGTTAGAAGAGGTGACGGTAAAGGACCTGCCAGAAAATTGGTCCGTATTTCCGCCGCCTGATTATTTAAAAAAGTATGGAGATGATTTTGTCAGGAAGCAAAAAAGTCTTGCCCTTAAGGTTCCTTCTGCTATAATGCCCGAGGATGGTAATATTCTGATCAATCCCTCCCATCCTGATATTAAGTTAGTTAAAATAGAAACAATCAGGCCAATTACAATAGACAGCCGGCTGTTGTAAATTTTTACGTAAAGACTATAACTTTCTATTAAGTCATTTTTCTATTCTTTAACGGTTCTGACAAATATATAAGGTGCATCAGTTATTCCATAGTTTACAACATCTGGTATCTTTGCATCCTCATTTTATTTACGATTGATCATTTTTCAAAACAGCTTTTATGAATAAGAAGGAAGTATATATCATTTCGGCAGTGCGTACACCCATTGGAAGTTTTGGCGGTTCTTTAAAGGACGTGAGTGCTACCCAACTGGGTGCTATCGCCATTGACGGCGCAATAAAAAAGGCAGGCATTGATCCAAAAATAGTGGACGAATTATTTATGGGCAATGTTTTACAGGCCAACCTGGGCCAGGCTCCGGCCAGGCAGGCATGTAAAATGTCGGAGTTGCCAGACAGTGTAATTTGTACGACTGTCAATAAAGTTTGTGCCAGCGGCATGAAATCAATTGCTTTGGGTTCTGCATCAATTGCTCTAGGCGATGCCGAAATAGTGGTGGCCGGCGGCATGGAAAGCATGAGCAATGTTCCCTTTTATGCCAATATAAGATGGGGTAATAAATATGGCAACCTGCCTTTGGTGGATGGTATCGCGAAAGATGGGTTGATTGATGCATATGACGGACAGGCAATGGGTAATGCGGCTGACATGTGTGCATCGGTTTGCGGTATAAGCCGCGAAGAACAAGATGCTTTTGCTATTGAAAGTTACAAACGCAGCCAGGCAGCCTGGAACGAAGGCCGGTTTGACGCGGAAGTGGTGCCGGTTGAAATTCCGCAACGTAAAGGCGATGCGGTAATCGTTTCGAAAGACGACGAACCTTTTTCGGTAAAATTTGACAAAGTTGCTTCTCTTAAGCCTGCTTTCTCTAAAGAAGGAACCGTAACCGCCGCCAATGCCAGTACTATGAATGACGGTGCCGCGGCTTTGGTATTAATGAGCAAAGAAAAAGCGGAAGAACTTGGGTTAAAGCCTTTGGCTAAAATTGTAAGTTATGCAGATTCTGAACAGGAGCCGAAATGGTTTACCACAACACCCAGCCTGGCGGTACCAAAAGCAGTGCATAAGGCGGGGCTTCAAATGGAAGACATTGCATTTTTTGAATTGAATGAAGCCTTTGCGGTAGTGGGAATAGAAAATAGCAGGCGAATGAAATTGGATGCCGCAAAAGTAAATGTTCATGGCGGCGCGGTCAGCATCGGCCACCCATTGGGCGCCAGCGGTGCCCGGATTATGGTAACACTCATAAATATATTAATTCAGAATAAGGCAAAGTATGGAGCAGCCGGTATTTGTAATGGCGGCGGCGGCGCGGGTGCCATGGTGATTGAGAATTTGGCATAATTATGATGGATTCATCAACAATTTATTTATTGAAATGGTCACCATACGGCAAGCTTTCATTAACGATTTACAATTAATTGCCGGCTTAAGCCGGCAAACTTTTTTAGACACTTTTTCGGAACAGAATACCGCCGAAGATATGCGCCTTTACCTGGAGAATAATTTCAACGGTAATGCAATTGCAGATGAATTGGCTGATACAAACGCTGTTTTCCTTATCGCAGAATTAAAAGGTAATGCGGTAGGCTATGCTAAATTGTTACTCAATAGTCCGTTGCCGGTAAACCATGGGGTCATTGGTTTGGAGATAAGTCGCATTTATTGTATTAACGCGGCTATTGGAACAGGAGTGGGGCAATCATTAATGAACAGAAGCATGGATATTGCCAGGCAAAATATTTGCGACATGATGTGGCTGGGCGTTTGGGAAAGAAACGAAAGAGCGATTAAATTTTATCTAAAAAATGGATTTAAAAAAACAGGGGAACATATTTTTATGCTGGGTAACGACCAGCAGAATGACTGGTCAATGGCAAAGTGTATGTAATAAAAATGACCATTATAAATATTGGAGCGTATGAGAACGAGAATTAAAATTTGTTGTATTTCATCCATCGAAGAGGCCGAAAGGGCAATTCATTTTGGCGCCGATGCATTGGGTTTGGTGGGTAAGATGCCCAGCGGCCCCGGTCCCATACACGATGCATTGATAACACAAATCATTCGATCAGTTCCGCCGCCGCTGGCCACTTTTTTGTTAACCAGCGAGCAGTCGGCAAAGGATATTGTAAGCCATGTAAGACGCACCGGTGCCAATACGGTGCAAATTGTTGATGAACTTACCAATGGCTTGTATTTACATATTAAAGAAGCATGTCCTTTTCTAAAAATTGTTCAGGTAATACATGTGGCTGACGAGAGGTCGGTTGAAGAGGCACGGAGACTTTCTTTATTTGTTGACGCGATTTTGCTGGACAGCGGTAACCCAAAAGGGGCAATTAAAACACTGGGAGGCACTGGTAATACACATAACTGGGAGATTAGCGCCAGGCTGGTTCAGGCTGTAGATATTCCGGTTTTTTTAGCAGGCGGATTGAATGCTGGTAACGTAAGATCCGCTATAGAAATAGTTAAACCTTTTGGAGTGGATGTTTGCAACGGTGTAAGAACCGATGGAGACCTTGATACTTTGAAACTGGCTGCTTTTATTGCTGCGGTAAAGAAAACTGATTATAATGGAGAATAGTTTAAAAAATGGCTATCATAATTAATTTGCAGAAGTAATAGCCCTTATAAATATCTTTCGTTAATTATGTTTATGTGGTGTAGGATATGACCGTACGTCATAAAGCAAATGGCATTGACCGTATTGTGACTGTCATTGGTGATACCCGGCAATTCAAGCTGGTCGTTTTCAAAACTTTTGATGAGCAGGTCTGACGCATGGCGTACAGCTTCAAATTCCTCTAACAGGCCAGTCCAGGATCTTTTTGCTGCCCCGCTATTTGCTGCATAGCTATTTTCATCAAAACCGGGCAGACCAATGGTTTCTTTTCGCGAAATACACAGCGCCCGGTAGGCAAAGATCCGCTCGGTATCAATTATATGCTGCAGCATTTCTTTCAACGTCCATTTTCCTTCTGCATAGCTAAAATCGGCTTTATCGGCCGGTAAGTTTTTAAATTGCTGCACCAATTCAGTCCCATATTTTTCTGATGCCAGACGGGCGGAATCTGCCTTAACCAGACTGATGTAATTTTCAAAATACACTGGGTAACTTCCGGGTATTGGACGAGACATTTTAACGGGCAATTTTAGCGTTCTTAAATGAAGATTTTGGAAGAACCGGCTTTGGCTTTTCTAATTCCTTTTTCTTTTCGGGCACTAGAGAAGCGGCAAATTTAATTGCATTAAAGGCATTTACAAAACCGCCGGAAATTGATAATTCTTCGCACTTTACTTTAGTGGCGGATGAACCTGGTCTTAAAACCAAAAGCGCAGTGTCTAATTTGTTTACAGAATTCTCAATAGCATAGACTACCTGCTTTGCAGAAAGTTCCGGGTAATACGAGCGGATCAATGCTGCCAGCCCTGCAACAACCGGCGATGCCATACTGGTTCCCTTTAAAAAACCATAACGCGCATTGCCGGGTAAAGTTGAATATATCTTTACTCCCGGTGCAAACACATCTACCGTATTTTTTCCATAGTTACTAAAATCGGCCACCAAGCCGCCATTTATTTTAGGATCGCCACTTGCTCCAACATTTAAAAAGTTATTGGCCTTACGATTGAATTCCAATAACTGTGGGTTTGGATAGTTGTTGGTCTCATCCATATTTTCTGATTCATTACCTGCTGCATGAACAATAACCACATCTTTTATTTCAGCATATCTCACCGCTTCGTCTACCCAATTTTTTTCTGGCGAAAAACCCTTTCCAAAACTCATGTTAATTACTTTTGCACCATTGTCAACAGCATATCTTATGGCGAGGGCGATATCTTTATCGTATTCATCACCTTCGGGTAATGCCCTTATCACCATTATTCTAACATTGTCCGCTACGCCATCTATACCCAACCCGTTGTTGCGTTGGGCGCCAATTATACCGCTTACATGCGTTCCGTGTAACGGCGAGGGCCCCATTACATCACTATTTCCATAGAATCGGTCGTTGATGTCGTAATAATTATCGCCAACTATTTCGGCCCGTAAATTTTGCGGTGCAATTTCTTTTGCTGTTTCAGCCTGTTTTTTTTCGGTAATGTATTCGTCTAACTGGGCAAAAATAGTCTGGTTAGTTTCTTCCGGCTCAAACTGCGTGATCTTTAAAAAAGTGAGGTAGCCTAATTTGGCCTGTCTTGCCCGAATGCTTGCGGGTTCAAATTTTTCAACCGCCTGGCAGGTAAATTCATCTTTCTTCATTTCCTCCCGCAAAACCTTTTCGTTTTTCCTGGCCGATCTGTAAGCCATTTCCAAAAACATAAGGTCAACCTGCTCTTCAGGTTTTATCTCCAGTTTCTTCGACGCTTTTTTCCAGAGTGCATATTCTTCTTTGGTCTGGCTGCACATCGTGTCAATGTCAACCTGCCTTAAATATTTGCTCTTGTATTTATGATACACCCTGCACGCTTCAAACGATTCGGCCAACAGGTTTCTGCCATCCTTGCCGCCCAAAAAGTTCCATCCATATACATCATCTACATATCCATTGCCATCATCATCAATACCATTCCCGGCAATTTCCTTTGGGTTTCTCCACAATATATTCTTTAGGTCTTCCTGGGTGGTATCAACCCCAGTGTCGATAACCGCTACTATAACCGTATTGCTTTTTTTACCTTTTAAGAAATGGTAGGCGTTTGAAATACTTATACCATGATAGCCATCCGTTACGGCGTCGGACAAATGCCATCCCTGCAGATTTACAACCTGCGAATAAGAGGTTTTGAAAAATAAAGAAAACCCTGTAAGAATAAAGAGTAGAATTCTTTGCATGCAAAAGCCGGTTGATTAGCTAACTACAAATATGGTAAAAGCTGACATAATATTTCGTTGATGAAACAACTTTAGGATAATATTAATCGTTTTTCTATCGGGCGTTTTTATATAACCAGTTATTATGTATTTGTAAAAGCCTTTGTGATTCAATAAGATATGTTATAGTTTAAATATCAAATTTTATTCCCTGAGCTAGCGGAAGGCTGGTAGAATAGTTAATCGTGTTGGTCTGACGGCGCATATAGGCCTTCCAGGCATCACTGCCGCTTTCACGGCCCCCGCCGGTTTCTTTTTCGCCACCAAAAGCGCCCCCTATTTCGGCTCCGCTGGTACCTATATTAACATTTGCTATTCCGCAATCACTGCCTGCAACCGACAAAAACTGCTCCGCTTCTCTCAAATTCAATGTCATTACTGCGGATGATAATCCCTGGGGAACGCTGTTTTGGATGCGGATAGCATCGGTAAAGTCAGCATATTTTAACAGGTATAATACGGGCGCAAAGGTCTCGTGCTGCACTATTTGCATTTCAGGGGATACTTCTGCCACACATGGTTTTACATAGCAGCCGCTTTCGAAACCAGGGCCAGTTAAAACACCGCCATCAACTATAAAATTTCCGCCCTGGTTTTTGCAATCTTCAATTGTTTGCAGGTAAAGCTCTACGGCATCTTTGTCTATCAGCGGACCTACATGATTATTTTGGTCTAAAGGATCGCCAATTTTTAGTTGTTGATATGCTGCTACCAGTTTTTTGGTAAACTGCTCGTAAATACTTTCGTGAATAATAAGTCGCCGGGTGCTGGTACAGCGCTGCCCTGCGGTTCCGCAGGCGCCAAAAATGCATCCGATCAAAGTCATATCAAGGTCTGCATCTTTACTTATAATGATGGCATTGTTACCGCCCAGCTCTAATAAAGAGCGGCCAAGCCTCGAAGCAACAGCAGCACCTACTGCTTTCCCCATGCGGGTGGAGCCGGTCGCAGAAACCAATGCAATATCAGAATCTTCTGCCATCCATTCTCCCGCATCGCGGCCGCCTTGTACAAGACAACTAACTCCCTCGGGTACATTATTGGCACGAAATATTTCCGCAATTATATTTTGACAGGCAATACCGCATAACGGGGTTTTTTCGCTGGGTTTCCAGATACAAACATCTCCGCATACCCAGCCCAGCATTGCGTTCCAGCTCCAAACGGCAACCGGAAAATTAAAGGCGCTTATAATACCAACGATGCCTAACGGGTGCCATTGTTCATACATGCGGTGGCCCGGGCGTTCGCTGTGCATGGTTAATCCGTGGAGCTGGCGGCTAAGACCTACAGCGAAATCGCAGATATCGATCATTTCCTGCACTTCTCCAAAGCCCTCCTGCAGGCTTTTGCCCATTTCGTAGCTGACCAGTTTGCCCAGTGGTTCTTTGTATCTTCTTAAGGCTTCTCCAATTTGACGAACCACTTCGCCGCGCCTGGGTGCAGGCCACAAACGCCAATCCAAAAAAGCCTGCTGAGCAGTTGCAACAACGGCTTCATAGGTGGTTTTGTCTGTAGCCGTTACAGTAGCTATTAGCTGTCCATCAACCGGCGAATAAGATTGTATTTGCGGGCCCTTGCTGTTTAACCATTGGGTACCAGTTGATACGCCCTGGTTATCAGATTGAATGTTTAATTGTTGTAGAAATTCCATGAAATAAAAAATTAATGCTGAACATACCCGTGTCGGGAAGTATATAGATGTTTACGGGTAAAGGTAAATAATTGAAAACGCCCATGCGCATTGCTGTGTTAAAACACGAGCCAGATGAAAATCTTTTAGTAAGCGGGAATGGGAATTATTTGTACCCCGATGTTGGTGAGAAAAAATGCAGACCAACGCCCGTCGGCCTTTTAGCTTATTATCAGCCCCGATACTTTTTTTTCAGAAACAGTATCTGAACTTTTATTAAGTGAATTGTATTGATTTTAAATTTGATGAAAACGTTTTCGTACAAATTTTTTTATCGTTCACAATGGATTTAAGAGTATATAAGATGGTTTGGCTTACCTTTAAATCGATAATTTTAAGCCCTTGTCAATGAAAAGTAAAGTTCTGCTGATTCTTTTAATGCTGTTTTTTTCGGTTGTTGTATTGATAGCCTGCATGCAATCCTCCGGCGCCAATAAAGAGAAAATACCAGATATTGTAAGCTATAACTTTCACGTGAGGCCAATATTTTCTGACAAATGTTTTAAATGCCACGGCCCCGATGTAAGTAAGCAACAAGCGGGCCTTCGTTTCGATTTACCCGAACCGGCCTTTGCACCTTTGAAAGAAACCAGGGGGGCTTTTGCCATCGTTGCGGGCAAACCTGAGGAGTCCGAAATCTTTAAACGAATCACTTCTGCGGATAGCACCTACCAGATGCCCACGCCTGAATCGCACCTGGGGTTATTATCGGAACATGAGATTGCCCTTATTAAAAAGTGGATCAAACAAGGCGCAAAATATGAAAAGCATTGGGCTTTTACACCACCTAAGAAAGCGCCATTGCCGCGGGTTAGTTCAAAGGCAACAATAAATAATCCCATCGATAATTTTATTCTCAGTAAACTGGATGACAAGGGGCTGGAACCAAATGCCGAAGCAGATAAAGAAGACCTGCTTAAAAGGATTTCTTTTGATCTGACAGGACTTCCGCCAAGCGAGAAAATGATGGATCAATTTATGGCCGATAATAGTCCGAAAGCCTATGAAAATATGGTGGATGCATTAATTAATTCGCCGCAATACGGCGAGAAAATGGCGGTGCAATGGCTGGATGCAGGCCGCTATAGCGATAGTTACGGCTACCAGGACGATAACGTTCGTACCCAATGGCCCTGGCGTAACTGGGTAATCAATGCCTTTAACAGAAACCTGCCTTACAACGATTTTATCACCTGGCAAATAGCGGGCGATATGCTGCCTGACGCCACCAAAGACCAAATATTAGCTACTGGTTTTTTACGAAATCATAAATACACCGAAGAAGGCGGTATAATAGAAGAAGAATATCGCATTGAGTATAACCTCGACAAAACAAAGACCTATGGAAAGAGCATTATAGGGCTAACGGTTGAATGTGCACAATGCCACGATCATAAATACGACCCCATAAGCCAACGCGATTATTACCAGCTTTTCGCCTTTTTTAATAACACCAAAGAAAAGGGTTTTGAAGGGGATATTTCACAATCGAAACCAGCCAAGATGCCGGTACTCACTATAACGCCACCCGATCTTACCGGTATTTTGGGTTATATAAGTAACAAAGATACCGGTAACCTTTACGTATCTGTTATGGGAGAGAAGGATACTTTGCGGCCTACCTATATTTTAAGCCGTGGTGTGTACGATCAGCATGGCGATGTGGTACAGGCGGCTGCTTTAAAATCGGTTATGCCTTTTGATACCATTAACCAGCCGCGTAACAGATTATCACTGGCCCGGTGGACCGTTAGCAAAAGTAACCCGCTTACCGCAAGGGTATTTGTTAACCGTATTTGGGAGGAGATATTTGGCCGCGGCCTGATGAAAACAGTGGGAGATTTTGGCATGCAGGGAGAGCTGCCCTCTCATCCCGAACTGCTGGACTGGCTGGCCGTCGATTTTATGGAAAAAAATTGGGACATCAAAAAAATGGTTAAACAAATAGTGATGTCGGCCACTTATAAACAGTCCTCAAAAGTTACTCCTAAGAGTTTACAGACCGATCCCGAAAACGTGTACCTCTCCAGGGCGCCGCGCATAAGAGTAAAGGCTGAGTTTGTTCGCGACATTGTATTGGCCAGTTCGGGCCTTTTAAATAAAACCATTGGCGGACCCAGTGTTAAACCGTACCAGACAAAGGGTTTATGGGAGATGGCGACTTCGGGACGGGGTCAATTGGCAACTTACCAGCAGGACCATGGTGAAGACCTGTATCGGCGCGGCATGTACACCTTTATTAAACTTACGGTTCCTCCACCCAGCATGATATTATTCGATGCCAGTAACCGCGACCAATGCGAGGTAAAACGAAGCCAGACAAACACACCGCTGCAGGCTTTAATGATGATGAATGACCCCACAGTGCTGGAAGCCAGCAGGGTGTTTGCGCAGCGGCTGGAACAGGAAAAAACTCCTGCCGACGAAAAGTTGAAAAAAGCTTTCAGGCGTATAATATGCCGGACGCCATCTCAAAAAGAACTTATTATTTTAAAGGAATATTATACCCGCCAGTTGCAGCAATTTGCCGGTAATAAACTGGATGCAAAAGCAACCCTTAATGTAGGAGAGTACCCAGCCGACGAAAAATTGGATTTGAATAATACGGCTGCTTTAATGAAGGTGATCAGCATGATCTATAATATGGAGGAGGCGATCACAAAAACTTAATTTATGAACAAACAATTGCTCGAACATAGCCTTACTTTCAACCGGCGCAAGTTTCTGGCCCGTATGGGTATGGGCATAGGTAGCGTAGCGCTGGGTTCGCTGCTGATACCCGATCTGTTTTCGGGTGGCGGACCAGAAGACGCTGTATTGACGGGTCTGCCGCATTTTGCCCCCAAAGCGAAACGTATTATTTACCTGTTTCAAAACGGCGCACCATCGCAGCTGGACCTGTTCGATTATAAACCCAAACTGCAGGAGATGTTTGGACAGGATCTTCCGGAATCCATACGCAGGGGGCAGCGCCTTACAGGCATGACAGCCAATCAAACAAAATTTCCCCTGGCGCCTTCCATGTTTCAGTTTGCTCAATACGGCGAACACCGTGCCTGGATAAGTGAATTGCTGCCCAATACTGCCCGCGTGGCCGATGATATTTGCTTTATTAAAACCTTGCATACCGAAGCGATTAATCACGACCCCGCACTCACCTTTTTTCAAACAGGCGCCCAGGTAGGCAATCGGCCCAGCATGGGTTCGTGGCTTAGTTATGGCCTGGGAAGCGAAAACAAAAACCTGCCGGCTTTTTGCGTTTTGCTGTCTAAAGGAAAGGGCAATGGCCAGGGTGTATATTCAAAATTGTGGAGCAACGGTTTTTTAGACAGTGTGCACCAGGGTGTTCAGTTTAGCAGCGGCGAAAACCCTGTGTTGTATCTCAATAATCATGAGGGAATTGACCAAATGGATCGCCGCGAAATGCTTGATAAACTTGAAGCGCTGAACGAAGAAAGTTTTAATGAATTTGGCGACCCCGAAATAAAAGCCAAAGTGCAGCAATACGAAATGGCGTACCGAATGCAGACCGCGGTGCCCGAAGTAACCGACTTAAGCAAAGAGCCGGAAGATATTATAAAGATGTATGGGCCGGATTGTCTTACTCCAGGTACCTATGCCGCTAACTGCCTGCTGGCCCGTAAGTTGAGTGAAAACGGTGTTCGGTTTGTGCAATTGTACCACCAGGGATGGGACAATCATGGCAATTTGCCAGGCGAAATTAAAGGTCAGTGTTTGGATACCGACAAAGCATCGGCTGCCCTTATTACTGACCTAAAACAAAGGGGTCTTCTTGATGAAACCCTGGTTATCTGGGGCGGCGAATTTGGTCGTACCAATTACAGCCAGGGCGTGCTGACCAAAGAAAATTATGGCCGCGACCATCACCCAAGGTGTTTTACTATTTGGATGGCGGGTGGTGGCGTTAAACCGGGTGTGTGGGGAGAAACAGACGAGTTTGGTTACAACATAACCAAAGACCCGGTGCATGTAAACGACTTTCATGCGACCGTTTTAAACCTGATGGGCTTAGACCACGAACGGCTGGTTTTTAAACATTTGGGTCGCCGTTATCGGTTAACAGACGTAGCGGGTAAAGTGGTGAATGGGGTTATTGCTTAAATATTTTATAGGCAGGGCACGAGAATAGAAATTATACAGCGCTTGCACCTGCCCGTGGCGAAGTCCGAAGCAACCAAACCAGCGGCCACAAACCTGTACCGCCGATCCGATTGGCAGGCATAAAAAAAATCGAACAAACCATATTTGTCATTATTAAAATCTTTGTGCCCCTGGTGTCTTGGCGCCTTCGTGGTTCAATTTATTATTTACCTTTTAATTTTTAATTCCCGCCACATGAACCGCCGACACTTTATAAAAAACACTTCTCTCGGGGTAGCCGGAATGCTTTGGCAACCCGATCTTTTTGCCGCAGAAACTATATTTGGTCATAACAACAAACGTTATCGTCTCAACACCCATTGGAGCCAGGCCGATGTAGCCCGGAACCCGGTTAATGACTGCCACGAAATGGTGCAGAACAGCCAGGGCAATATTATGCTGCTTACCAACGAGGTAAAGAACAACGTGCTGATCTATGATAAAGGCGGCAAATTGTTGAATACATGGGGCAGCGAGTATCCCGGCGCTCACGGTTTTACATTATTTAACGAAAACGGAACCGATGTTTTATTTATCTGCGATAACAAGCGCCACCAGGTAATCAAAACATCCATCGATGGAAGAGTGCTGTTGGTGCTGGATTATCCGAAGGAAACCGGCCAATATACAAAGGCCGAAGAATACGTGCCTACCGAAACAGCCATTGCGGCAAATGGCGATATTTATGTGGCGGACGGCTACGGTAAAGACTTCATCATTCAATACAATTCGGCTGGCAGGTACATCCGGCATTTTGGAGGCCGCGGCGCTGAAGACAAATATTTGCTGAACGCTCATGGCGTTTGTGTTGATACAAGGAACAATTTAAAGCCGACTCTAATTGTAACATCGCGCCAGCAAAATGCCTTTAAGCGGTACACTATGGAAGGCGATTATATTGAAACCATTTCGCTGCCGGGCGCATGGGTTTGCAGGCCTGTCATAAAGGGCGACTATTTATATGCTGCCGTACTTCAAAGCAACTCAAACCTTTGGAAACAATCGGGTTTTGTAACCATACTGGATAAAAACAATAAAGTGGTTTCGAACATCGGCGGATCAGCACCCGGGTACACCAATGGAAAGCTTGATGAAATGTACCAGACAGTTCAATGTTTTGCCTATCCCCACGATGTTTGTATTGATGACGAAGAAAACATTTATATAGCGCAATGGAACTCTGGTAAAGTATATCCTTATAAATTATCACCGGTTGTATGATGGCTAAATATATTGTTTGTCTCTTTTTGTTTTTTACAAATGGTTTGGTGCATGCACAAGATACCTTTCGGCTGGCGCCACCTTTATTGCGGTACAAATCAGAATTCTTTAGCAAGCCGATGGAAGTAACATTACTATTTGCCCAAACCGGTACTGCTATTCGTTATACGCTTAATGGCAACGAACCTTCGGAGAACGACACAATCTATAAGGCGCCGCTAACCATCAACAACCATTTAACTACGGTTAAAGCGAAAGCCTTTGGCTATGGCTTTTTGCCTTCTGAAACCGTAAGCGCAACATTTGTAAAAGATGGGTACACCATTATTTCCGCCACGCCTACACCACCTAACCCTAAATACCCTGGAAACGGCAGCATGGCTTTGTTTGATAAAGAAGGCGGCGTCGCAAATGTAAACAGCCCGTTATGGTTGGGATATCAAAAAGATACGGTCGCTATAACGGTTTACCTGCAGAGAAAACAAACCATATCTTCCATATTGCTCAGCATGCTGCAAGACCACAGTGCGAGGGTCTTTTTGCCGCAGCAGGTTAGTGTATATTATTTTGATGAACGGGCCAATAAGTTCAAATCCTGTTTTAACCAGACAAATCCTGCAAGTGCGGTTACCAATGGCAGCATCACTAAAAATTATATAATATCATTATCTAAAAAAGTAAAAACAGGTATCTTAAAAGTAGTTATGGTACCGGTGCAATCGCTGCCCGAAAAGCATCCGGGGCACGGTACGCCCGGGTGGTTATTTATAGATGAAATAAAAGTGTATTAAGCCAATGCAAAACCCCCGATCTATTATTTATAACATTGCTTTTGCCTTAAACTGCCTGTTGGCATTTTTAGTGGTTTTCGATGACTACCTGCGCATACCGGGCTGGTTGCAGGTAGTGGGTCGCATGCACCCGTTGGTATTGCATTTTCCTATAGTATTACTCGTATTATGTATTACGTGGGAACTGTTCATGGTAAAACGATTTGGTGAACACCCGGCAAATGAACGTATTGGCGACGCGTTACTGATATGTGCCAGCATTGCATCGGCAGTTACTGCGCTAATGGGATTGTTTTTAAGCAAAGAAGATGGTTATACAGCAGAAGCTTTGTTCTGGCATAAATGGGCCGGTGTATTCATTTCTTTTTTTATGATAACATGGTATGTATTTCGCAACCGTGTAAGGCGCAACAAACCCGTGTTGGTTACTGCATCATTGGCCGGACTGGTCATGATATTTGTGACCGGCCACCAGGGCGCCAATCTAACACATGGCGAAAATTTTTTACTGTCGCCGGTCATGAACGACATGAATAAACCGGTTGTAAAACTGGAAGATGCCATGGTATATGCAGATCTCATACATCCCATTCTACAGGTAAAGTGTATGAGCTGCCATAGCAGCAGCAAAGCCAAAGGACAGCTGATAATGGAAACCGCCGAACTGTTACAGAAGGGCGGAAAGCATGGCACCTTATGGGATACTACGAGCAGCGAACCCGGGTTATTAATGCAACGCATCCATTTGCCCGAAGATGATAAAAAACATATGCCGCCCGCAGGAAAACCACCCCTGACCAGCGAAGAGATTGAAATATTATACCGTTGGATAAAAGGCGGAACCAGCTTTACCGCCAAGGTGGTTGAACTTGCCGAAGATGATAGTTTGCGAATATTGGCTTCGTCACAATTTGAGCCGAAAGAAACAGATATTTTTTCGTTTGCTGCGGCCGATGACAACCAGATCGCTCAACTCAGCAACGCCTATCGTGTGGTTCAGCCTGTTGCTGCCGCTTCTCCGGGCCTGAATGTGGAATTTTTTGGAACATCGCAGTATAAGACAGGTCAGCTTAAGGAATTGCTTGAAGTAAAAAAGCAGGTTGTTTCTCTTAACCTGAACAAAATGCCGGTAACAGATGAAGATCTTGCAACGATCGGACAATTTATAAACCTGCGAAAATTAAATCTCTCTTTTACAAAACTTACAGGTGCAAGCCTGGGTCAGCTCGCTAACCTGAAGGAGTTGCGCGAACTTTCATTATCGGGTACTTCGGTTACTGCTTCTAATTTGCGGCCAGTTGCAGTTTTGCCTAAATTGAATGAATTGACCCTCTGGAAAACCAATGTAACCGAAAAGGATATTGCATCGCTTCAAAAACAATTTACCGAAGCAAACATCAATTTAGGTTTTAATGGCAAGTCTATTATTTTGCCGCTGAATGCGCCGCTCATTGAAAACGAAGAAGTGGTGATTAAAGAACCTGTTGAGCTGAAAATGAAGCATTACATCAATGGCGTTACCCTACGTTATACCACCGATGGATCTGAACCGGACAGCCTTACGAGCCCGGTTTATAACAATAAGGTGATCATAGACAAGAGTCTGGTGCTAAAAGCCAGGGCTTTTAAACCAGGATGGATCAGCAGCCCTTTAGCCGAGAAGACCTTTTACAGATCGGCCCGGCATACCGATTCAGTTCGGTTACTAACGCTTCCCAACCCCGAGTACAAAGGCAACGGAGGACTTACACTGATAGATGGAAAAAAAGGGGCGCTAAATGTACGCGATGGAAAATGGCTTGGATATAAGGACAATCCTTTGGAGGCAATTCTGTATTTCGATCAGCCGGAAACCATCTCTTCCATCAACTTTAGTTCAATCGTAGAAACCGGCAAGTATATAATGCCACCCCAAAAAATTGAGGTATGGGGCGGCAACAACCCAGGCAAAATGCGGCTGCTAAAATCAATAGCCCCGCCGCAACCATCCATGGATAAACCCGGTTATCTTACCGGTTACAATGTTGAATTTACCCCTGTTAAAGAAAAGTATTTAAAGGTAGTGGTCAAGCCTGTTCCGAAATTGCCATCGTGGCACCGTGGCAAAGGCGACAAAGGCTGGGCATTTATAGATGAATTGTTTTTGAATTAGGATTTTAAGGGAGAAGGCGTAGGGTGTAAGGCAAAAGAGTGGATAATGAATAGTGAACAATGAAGCGTGCAGTGAATAGAGAATAGTCAATAATGAAGAACGAATAATTAATAGTGAATAGTTGATAAGTTGCCGTCATGCTGAATTCATTTCAGCATCCCCTGCAAAACGTTTGATGAAATCCATGGTTTCTGAAACAATTCGGGTTACTGTATCAATGAAGTGAAGTTGATAAGTTGCCGTCATGCTGAATTTATTTCAGCATCCCCTGGAAAACATCATGATTAAACCATCCAGGAGATTCCAGGTCAGGCCCGGAATGACGTCATCTCTTTTTTCGTCATTCAGAGCCGCCAATCAAAGCCGGCAACAAGAGCCGTCAATCCAAAGCCGACGATCCAGAGCCGTCATGCTGAATTTATTTCCGTATCCCCTGGAAAACGTTTAATGAAATCCAGGGTTTCTGAAACAATTCGGGTTACTGTATCAATGAACAGTGAATAGAGAATAGTCAATAATGAAGAACGAATAATTAATAGTGAATAGTTGATAAGTTGCCGTCATGCTGAATTTATTTCAGCATCCCCTGGAAAATATCATGATTAAACCATCCAGGAGATTCCGGGTCAGGCCCGGAATGACGTCATCTCTTTTTTCGTCATTCAGAGCCGCCAATCAAAGCCGGCAACAAGAGCCGTCAATCCAAAGCCGACGATCCAGAGCCGTCATGCTGAATTCATTTCAGCATCCCCTGCAAAACGTTTGATGAAATCCATGGTTTCTGAAACTGTTCGGATTACTGTATCAATGAACAGTAAGCCGACGATCCAGAGCCGTCATGCTGAATTCATTTCAGCATCCCCTGGAAAACGTTTAGTGAAATCAAGGATTTCTGAAACAATTCGGGTTACTGTATCAATGAATAACGAACAGTGAATAATGAAGAAGGATACACCCTGGGTCAATGTCAATTTTTTAAGCCTCTTTTAAGAATCGAAATCAATTTATGTCTCTTACATTTTTGGTAGCCTGGCTAAAATTGTAATTCCATTACATCACATTCGTATGCCCATGTCGCACCAGGTTTTATAAAATATATGATACCGAAACCTTTTTTACCTTTTTTTATGAACGGTATCTAATTCCCCAGTATTAATTTTCAACTTACACCACCTTTCGTTAGTTTCATAGGCAGATATTCTCTCAGCAATTATTCAATCAATTTATAAAATTAACCTATCATGCCGGCAACAGCCAAAATTGTAAAGACAATAAGCCTTTTGCTCTTTGTTTGTTTTTTTCAACAGTTATCAGCACAAGGTACACGGCTGTTAAGGCAACCCTCCATCAGCGCTACACAAGTAGCCTTTGAATATGGCGGTGATATTTGGGTAAGCGCCATCAGCGGGGGAGTTGCCTACCGTTTAACCAGTACCTCCGCAGTTGAAGGCAATCCGCATTTTTCGCCAGACGGGCAATGGATTGCTTTTAACAGCAACCGCTCGGGTATTTCGCAGGTTTACACTGTGGCTGCCAGGGGTGGAAGCCCCACCCGGCTTACCTGGTATCCCGCACCGGGTTTTCCTGTTGGATGGACCCCTGATGGAACAAAAGTCCTTTATTCAACCAACCGGGAGTCGGCCCCCACTGGTTATACACGGTTGTGGACCGTTCCGGTGAATGGCGGCCCTTCTGAGTTATTAACCGCACCGTGGGGATATAACGGAAGTTTTGCTCCTACAGGCGACAAGATCAGCATTGACAGAATAAGCCGCTGGGATGTGGAATGGAGGCATTACCGCGGCGGCCAAAATACGCCGCTACAAGTGCTCGATCTCAAGACACTGGCAGAACTATCTATCCCCAATGAAGGCAGTATGGATCTTCGTCCTTTTTGGATGAACAATGAAATATATTTTCTATCGGATCGCGACTTTGTCATGAATGTCTGGGCCTACGATACGGCTTCAAAAACAGTTCGGCAGGTAACCCGATCTTCGGCTATCGATATTAAATGGCTCGAAGGAAATAACAACCAACTGGTGTATGAACAAAATGGTTACCTGCACCTGCTCGATGCTACAAATGGCGCAAGCAAACAATTGGACATCACTGTCAACGGCGATTTTCCCTGGGCTGAAACAAGGCTGGAGAATGTGACAAAGTCAGCTTCAGGGGTCTCGTTGTCACCCACAGGCAAACGGATTTTACTGGAAGCACGCGGCGAAGTATTTACTGTGCCGGTTGAAAATGGCGATG
Organism: Chitinophagales bacterium; assembly: GCA_038204535.1. GTDB lineage: Bacteria > Bacteroidota > Bacteroidia > Chitinophagales > Chitinophagaceae > Segetibacter. The sequence continues at coordinate 7,943 of JBBRCW010000011.1, read as the reverse complement.
CACGAAACCTGACCCGGAGTTCGGGGGTGGCAGATCGCCGGCCATTGTGGTCGCCCGATGGAAAAGAAATTGCCTGGTTTTCGGATAAAGACAGTGCCGCCTACGGATTGTACATCACCGACCAGGAAGGCCTAAAGCAGCCACGCAGAATTTCGTTGGGAGATAGTAAACTGGCATGGGATGCCACCTGGTCGCCCAATGGTAAAATGATCGCCTTTACCGACAATACCGTTCGGGTAAAAGTGCTGGAATTATCCACCAGAAAAATCGCTGTTATAGATACGGGTGGAACCAATCTTGACCGCGGCAATATGGGCCTTACCTGGTCGCCCGACAGTAAATGGCTGGCATATTCTAAATCGGCCCCCAACAATTTCAGGAACATTATGGTTTGGAGTGCCGACAGTAAAAAAACAAAAGCTTTAAGCGATCCAATGGCGGATGCCATATCGCCGGCCTGGGATTTGAATGGCCGGTACCTGTACTTTTTGGCAAGCACCAATTTAGCCCTGGGTTCGGGCTGGGCCAATACCAGTTCGCAACAGGCTAAACCAACCTTTGGCGTTTATCTTACTATTTTACGTAACGATGAACCCAATCCATTTCCATTAAAAACCGATGAAGAGCCTGATACTACCAGCAAAAAATCAACCAAAGACACCAGCACGTTTAAAGGCGTGCGGATAGATTGGGAAAATCTTGACAGACGAATTGTTGCCATGCCCATTGCGGTAGGCGAATATGATGGCCTGCTGGCCGGGCCGAAGGGCATTGTGCTGATCGTTGCCGGACCTGCATTAAGCAAATATGCGGTGGCCGATAAAAAGATGGAAGAACTTGTTAAAGGCGGTAGCCAGTTCGCTGTTTCGGCCAATGGAGAAAAATTGCTGTTTAAAGCCGGGGCTAACTGGCGGGTGGTATCGACAGCCAAACCGGCCTCCCCAACTGAAGGTGTTGTTGGCATGACATTAAGAATGGAATTAAACCGCCTGGAAGAATGGCACCAAATTTTCGCAGAGGCATGGCGATACCAGCGCGATTATTTCTATGATCGAAACATGCATGGCCGCAACTGGCAGGAGGTGTGGGAGCAATACGCGCCATTGATACCATACATAAGGCACCGCGCAGATCTCACCTACCTGCTCGATCAACTAGGCGGCGAGACTTCGGTAGGGCACAGCTTTGTGTTTGGCGGCGATTTTCCCGAACTGGATACCAGCCGGGTAGGGGTGTTGGGTGCTGATCTGGCTGCCGACAGCGGCAGGTGGAAAATAAAAAGAATTTTGACCACGGAGAGTTGGAACCCCGGCCTGGTGGCTCCGCTGGACCAGCCCGATTTAAAAGTGAGAGAAGGCAATTATATACTGGCTATTAACGGGCAACAGTTGACTGCGGAAAACGATCCCTATGATTTACTGAATGGCACGGCCAAAATGCAAACGCTGCTTTTAATCAACAACAAACCAGATACTGCCGGCGCACATATAATAAAGGTTATGCCCCTCGAAAATGAAAATGCCCTGCGCCAGCTGGCCTGGGTAGAAGACAACCGCAGAAAAGTGGATGAACTGTCGAACGGAAAACTGGGTTATGTGTGGGTGCCCAATACGGCCGGGGCCGGATTTAATAATTTTAACCGCTATTATTTTGCCCAGCAAGACAAGCAAGGCGCTGTTATCGACGAGCGTTTTAATGGCGGCGGTTTGTTAGACGATTATATGGTTGACCTGATGGTGCGCCGTTTGCGTTCAGCAATTACGAATGAAGTGCCCGGTGGAAAGGCGTTGCGATTGCCTGCCGGCATTTTAGGTCCAAAAGTTTTGCTGATCAACGAGCTGGCCGGCTCCGGTGGCGATTTCTTTCCGTGGATATTTCGCCAGCAAAAAGTAGGGCCATTGATTGGTACGCGAACATGGGGAGGGCTTGTAAAATCGTCGGTGCATTATCCATTTATAGATGGCGGCGCCATGACTGCCCCCGACAATGCTGTATTCGATCCTGTTAATACCAAATGGGTGGGGGAGAACATGGGCATAGCGCCTGATATTGAGCAAAAGATGACGGCGCTGTCTGTATCAAAAGGCATAGACCTGCAGTTACAAAAAGGCGTGGAAGAAGCCATGAAGCTGCTGCAAAAAGAACCAATGCCTGTTATTAAAGTGCCGCCGTATTTAACACCGGCAGCCAGGAAGTAAGCAATCGCGTCAACTTAAGACTTCAACAATTTAGCTAAAGCGCTTACAAGGCAATAGTTTGAAACGAAAAGATTTGATTAAGAATTAATAGAAACCGATATACGGCAAAATGTGCGGAAAGGCCGCCATAAAATGATTCGGTACAAGGGTGCCCCGCCGCGGCGCTATCGTGTGGACACATATGTAAAGTCTTTTTTGCTCCATAGGAGCACCCTGTTTATAGAAAAATACATGGCAGAGTCGGATTAAAGCTCCGTAGGTGCTTCCTGTTATGATGAATTTAGGCGGCTCCTTTGGAGCCTGGATGCTTGATTGATCTTATACTCTATAAAAAAATAGACCCTATGGGCCTATTTTAAGACTATTATTATAGAATAACATTGCTTGATTTCGAATAAAAAGCACATTCAAAAGATGTGTCCACACGATAGGCCGCGGCGGGGACGATGATCAATAAAAATCCTCCTGTTAGTCCCAAAATAAATTGTTAAGTTGACGCTTGTGCGCAAACCTGTTCCTATACTTCAGCGGCGACTCCCTTCGGTATTTATTTAACTGTTTATGAAAAACGGCAGCGATTCGATTCCGCAGGCTTAGCCAATTTCTGATACAGCGCGGTCATTGTCAGAATAGAATACTTATAGGATAAAATAGCATAAACACAAAACGCCGTTTTGTGTTCATCTTTGCACAGTTATCACGATTGCTTTTTCATTTGTATAACGCGGCCATTATTCTTATACAACCAGATTCAAGCAAGCTTTATTTACAAAACCATTTTTTAATAAAAGGAATAGATATGGACAAAAGTGAAATGCCTGATCCGTTTGAACAGGCCCGTCTTACAAAAGGCTATGGCGAAATGAATGACCAGGACGATCCCGTTATGATGCTTCTGAAGCTTAAAGATGTTCGCAAGAGTGCACATAATTTTAAGACCTTCACTTCTGCGGCAACACCTGGCAGAATTGTAGTGCCGTCAGAAGTAAATATCCGCGATACCCGCCAAATTCCTTTTGAAGTGGATCCTCCGCTGCATGGCGAATATCGCGCTATCGTAGAGCCCTGGTTCAGGCGGCCACTGCAGCCGGAATACCAGGCAGCATTGAGCAGGCAGATCACCGCCATGGTGGATGAGGTGCTGGCTATGGACTCCGTTGAAGTGGTGGAAAAATTTTCGCTTCCAATTCAGTCACGCGCATTAACGCTATTGCTAAATATACCTTACGCCGAAGCGGAAACGTGGATCTCGTGGGGTACGCATGTATTTCGCAGCGAAGAGACCGCACTGGACGGTTCAAAAGCAGCGATATTGTACGATTATATTGATGCCCAAATTGACCGGGCCATAGAGCAGCCCGGTGTCGATCTTTATTCACTTTTACTGTCAGCCGATTTTCAGGGTAGAAAACTTACAAAGGAAGAAGTGAAGGGTGTTATGATTCTCACCTTTGCGGGTGGACGCGATACTGTGATCAATGCCATCACCAATTCGATCGCTTATTTTGCCGAACATCCCCAATCGCTTTTACGCCTGCACAACGAACCAGAGATTATCGGCAAGGCGATCGAAGAGTTTGTCCGCTACTTCTCTCCACTAACCCACATGGGCCGCGTAGTTACAGAAGATACCGAAGTATGCAATCATGCCGTAAAAGCAGATACCCGCGTTTCTTTGTGCTGGGCTTCTGCAAATCGGGATGCGGCTGTTTTTGAAAATCCGGATGAGATCGTGCTCGATCGAAGCATTAATCCGCATGTCGGTTTTGGCTTCAGTCATCACAATTGTTTGGGCGCTACCCATGCCAGGCAGATATTGAAAACTCTGCTGACGGTGTTGGCGGAAAAGGTGCAATCTATTGACATCGTCAACTACAAAGAAAATATTGAGACGTGGGGCGAATTCAGGCGTAAGGTGGGCTACGACAGTATCACGGTAAAATTCAACGCACACAAATAAAATTAAAAAAACGAATTAATAAGAAGGTACGAATGGCTAAAATAACTTTTATCACCACAGAAAACGAAACCATAACCGTTGAAGGTTTTACAGGTTCCGTAATGGCATTGGCCGTGCAGCATGGCATTAAAGGGATTGATGGCGATTGCGGAGGGGTTTGCTCCTGCGCTACCTGTCATGTGCATGTTGAACCGGAGTTTATGGAGCGGACAGGCTTGGCCGGTGACCTTGAGAAAGACATGCTCGAATTTGACGACGATGCGAATGCATATAGTCGCCTGTCGTGCCAGATAAAGATCAGTGAAGCCCTGGATGGTGTAGTTCTAAGAGTTGCCAAATAAAATCGTTATGCCAGAAAACCTTTTAACGAACGACCAGGTATGTGTCGTAATTGGTGCTAGTCATGCCGGGGTAAATTTTGCTTTTTCGCTGCGCAACGAGGGCTGGCAGGGCGACATCATTTTATTCGATTCTGACCCAATGCTGCCATACCATCGGCCTCCGTTATCAAAGGGATATTTGTCGGGGGATGAAACGATGGAACAGGACCTGCTGAAACCGGCCGAAAGCTATGAGAAAGAGCGTATCAGTCTGCGGACAGGGGTTTTCGTCAGCAAGATAGACCCCCAGGCAAAAACAATTACATTAGGTGACGGCAGTATTCAGGCCTACAGCAAATTGGTGATAGCTACGGGTGCGCGGCCTATTGTGCCGCCTATCCGCGGTATAGATACTGCTAAAAATATTTTTGTATTGCGGACCGCCGCAGATGCCTTCAGCATTCGAAATGAATTGCAATCGCCCTGTCTGCGTGCAGCAAGTGAAAAGAAGCGTGTAATAGTTATCGGCGGCGGTTATATTGGATTGGAAACTGCCGCATCGTTAAGAAAGCTGGGTGCCGAAGTAACGGTGTTAGAGCGTGAAGAGCGAATACTGGCACGCATTACCGCGCCGGTAATGTCTGCATTCTTTCACGACCTCCATCAAAAAAATGGGGTAGAAGTTTTAACCGGCAAAAATGTAATCGCTATTGAAACCAACCGGGAGCATAATGTGATTTGGTGCGATGACGATTCGCATTATATAGCAGACATGATTGTTTTGGGGGCAGGCATACAGGTGAACAAAGACCTGGCAGAGCAAGCCGGGTTAGAAATTGAAAATGGCATTCGGGTAAATTCCGCGGCCCGCACAAGCGACGAAGATATTTACGCCATAGGAGATTGTACGTTTCATCACAATCCCCATTACGATCGTTTTGTCAGACTTGAATCGGTTCAGAATGCGGTTGACCAGGCAAAGGTTGCTGCCGCAGCCATTATGGGAAAGCAACCGGTTTACAATACGGTGCCCTGGTTTTGGTCTGACCAATACGACATAAAACTGCAGATGGTTGGCTTGTCAACCGGCTACAACCAGGCATTGGTGCGTAAAGAAACAGGCGACAGCGTTCGATTTTCCGTCTGGTATTTTAACGATGACAACCTGCTGGCCGTAGATGCGATCAATAACGGTAAAGCCTATGTACTGGGAACCAAATTCATAAAAGAGCGGCAGAAAATAAATAAGGCACATTTAATTGATTCGACGGTGGAATTTAAACCGGGGAATTTGGTGGTGGAATAGCTATGGTTTGCAGGTTAAGAACACTTGCAAAGGCGGAAAAGTGTGTTACTTACTAATGTCAGGGTCCTCTGCGCACAAGGCTTTGCTTTATGATGGCAGCAGAACAAAGGAGCCGCCTAAATTCATCAAAACAGGAAGCACCTACGGAGCTTTAATACTACACTACCATGTATTTTTCTATAAACAGGATGCTCCTAATGGAGCAAGAACAACTTTACTAATGTGTTTACACGATAGGCCCGATGGCGGGGCCGGGTAGGATTGATCAACTATCAACAATTACTAAGCTCCGGAGGAGCTGCCTGTTTATAGAAGAATAGAAAGAGAAAGGTTTTCGGCTCCGTAGGTGCCGCCTGTTACTAAAGGGCTTCCGTTGATGTGTGTTTTACTTGCCGTGCTTAGCGTGTTGCCACGGGAACCCGAAGTGTGTTACTTACTAATGCCGGGGTCCAGTGGCACAAGGCTTTGCTTCGAGACCGCGGCAGGACTAAAAGGTTTTTTATTGGCATGTGCATTGAATTTGTATGTCTTAGATAAATGAGGAAGTAAATGTTAAAAAGCTAATATTACTTTTCATAAATCATTTTAAATCCAAGCTTTTTGGCTATAGGATTATAATATTTTCTAAAATTCGTTTCAATACTTTTGATGCTTCTATATTTCTGGCAGAAATCAAAAAACGCTATGTCTAAAATGGTGCTGGGCACAAAGTCGATGTCGGTTTTATATCCAGAAATTGCCAATGCACCTGTTTGCTTCCAAAATCTTCTTAAATCCCATCCATTTATGTTTAAAGTACTACATGAACCAAAATGAATAATTTTATCGACTGCTCTGCCATTCAACATTTCTGCTATTTCATCCAATGTAATTTTCTTTCTCTTACCAATATTTAATAATCCGGGATTTCCATGAAATGCCAGGTAAATAATACCGTACTGCTTATACGTTCTTTGCATTGAAGTGTTAAGTAGTTCTTGAAATTGGTCTAGTGTGGAAGAATTCTTATGTATAGTCTTTACATCAATATTATGTTCTAAAAATTCCAATGCTGACTTAATACTTGTTTTGTCTTTTAAACTATGGGCCCAATTTCCTTCAATGCAAAAGATGTGTTTCTTTTTATATTTGGAAAGTTTCATATCAGATTATTTGATAACATGAAAATATTGAATTTTTTCAATGCATTATTCTAAATCCCCTTCAACCCCAACTCTTTCAAAAACACATTATGTTTTTCCCTCGCTTCTGTCGCTTTCCTTTCAATATTCATTAGGTTTTCATGCACCTGCGCCAAGTCAATTATTTCTGCAGATGTGGCTGTGCTTACATATCGCGAAATATTTAGGTTGTAATCGTTTTTCGCTATCTCTTCTATGGAAACCCGACGGGAATAGCGGTCTTCTTCTGTTCTGTCTTTATAGGTATCGACAATTTTGCGGATGTCATTGGGCTCGCCTTCTTCTCCATCGCGTAAACGGTTTTGTCGTTTTCCTTTTTCATAATGTTCGCTGGCATTAATGAAAAGTACATCATCAAACTTTTTACACTTTTTTAGTACCAAAATACATACTGGTATGCCGGTGGAGAAAAATAGGTTGGCGGGTAAACCGATCACGGTATCAATGTTGCCGTCTTTTAGCAGTTTGGTTCTGATGCGTTCCTCTGCACCGCCACGAAACAAAACGCCATGCGGCAGAATTATAGCCATCGTTCCTTCTTTGCCTAAAAAGTGGAAGCCATGTAATAGGAAAGCAAAATCGGCTGCTGACTTAGGTGCAAGGCCATAGCTTTTAAAACGAAAATCTTCTCCCAAAACTTCTGATGGTTCCCAGCGATAGCTGAAAGGCGGGTTGGCTACAACTGCATCAAACTCCATTTTTTTCGCCGGGTTCATTTCGTTTAGGATAACCCAATCATTCAGTAAAGAATCGCCGTGGTGTATTTCAAATTCCGTATCCTTCATACCGTGCAGCAGCATGTTCATACGTGCCAGGTTATAGGTAGTAATGTTTTTTTCCTGGCCGTAAATTTTACCTACGCCATGCGGGCCCAATTGGCTGCGAACATTTAAGAGCAACGAACCAGAACCACAGGCAATATCCAACACCTTGTTCAGCTTTTTCTTTTTGCCCATAGCCGGGTTTTGACTGTCTAGC
>JBBRCW010000010.1:0-44209 GCA_038204535.1 Chitinophagales bacterium | reverse complement strand
GGTAAGCCCTAAAAACTATTTCCTCAATTTTTTAACCGGCGCCAGCACGCCCTTTTCATTTTCAACATGCAAATATTTTGTATTTAATCCATCCAGCACCAGCACAGCTTGCAAACTGGAAAACTTTTCAGGATCCTGTTTCCACGACCAAACCAGTTTACCCGCCGGGGAATATTCCAGCAATTGCACTCCTATACCGCCGTGGTCAGTACCATGCCCTTCCCAGTTGGCAACAACATAATTGCCATTAGGTAAAATTTGAAGACCGGCATAAAAATGTGGTTTTACTTCATCGGGACCGCTGATGGTATCCGTAAGATGACCGTTTGCATCAAACACCTGCAGGTTGGCATTATAACCAGAGGCTAATATGGTTCTGCCGCCCGACAAGCGAATGGCCTGCCAGATGTGTGGCTTTTCCATGCGGCCTTTTATACCTGTTTTCCAAAGAATTTCACCTGCTGCATTCCCTTCAAATAAGGTATCCTCCGCTGCCACTAAAAAAGTACCTGTGGGCGTTTCGCGAACGAGGCGTAAATAGGTGAACCCGCCATACTCTATTTGCCTTTTTATAAAACCGCCTTTATCCACTTCCACTAAAACAACCCCCTTCTTTCCCTGCCAGTTCATGCCTGCTAATAAAGTCTTGCCATTGCGTAGCCTGCGTGCCGAAAGGGTTCCGGGGAATGATGTCAGTTCAGACACCTTTTCGCCTGTGGAGATTTTCCGTTCTTCATAGCCATTTCCTGTGCCAATTAAAACGCGGCCCTGCCCGGCCAGTTGTATATCGCGGCCTCCCGGTACCGGCACATACCAGTTTTTTGTGGGGTTGGTTACATCTATATAACTCAGTTGCGAAAGGCCCTCATCGCGCAATAAAAATTTGGTAGGTGTATTCTGGCTGATAGCCGGTAACATGAAACCAGCAAACAATAGTACCATCAACAGTTTGCCGCAAGCTGAGAAATAATTATTCATACTAAAATCAATTGTTGGGCGATAAATATACACCCATTAAAAATTAATTTCCAGATGATGTCTTTTGTACGGCAGGGGCCTTCAATATAGCCTTTGTGCCGCTAAAAAAACCTTGGCAATGACAACCTGAAATTTATATAAACTTGTCCTTCCGGGGGTGTATCAGCATTGGGTAGAATTTTATTTATTACTACGACTTGGCTTCTGTTTTCTTTTCGCCAAAACAAATGCCGAATGAAAAAGCAGAAGCTCATAATGATTCCCCCGCTCGTTTAAGTGTTCCGAAGGACACTTAAATGGAAAAGAAAAACCAGGACTGCGTCCGGCAAAACTTATACTGGGGTCTATGTGAAGCCTATGTTTCTCTATTGTGCCTATGTGGTTTTGGGTTTTGCACCCCACGCCATTCGGCGGGGACACATAGTAATTATAGTAAGGCACATAGAAGTTAATATGGTATTTTAATAAGTCTTTTGTCCTGCTGGGGCCTCCTTTATAGGTTTTGTGCCCCGCTCGTTTAAGTGTTCCGATGGACACTTAAATGGAAAAGAAAAACCAGGACTGCGTCCGGCAGAACTTATACTGGGGTCTATGTGAAGCCTATGTTTCTCTATTGTGCCTATGTGGTTTTGGGTTTTGCACCCCACGCCATTCGGCGGGGACACATAGTAATCATAGTAAGGCACATAGAAGTTAATAAGGTATTTTAAAAGTCTTTTGTACGGCCGGGGTCTCCTTTATAGGGCTTACGCGCCTGCCAAGGCCCCCGGCAATCAGGCAACACTATTTATACCCGCCCAACTGCACCTTCATCAACGTTGGAAACGACCAGGCGAAATGATGCAGATTGTATATGATAGGGCGAGCCGGCGCTGCATACTCCGTATACTTTGGTTCATTGTAAACACCCGATAATACCTCCAGCAAATTACCCGGCCATTTACTTGCGGAACCCCTATTTGGATCTTTGAAATACGTCCATTCATCGGGGTGCAGGTTATAATAAAATAGATAGTCGACAGCCGTTTTTATTGACTTATCCCCTTCTTTCATTTTAAAAATATTTTGGCCGGTTGCATTGTACGCCACCCAACTGGCAGCGGTTATCGGCGCCAGCGAAAAGTAAGTGTACCAAATACCATTATTGCCTCGTCTGGTCTCTTCAGGCATGTGACCATCATCTGAAATCTTTTCAAACAAATCACTTTTTATGAGCCGGATGTTTTCATTCATTTCTGTTGTATCGTTCAAATAATCAGCTACCAGTATGGAGCCAAATCGCCCCCAATCGGCCCAATTGTTTTTTCGGTTTCGTATTTCGTTGGCAGCCCCGCGATAAACCTCTTTAGCCCATTTTGTAAACTTTGCTTTATCTGCACTTTCCCAGCCTTTAAAATTGTTCAGTAATTCAGCAGCTATAATCAATGCAGTACCGGAGTACGTCATAACCAATGGCCCATCGGCGGCAGAATACTTTTCATTCAACCTTCCCCAGGCATTTAAAAATCTGAGCGCTTCGTTAGCATATTTTTTCTTACCGCTTAGCTGGTACGCAAGTGCGCAGGCATAGGCATCAAACGCATCCGACTGTAACGACAATGAATTTTTACGATGGTTCACGGGGTCAACATAATAACCCGGAACGCTAAAATCTATTAATGCATGCGCGGGTGATCAAAGGCTGAATCCGCATAAGCAATCAATTGCAACCAGGCATCGTAATACGGTTGCTCTTTGGCTTTTATCTTTCGCTTCACAAAATCAATTTGTGCCTGCGGGTGCATATTGCCAATGGAGCTTGTCTCTTGTTTTATAAATTTTCCTCCACTAACAATAGTTGCTTCTTTTAGCGGGGCAGCCATACAAGCATTTGAATAGAAGAAAAACAAGGCGGTTAAAAAACAAAGAAATTTCATTTGCTCTATTGTTTGTTGTTTTAGACGAAAGAATGAGCAGCCGTTAACTTATTTAACGGGATAACCGGCGGTAGTAAGTGTGGTCCACGGCACAAAAACATTACTCGGCCCTTCTACCCTGCTCTTTAGCAAAGCCTGTTTTGTGTAAGGCATTTCCATACCCATTCGATCGTGGTAATGGTGGTAAGCTCTTTCGTAACATTCAGAAAACCGGCCTCTTCCTTTGCTGCTAATGGTGTCTTCAAAAACAAACTTACCCTTATAGGTTTTATATTGAACATACTTTACATCCCCGCCCAGCATGTATTTTGAAGTGTACTCATATCCCAATGCCAACCGGTTGTCATAAGCCGCGTACAAATCGTAGCCTTGTTTCCATGCAATCTCGCAGGCAGTACTCAAAAACCCCAGCCCCATTTGAGTATGCCCCTGGTCGCGGCCGCTTTCCTGGCACTGCCCCCATTCATTAAAATAGTTGTCGATAGCGCCATTCGATTGGCCTGTCAAACATTGATTATATGCGCTTTCAAAAATATCTTTCCGATCGGTAAAAATGCCGATGCACATCATGGTCTGAATAATCGCTGCATCCCAGTTGCCATTGTAGCCAGGCATAAAATCCTGCAGCAGCGGATACCATACTTCGAGAACCATTTTTTCAAACGCCTGCTGGTCCTTCTTATCCCACCCATTGTATGTATGCTTTAAAATTTCAGCGGCATTCAAAAACTTCACGCCGACTATTCCGCAAAGCAATTTCTTGTTACCATCCGTTATGGAATCCAACATGTACGACCACGCATTTATAATCTCTACCGCTTTTTTAGCAAAGGCTTTGTTACCCGAAACAACATATTGAAGCGCCATGGTATAAGCCGCATCACCATCTCTGCGAAAATCGGTGGCACCAATATCCGGTTTGCCGTAAAATCCAACAACAATCACTTTTATGGGTTTGGCTTGCCAGGTCAAATCGGCCTCGGGCACCTTCTTTAACTGCGTCCACGCTGCAACCCATGGTTCTGCACCTGATTTAACCGAGGCGCGTAAAAATGCCAGGTCCTTTTTATTGTGCAGCATACCGGGGTGAATGAATTGGGCAAATGCGGCTGAAGCTAGTAGCCAAAAAAAGACGGTCAAAACAACATTGCGCTTCATACTTTTTTATATGTTTTCATAAAAGATCAGTTTTTATCTATTTCATAAACAACCAGGTCTGTAGGCGCCGGCAACGTTCCGGTGCGGGGCTTGTCCTGGTTGGCAGGTAGCGTTAGCCACTGCATTACAAACCTGCCGGTATTGTCGGTTTTACGATGAACCACCATATCATTTTGCAGCGTAAGCGCAGGCAACACAGACAGTTTATTATTATCCTCAGCAGGCAATTGCTTCTTTATTTTCATTGTTGATTCGTCCACTATCCAGGTGCCGTTGCCATGCTTTTCGTGGTAGTAAGTGACCGCAAATTCGTTTTTGCCCGATGGTTTTACCGATGTAATTCCGGTGCTGTTGTTCAATGAACCGTTAAGGTTCAACGGCCAGGTAAAATCCTTCCAATCGCTTAACTGGTATATTTTCCAATTGCCTTTTGCCGATGCGCTCTTTTCAAAACGTGCAACATATAGTTGGCTAACACCATTGTTGTCGTATTTGTGATAGCTGATGTATGGCACTCCCTTTATATTAAAACTGATCTTAAAACTCATATTGATCAAACCATTCCAGGGGCCAACCGGATCAACCACAGGAATATTATCCCTCCATTTTATGGGTATGGAAAGCGGCGTGCCCTGCAGGTTCTCCCAATGTATAAGGTCCTTACTGCGAATGCACGACAGATTGTGGTTGGTATTGGCAGTCGGTGTTAAACGCCACATCCAAACGATATAAAAATATCCATCAGGCCCCAGCTTCGGTTCAGTCATATAGGCGTTAGACTCACTTTCGCCATCAAAAAGAGGGGTATCAAAAACGCTGATCCATTGTTTGGCTTTAGAATCATATTTGTTCCAAAAGCTTATTCCATCACCGCTTCCGCCATTTCGGTATTGAAAATACAGGTCACCTTGCTGGTCTTTAAAAAAAACCGGATAAGTAGCCCTATCTTCCTTTTTACCGGTCATGGGCAGTTTATCAAATTCATCTATGTTCTCCGGCGTTTTAGATATGAAATAGATCATGGGCACATTGTGCATATTGCCAGATACATGGATGAACCCGTTTTTATCGATAGCCATCGTTACATAGTTGTGGCTGTCCCATCCAAGCACCGTTGGCAGTATGGTGGTTTTCCAATGATCGGAATTGAGCGTTCTTTGTGCGATGATCATGTTGCGCGCTGAATCATAATAGCACACATATTGAAATTGTTCGGTCGTATAAATGTCAAAACCCACCTGGTGACCCGCCCAAACTTTTGCAACAGGATAAGCTTTCGCCACTTGCTGAACCGGCTTTTTTTGAGCTGATACATTGATGGCCAATAGCGAACACACCAGGACAATTATAAGTCTTTGTTTCATAGACTGAAATACTTAATCATGAATAATTTTAGATGGCAACCCTTTTCTCCATTTTAAAAGCAAAATGGAATGTCCCCGCTCGTTTAAGTGTTCCGAAGGACACTTAAATGGAAAAGAAAAACCAGGACTGCGTCCGGTAGAATTTATACTAGTTCCAAATCAATTTTGCCTTTTTCAGTTGTGCAATAATCAATTGCACTGCTATATTTATAATGCCACGTTTCGTATACAATACCTGCCCGTACTGGATTTTCATGCAAATAATGCAATTTTTGTTTTAACGTCTCGTAACCATACAATTCTACGGGATGGTTATCCTGCTGCCAAAACTGAAAAAACTTATTATTACTATTTTTTTCACCGGCCCTTTTAAACATCCACAACATCCAGTCTTTTCGGCTTTCAAAGACATTTTGCCGAATGGCTTCTTCAATCTTTTTACTTGTAAATTTTTTCATGTCCCGCATTGTGTCTGCCAATAAAAAACCGGGCTTGCTTCGGGCTATTAAATGAACGTGCCTGCCCCGTCCGCAGGCGGGGATTACTGAGGATTATCCACCCATTTAGTATTAATCCTTTTTCTTGTTGACAATGTTTTAAACTATTTACAATAATGTCCTTATAGATTGGTCTGCTCAATGCATCAATCCAATTTATTACAGCGAATGTTATAAAATGTGGGTATTGGCTGTCGCCAAAGCGATAACGGGTTGCCATCGTTTTTAGGCTAATATAAGGGTAATTCTATATCAATTCAACCTTTATTTCACCGGACACAGTCCTGCTACCATTTTAGATTTAAACGTCCTGCGGAACACTTAAACCAGCGATGGGCTTCTTTCTATTTTAGCTGCTTTCTCAATTTGCTTACAACTGCAACCTCTACCGGACACAGTCCTGGTTTTCATTTTAAAATTTAAGTGTCCTTCGGAACATTTAAATCAGCGAGGGTAATTCTATTTCAATTCAACCTTTATTTCACCGGACACAGTCCTGCAACCATTTTAGATTTAAGTGTCCTTCGGAACACTTAAACCAGCGATGAAATACTTAATCATGAATAATTTTAGATGGTAACTCTTTTCTCCATTTTAAAAGCAAAATGGAATGAAAGTAAATAGGTTCGCTTTTATTTACCCAATACCACTTGCTTTGCTGTACTTAATTTTTGCTGTTCAGGCTTGCTTCCGTTACCGGCGTAACGATTACCTGAAACCAGGGCATTATCAGCTCCAACTGTTTCAACACCATACCCGGCATTGTATTGCACCTGGTTGTTTTGTATTGATATATTTTTAGAACCACGGAACAAAAATTCAACCATTACTCCGTTGTTATCGTTGCCTTCAATAAGACTATTCCTTATGCTGATGTCATTACTTTCGGCCACTAATATTCCATGATATCCGTTTCGGGCAATCTCGCAATCGCTTACCGATACAGCGGAACAATGATCTAATGAAATGCCACTGCCATAAGGCGAAGTATCCAGTCGGCTGCCTGTAATTTTAACCTGACGGCAATGAGAAAGTAAAAGATTATGCTGCAGTTTTGGCCCGGGCACCACGTTCGATCCGTTTTCGGTAAAATCGCAACCTTCAATCGTTACATTTTCAGCGCCACTTATAAAAACACCGTTATAGGTGGCATTTTGCACGGTTATATTTTTTAAGGTGATATGTTTCATCTGTCCATCGTGATCTGCCCTAAAAACAATACCTCCCCTGTTGTACCCGCCTTTGAACGACCGGCTGCTGTTGGGGTCGGTACCGCGATCGGTTTTGTTGCTGCACTCAATAACCAGGTTTTCAATGGTTATATCCTGCAGATCTTTTTCGGCATTTATTATCACATCCCTATTTGCCGATTTTGGGTCAAGAAACAATACAGTTCCCAATCCTTCGCCGTAGATCGCAGTACCTGACGGAATTTTTAATGAAGCCTGTAAGGTGTGGATCCCTGCTTTAAGCAATACTCCCTGGCCTATAGATGCCGCTTTATTGATTGCTTCCTGCACATCATCTCCAACATTCACTGTAATTGTATTTGCAGGGTTCGCTGTTTTATCAGCAGCTCCGGCACCGGCAACATAGCCTATAGTTGATTTTACAAGCGACGTTTTGCTGACCGGCTTTTTCTGAAATGCGAAACGCACTGAGGTCAGTATGCTGCGGGAAGCTTTCGATCGAACCGAATCAGCCGCCTGCTTTGTGAAAGGAATTTCAACCCCTTTGGCTGTATAATGCCTGTAAACATATTCATAATCATCTCTCAAAGTTTTGGCTCGCTCCGATTTTACTCCATACGCATGAGGATCCTCTCCCAATATAAATCCTGCCGTGTATTCATATCCCAACGCCAGACGATTGTTTCCAATGCTAAACAAATCCACCCCTTGCGTATAAGCAATCTGAGCTGCCCCGGCAAATTCTCCCAGCCCTAATTGCACATGTGCCTGGTCGCGGGCCGTTTCCTGGCATTGGCCGTCCGGGTAAATATATTTGAACAGGCTGCCGTTTACAGGGGAATGTAAAAAATGATCGACCGCATTATTAAACATTGGCCGGTTATCCATAAAAATGGCAATCGCAATTATAGAGTGAATAATGGCACCGTCCCAGTTGCCATTGGCCTGCGGAAAATAATGCCGCATCAGCGGATAATACACAGTCATCAGCATGTTAGAAAAGGCATCCACATCTTTAGCTTTCCATCCGGCATTGGTGTATCGTAATATTTCGGCTGCGTTACACAAAACATGACCGGTCCAGGCCGCCAAAAGTTTGGCATCGTTGTAATCAAAGTCCCAAAGCCTGGGCGACCAGGCATTTATTATTTCGATCGCCTTGTTTGCGTAATTTCTGTCTTGAGTGATGTACCACATCAAGGCATAGTTATAAGCCATGTTAGCGCTTCGCGACAGGTCATCGCCTCCTATGTTTGGCCTTCCATAGGGGCCGCGTAAAACGTGCGTATAGGCTTTATAATTAAATGAAGTATCAGTTGCAGCTTTTAAACTTTCAAACGCACTTATATAAGGCTCCTCACCCTTCAGCAACTTTGACTTCATCACTGAAAGATCGGCGCTGGTTTGGTTAATACCCGGATGAATGAATGGCTGTGCCTGAGTTTTAAAAGTTGTAATAAACAAAACCGACGCAATAAATACCGACAAAAACTTCATGATCAGGCTGGTTGTTGATTGATAAGATTGGTACTTAAAAAATAAAAATCCCGGCTACTTACCTGATAAGAAACCGGGATAGGAATTTAAAAACTGTTGAACCGGGGGCGTCTATTAAACAGGAAACTATTAATAACGAAGCAAAGCGAACCGCCACAGTAAATCTATTTTAGCCATCTGAAAATTCCATTTATTTTATAACATGGAAAATGCAGAAAGAAGCATATGACTGCCTGCCTTGTCACCAACTATAAAGCATATCGAAGTATACTAATAACGGCGCTTCCGCCGCTTGCAGTACTTACAGAATTTATATAGATGTATGCCCTGTATTTTCCGTCGGCGGTTTCCACCCAGGCGCTAGACTCAGCTTTAAGGCCCACTGCATAATTAGGTGCATCGGTTAGCTTTATTTGCTGAAAATCCAGGTCATCCACATAAATACCAAACTGCAGGTTAGCAAGATTTCTGTCCTGAACGCCAAACTCCCTACGCACTTTAGTGCTGCGGTTAACACCTGCAGGCAAGATTACACCGGGTAAATAAATGGGATCGGCGGCTGGCGATACCAGGCCATGTATAAAAGCGCCTGGCGATGTGCGATACAAATACACAAGGTCAATTTTACCTGCATTGGCTGCGGCAGACGTGGCATTGTACACCGCCATATCCTCAATGGAAATATAACTGTTGGTGTTGTTTGAAACCGCGATATTCCGCTTGATATCCATTTTGGAAATACTGTAAGGCCCCAGGTTATAGGTTACTTTTTGGCCGTTGCTTGAAGTAGCAGAAAATATAAACGAAACGGATTTGCCTCTCGCCTCTTCGGGTATCACGTAGAAATAACGCAATGTTGCCGCATTGGTATCAACGTTAAAAGTAACCGAGGTACGGTTGTCTTTGTTTACCGATGGGTCCCCAACCAATACCGGCACATCCTGCCCGCTGCTATTGGTAAAATAAGAATTGTTTTGTAAGAAGGTGCCGGTGCCTCCTGCTATCGTAGCTTCCACTTCGGCCGAAACCAGTTTGCCCTTTTCTTTGGGGATGGCCATCGCATAAGCAAACTCAATTGTTTGCGTAACGATATTTGGCCCAAGGGTTCTCTTCAGCGCATCGCTGCTAAGGTCAGAAACCGGGTCGGGAATTTTATATTCTTCTTTTTTACAGCTTGCCAGCAACAACATGGTTGCAAAAAATAAAAGCGGCAAGTGATTGATGGTTAATTTTCGCATTACAAATATGTTTAGATAGTTTATTGATATTTGATGATGAGCGTATAAGGTTTGCGTACCTGCCGGTTGCCCGATACCACTGTGTACACTTTAGGATTTGCCAAATCGGACAGATCGGTTTTAGCAGTAATTTTCGGATCTAATTTGCAATCGGAAGCCAGTGAAAACTGGGGATACACATTTTTAAGATCGGTGCCAAATAACACCTCTACATTAACGGTTTGGGCCGTGGTATCAATTACTGCGGCCTTGGATCGCACAGTTATAAAATCGGCGCCGAGCAGCTCAAAATTGCTTACAAAACACTCTGCCCTTGAGGTTATAAGCAGGCCATCCTCATCAACCGGAATGTCTTTTGTACATGCGGAAAAACCTATTGCCACTATTAAAAGCAAGGCAACTATTTTTTGATATTTTTTCATCTCTTTCATTTTCAAATTAGTGAATGTTGACCAGGCAAATGCCGATCTAGAACCAGGGCGTATTTTGGGTTAGGTTGGGGTTGATATCGCGTTCGCCCGGCGGTATCCTGAAAATATAGTTTTGCTGATACGTTCTGTCATCGGTATTTTGATAATAACGCTGCATGTTTGCTCCCCAGGTATCCTGGCGCCAAACACCTGCGCTTCCCGGAGGACCCCATACCCTTTCAATAGCTCTCCAGCGACGCAGGTCAAAACCCCGCTGTCCTTCAGCCACCAGCTCAACAATCCTTTCCTGCTCTATCGCATCAAAAAAGGCCTGGTAGCTTCCAAACTTAGCCGCTTGTAATTCGGGTAAATTTCCTCTACGCCTTATTTTATTTACCACGTCAACCGCATCGGCTTGTGGTCCGGATACTTCGTTTGTAGCTTCTGCATACATCAGGTAAACATCGGCCAGGCGCATAACCGGATAGGCATAATCGCCTTCGCTTCTGCCCAAACCTTCGTAATTACGAACGAACTTGCGAAACACATATCCCGAATTGGTTCCGTCAGTATTGTAACTGATATAATTTACGCCGTTGATGGTAACGTTAGCAGCCCAGGTCTGGTAAATAAAGGGAGAAAAACCGATTGATTTTAAAGAGGTCAGTCCAATAGTTTTTTCAAAATCCCATAATAAAGTAGATTTCATACGGTAGTCTCTTCCAGCATAGGAATTTGGGTTTACCGCAGCATTAGCCGTAGTACGGGCATTGGTATTGGTGCTGGGGTTTAACTGCACCATTTTGGGCGCAAAATCGCCGGTAGAAATCAACTGATAACGATCGGCAATTTCGTAGCGTGGCGAAACCCAACATTGAGACCCTTCAATGGTACGGCCAGAAAAATCACGCATCAGCTCCTCGCCCTGCGATGGATTGGCCGGTATTCCCAGGTGGGTAAAGACCATGATCATTTCAGGGTTACCGTTTGCCTTGGGCGTAAACAGTTCGTAATAATTGGGCAGAATTTGCGCCTGGCCCAAAGCATCAATATCGCCGGGTTCGCCGTTCTTGTAAAGGGTCAAACCAAAATCGTTAATAACGCTTTTAAAGTCGGCTGCGGCGGCGGTAAAAGATGCCTGCGCTTCGGCGCTGTTTTTTTCAAAGCCTGTGAGTTCTGGCCAGCCGTTCTTCTTCCAGCTACCCCAAAATAAGTGCAGTTTGCCTCTGAAAGCCACGGCAGCCGGCCGGCCGCTGCGGCCAATACCCTGGCCTTTAACGGGCAATTTTGCAATAGCGTAGTCAAAATCGGCCAAAATTGAATCTCTTACATTCTTTATAGAAGTACGAGGCAGCATTGATACTTCTGTATTGTCAAAGACTTCCTTTCCAAAATAAGGCACATCGCCCCACATGGATATCAATCTAAAGTAAACCATCCCTCTCAACAGGCGGGCTTCAGCCAAAATGGTTTCCAGGTTGGTTAGCGAAGCTCCCTTTGCGGTTGGTAACAACCTGCGGTTAATGTTATCTATTACATAATTGGTACGGTTAACCGCGCCATATAAATAGCGGTAATATTTATCGAAACTGGCCCCGTAACCGGTGGGATTATAATTTGCACCCTGGTAGGCATCGCCGCGTAAAATATTTCCGTTAGTTGCGCTGGTACCACGTACACGGGTATATTCACCATGGCCATCTAAATAATAATCGCGGTCGAATACTGCCCTTGTGGCGGCATAAGCACCCATTAAGGCTATAGTGGCATCTGCCTCATTGTTCCAAAAAAGTTCCTGCGCCAGTTCGGTAGTGGGCAATTGGTTTAGCAGTTCCTTGCGGCAGCCGCTGATTAAAAGGGTTGTTCCGATCAAAAAACACCCTATCAGCGCCTTATAATTCATTTTCACTTTGTTCATTTTTATACAATTTAAAACGCCAGGTTAATGGCAATTGAATAAGATTTGTTGATGGGGTATAAACTGTTGCTGTTGCCTTGCCCTTCGGGATCGAGGCCTCTGAATTTGGTGAGGGTAGCCAGGTTCTCAGCCGAGCCAACCAATCTTAAGTTGGTAACGCCAAACCGCTTTAACAATTTAGGAGGAATGGTATATCCTAACTGAACGTTTTTTACGCGCAGATAGCTCATATCGTCTAACCAAAAGGTTGTACTGGCACGGTTGTTACCGCTGCCGCCAAGTCTTGGCCATTCGCCATCGCGGTTTTCCCACGACCATGGCAGGTATAAATGATTGTAGGTAGAGGCATACCGTTGTGTGCCGAAATTGGTATTGTTAAAGTTGTTAATCCAATAATCTTTGCGGCCGGCGGCACCTTGTATTAAAACCACCAGGTCAAATCCTTTATAAGCCAGGCTGCCATTAAGAGCAAAATTGGTAGATGGCCGATCTTCCTGCTGGTTTCTGAATGCTTTTTGGTCGTCGCTGGTTATGCGTCCGTCGCCATTCAGGTCTTCGCGAAGTATATCGCCCGGCTGTGCTCCCTGCGGAACGGCATTGTAAACGTCTTGCCAGGTTTGTGCAATACCCCTGTCAATATAAGAATACACATAATGGTAAGGCATGCCGATAAAGGTTGTTCCCCTGCCAAGAAACTGGTTCCACTTTTCCAGGTTGTTGCGGTTATAGCTGGCGTTAACACCCACACCATATTGTATTTTACCTGCCCGGTCGCGCCAGTTCACATCTATCTCGGCGCCGCGGTTGCGCAGGTCGCCAATGTTAACTCTCGGTGCCGGACTATAAGCCCCCGTCAATAGAATACTAAACTGCGAAGGACGGTTCATGCCGGTGGTTAACCGGTCGTAATAATCGATGGCCGTTGTAAGCCTGTTGTTGAAAAAAGCCAGGTCAAGCCCTGCATTAAATACCGTAGTGGTTTCCCACGACAAAAAGCGGTTGATCATTTTATTATTAACAAAACCGCGTTGCACACCACCATTGATTACATACAGCAAAGTATTGAGTGTTTCCTGCTGTTCATACCGGTCTACACCGCTATTATTACCCAGGCTTCCATAGGATGCGCGGAATTTACCGCTTGATAAAAATGAACCTGTAAACTTGTTAATAAAATCTTCTTCGGTAAAACGCCAGCCCACAGCCACTGAAGGAAAGAAACCATAACGGCTTCCTTCTAAAAACTTCGACGAACCATCTATTCTGAAATTGGCCTCCAGCAGATACTTATTATACCCAACATAATTCAGCCGGCCAATATAGGAACGAAGGCCCTCCACGCTTGAGTTACCACCGGTAGATTGAATATCGGTCAGCGCGGCATCTACCTCAGATAGTGTGGGATAAAGCCTGTCGTTTCTGGAAGCGCCCTGAAAGCGGTCTTTCCAAAATTCTTCGCTGTAAACAAACAAGCCGGTCAGGTCGTGGTTTTCACCAATTTTTGTATTGTAGGTAGTACGCGCATTAAACAATGTTTTATAACCTGTATTAGTGAAATTACTGATGCCCGCATTGGCACCTACATAAACACGGCTTCCAAAACTGTTTGTTTGAAAATTATATGCCTGGTTGGGGGTAGGTGTACCAAACCTGAACTGGTTGTAATAATTTAAATTGTAATCTACCCTGGCCGTTAAACCTTTAATGGGCGACCAATCGTAATACAGATTGGCTGTTGCCTCCTGCCGGTTCGTGCTGTTGAGGTTATTTATGTAAAGCGTATATGGATTGTATGCCTGCGGATCTTCGCCATAGGCCATAACGCCCCCAAAATAGCCGGTTTTAGGGTCGTAAGGTAAAATGCCGGCAATCGCATACTGCATATCGTTTCCTGCGGTGTTGGCGGGGTCGGGATCTGTAAAACCTTCTGCAAGGGCATATTTATAGTCGCTCCAGTTTCCGTTAAACTTAAAGCCAACGTTCATATTGTCTTTCACCTTTGCGTCAAAGTTGAAACGGGCATTGTATTGGCGGTAAGAATTGTTGATCTGCAAACCATTCTCATCTTTTACACCAACCGATGCAAAAAAGTTTGACGATTCGTTACCGCCGCTGGCAGATACGTTGTGGTTTTGATAAGAACCATTCTGCATGATCACATCCCACCAGTCAGTGTTAGGATACCTTACCGGGTCGATCATGCTCAGCGCCATCCATTGGTCGATGGTGCCGTTTTTAAATAGCTGGTTGCCTTGTAATGTAGATACCGCCGCCCTACGCTGGTGCAATGTTAAGCCACGGGCGTAATCGTCCATAAAATCCATTCCTCTGGTGGGGGCGGTCAGCGACATGTTGCCGGTATAATTCAACGATGTCTTGCGTTGCCCTTTGCCTGTGCGGGTGGTAATTAATATAACACCATTGGCGGCCCTGCTTCCATATACCGAGGCAGAGGTAGCATCTTTTAAAACCGATATTGTTTCAATGTCATTGACGTTAATACGGTTGATATCCACATCCGGCATTCCATCAACCACGATCAGCGGGCCAGAACCCCCATTAACGGTGCCTAAACCCCGTATCACCAGGCTGGCCCTGTTGTTGCCGGCCATGCCCGAATTTTGCACAGCAGACAAACCCGGCACCAGGCCTGTAAGTCCCGACGAAATATTGGGTACTGCTCTGTTGGTCAGCTTTTCATCAACGTTTACGGTCGAAACCGAACCCACCAGGTTTACTTTTTTTTGACGGCCATATCCTACTACCACAACATCATTTAGCTGGTTGGAAGTTTCGGTCAGGTTTACGTTTACTGTACCGCGGCCATTAATCGCCATTTCGAGTGTACTGTAACCAATAAAACTAAAAATAAGCGTGCCCTTAAGGTCGGGAACGGTTACGGAGTATTTACCCTCGGCATTGGTTGATGCGCCAGCAGTGCCGCCTTTTAATGTAACACTTACACCAGCCAATGGCGTGTTGTCGGCTCCGGTTACCGTACCGTTTACTGTAGCGGCATTCGCTGTGGTCATGCTGGTAAAAAACAGCAGTATGACCAAATACCAGGCCCGTTTGCCGTGTGTAACGTGGGCTGGTTTTAATTGAAAATTGCCCCGGGATACAGGCAAGTAAAAATTTTCCCGCGCCCATACAAACAAGGCATGGGCAGTGCTCTTAAATAGAAGCATACAGTTGGAATTGAGTGGTGAGAAGTTTTTTTGTTTAAGCACAATCCGTAATCGTTAGGTATGGCCTTTTATCATTAATAAGAAATAAAAGATAGCCTATTTTAATTTTGGTTATTCTGATTTCTAATACTTCACAGAAAATTTCGGGGAATTATCGAATGGGATAATAAACAGGTGAAACTTTCTTATGGCAGGACAATTTAAAGGTTTTTTTAATGATAATGCATCCTGCTAAAAGAGTTTCTTTACGAAAACGATGTAATGAATTTTCTACTAAACGATAATCAATCCATTGCCTCTAAGTTGTTCAAAATATAAATCTTTGGTTTCCTTCTCCAACTTACCACTCCCATTCAATAACCGTTTTTTATCTCCCAAACCAAAGTATCCCCGCGAATTTATGCAAGCCACATTAAAACATTTTTGTTTGGATGTACTTTTTTAAGCAACATGAAATACTTTCGGCAAAAAGGTGGGTAAATTATATAGAAGATAAAACCAACTAGAGAAGATGGTTGGCATAAAGTATTTGATATACTGACCCTGGATTCCGCGACAATCTTTCCCTCTATTAATAATCATTTAAAAGTACCCAGGCTCAACTGATGTGCAATATCAGCCCTTCCAATGTTTCGGATTAGTTTTTTTCGGCGTTTGTTTATATCCTCTGTCAGTTGTTTTAAGGCCTGGTTTTCACCATCCGTATTTGCAAGGTAATAACGACGAAAATTCTTAATGATGCCACCGATTATAAGCAAGTCGTGCCAACTGCCTGCCTTTTCCAGAAAAATGTCTAACTGCTTCATTTCCCGCTTGCTGACCACTCCATTTTCGCCCCACCATACAATCCAATAGTAAACCGATTTTAGCTCCTTTCTAATATTATGTGCATTAACTTCTTTATGAAGACTCAACCGTTTAACTTTTGCGAACTTCGATTTTATCAGTTTTGTTACAGACAATTCGCTTTCAGCATTTTCTTCAGCTAAACCTACATGCGCTATCCTGCTTTCAATGGCAGAAAGTTCGGTTTCCGAATATTCCTGCAAAAATGATCTGCATTCCCTGGCAATTTCTTTTTTTGAATAGATGATATGTTTTTTAAATTCAGGAAATAAAAGCATGTCCGCCAATCGAAAATGGTCCAGGTTTTCCAGCACAACATCCCACTGGCGATATTTTCCCAAAATTTTAAAAAGAGATCCGGTAGCTGGTATTTCGAAAGGTGCTTCATTCCGGTAAAGGTGATTAAACAATTCAAGACAAGCTTTTAACTTTTTTATCGCAACCCTTACCTTGTGAACACTTTTGGCCTCAAAACTTTTGGTGAGAAGAGGCAGATTAAGGACGACGATTTCCTTATTTTGTTTGTAGTTAACGTTTAGTATTGAATGGATATTCATGAAAAATTCGATATTTCTACCTGGAAGCACTGCTTTTGCAGAAATGCAATGTTTTTAAATATACGGCATAAAACCCGCTTTACTTAATGAAAGAGAACCAACTTAAATTTTACAATAAGGTTATTACTATATATTTTAACATGTTTTTAATGCAAAGTCACGAGGTTATTTAAGGCTTTTGCCCGTGGTATGGGTGAAAAACTTGCAAAAGTTTATTTGTTTGTCCCAAATAAAAGGCTGGATTTTTCGTACCTTTGCCATATCTTATAAAATTTCCCTCTCCTTTATTAAATTACCGGAAAAGGATACAAAAACAGTTATTAATACTTTATGGCTAAATCACAGGAAACTTTTAATAAAAAAGAAAAAGAAAAGAAAAGACTGCAAAAACGCAGAGAAAAAGAAGAAAAGAAAGAAGAGCGCCAGGCAAATTCTAATAAGGGCAAAAGCCTGGATGACATGATGGCGTATATAGATGAAAATGGCAACATCAGCGCAACTCCGCCAGATCCCCGTAAGAAAAAGATCATCAATTCCGAAGACATAAGGATTGGTATTCCCCGCCAGGAAGATGCCGCCCCGGTTGAAAAAATCAGGCAAGGTGTCATAACCCATTTTAACGAGTCGAAGGGATATGGGTTTATAAAAGACACACAATCGCAGGAAAGCGTTTTTGTGCATATCAACAGTTTATCCGGACCTGTTAAAGAAAATGATAAAGTAACTTTCGAAATAGAAATGGGCCATAAAGGTCCCAATGCTGTATCGGTTAAGAAGTTATAATTCGCGGATGCATCTTATTTCTTTTTTATTGCACCTGTTTTAGCTACATAAGCCATCAATACGTTTAACCAATGTATCGATTTCCATATATAAATTGAATTAAAAAGCAGTTACACTAATTACTGCTTTTTTTGTGCCCGTAAGTTCCGATAGGCACCCCCCTTTTGGCTAACAAAGTTTAACTTTCAAAAAAAAATCCATGTATGACAAATTTTACAAACAGGCATTTCATCCTTTTCCTTATTGTATTTTTCGGAGCTTCATATAGCGGTTTTAGCCAGGCAGGCTGCACCGATCCAAACGCCAATAATTACAACCCGGGTGCAACAACCAACGATGGTAGTTGCACTTATAATACTACTTTGTATAATCCGCCTGTAAAGGTGGACCCTATGAACAGCATTTTGACCGAGAACAGCGGGCTGCAATGGGCAGGAGGATGGCTATGGACGTTTAACGATAGTGGTGGTGAGGCGGCTTTATACAGGATTGATACAGTTACCAACGCTATTCTTCAAACCGTTCATTTAACCGGCACCACCAATGTTGACTGGGAAGACATCGCTTTTGATGGTACTGATTTTTATATGGGCGATTTTGGCAATAACAACGACGGAGCCAGAACTGACCTTAAAATCTATAAGTTTCCATTGAGCGCAATTCCAGATAATACCACAAATCCAATAGCATCTATACCCTCGAATCTAGTAAAGATCATAAATTTTAAATACGCCGACCAACCTCAGCCGCCTGCTGTCACCACTTTAAACAATACAAAATTCGATTGCGAGGCCATGATAATTGCTGATGGCACCATCCATTTATTTACCAAGAATTGGATTGATGTAACCACCACGCACTACCAAATAAACAGCCTTGACGAGGGAAGCTACACAGCCGCCAATATAGAAACGTTGAATACCGGTTTCCTGGTTACCGCCGCTGATAAAGTGGAAGGAAAAAATATTATTGTATTATTGGGCTACCAGGTCACGTTACCCGGTAATCACTTTTTGTCATTACTGACTGACTATACAGGAACCAACTATTTTTCGGGAAACAAAAGACAGATCAATTTGCCCAATGCATTAGCTATGGGCCAGGCTGAAGGCATAGCTTTTAGAAATGATAGTTATGGTTACTTAAGCAACGAAAGGGTAGATTACCAGGGGTTTAACATTACGCAAAAACTGAAGTCCTTTAACATAAACAATTTCATTCCGCCTTCTCTGTTAGCTGTGCAGCTTAAACAGTTTAACGTAACCGATATAAATGGAACGCACAAAATAGCCTGGGATTTTGTTTCGCCGGTAAATGACCTTAACCTGCAAACATCTGTAAACGGCTCAACTTTCAGCAATATAAAAAGTCTGGGCATTTCAAAAACCGGCACAGCTTATAATACACCAGGACGACCTGCTACATTTTACCGGTTAAACTGGAAAGACGAAGGACAGGCAAACAATTATTCGCCCATTGTTGAAGTAAAAGGCCAGCAAAAAGACGGAGTAAAAATGTTGAACTTATCAAAAACAGGCAGGTTTAACTTTATTGTTGGTGGATTATCCGCCCAAAAAATTGGTTTTAGAATAATGAGCACACATGGAAAAACGCTTTCGGTATTTCCTGCTCGTAGTTATCTTCCGGGTCTATCAACCGTGCGTTTTGAGAATTTGAGCATCAATACGGGATTGGTTTACATCACCACTATTACAGGAAACCTAAAAACCACGTCACTGGTTAACATTACCGATTAAGAATACACGAAGTATATTTTGAACTGTAATTCATTTAGATTGCTAGAAAAAATCCTGCCCAAAAGGCAGGATTTTTTCTAAAGTCTCAAGTCACTAAACCAATGAAAGATATTCTTTTAACGAAATTTTTCCACTGATCAACTGGTTGTACAATGTCTGTTGCGAAAAATTGGTTTGTTTCATATTGTTAACCAGCTCATTATCAAATACAAGGTTGCCTATAATTGTTTTTAACGCTTTCATATAAATTTAATTTAAGTTTCAAAGTCATTAGCACTATTTCAAATTCAATGCCAGTGTGTATTTTATACACGTTAATGCTTTCCCGCTAAAAAAAGTAACCCTTTAACCGGGTAAAGCTCAAATGTTAGATGGATTTAAAAATTGGCAAAACCGGCCAATTAAGATAAAATGATCAGCAAAAATCAGGGAATTGAATTCGCCCGGTGGGTAACTTTACAGTTCTATTTCAGTGCCTTCAATTGCCATTTCGTATTTAAAAGGCAACTTATTATGGCTACTGAAATCGTCAAACATACGGCTAATCTCTTTATCTGTATGCGAGGGATCGTGGTGCGACAGCAAAAGGCGCTTAACACCTGTAAGTTGCGCAAATGTTGCAGCATCGTTAATAGAACAATGGCCCCACCCCATTTTACTTTTGTATTCTTCTGCAGTATATTGACTGTCGTGTACAAGCAGGTCGGCATTTTCGGCAAGATCACTTCCAGAAAGCCAATTCAGATCTGGTATTAGCCCATGTGCACCCAAAGCGGGTTCGTGGTCGGGAATATAGGTGAAAACTGCATGTTTATCGCTTATTCTATAGCCAACCGTTGGACCTGGATGCGTTACGTACTTCGATTTAATGGTAAAGGGGCCTATCGTAAATGTATTGTTTCCTACTTCGTGCAGATGAAGGTTACATGGCAGGTCGCGAAAATGAACGGGAAATAAGGGTGGGGAGAAATACCGGCTGATCCTTGATTTTAAGGTTTTCGTACTACTTGCGGGCCCCCATAAATGAACTTCAATTTTGGGATCAAAGAGCGGTTTAAAAAAGCCCAAACCCTGAATATGGTCGAAATGAAGATGCGTAAGCAAAATATCAACACGGTTACCAGACAGTTGTAACGTATTGTTCATTCGCTGCATCCCTGAACCGGCATCCAAAATAAGCACCGTATCATCCTGCGATACTTCAATACAAGAAGTATTTCCTCCATAATACTCTGTGTCGGGGCCGGAGGTGGGTATGGAACCACGAACACCCCATAAGGTTATTTTCATTAGTCGTTATGCCGCCAGAATATTGCTACAGCTCCTAAAAATTTTCCAGGGCGGCCAATAATTGGATAAGAAGTTAATGATATTTTTTCGGAAACGCCTTTCAGGTTTTCTATTAAAAAGGTTTTGTGATAAGGCAAACAATTCTGTAGGGTTTTTACCAATGGCAAGTCTTCGGGAGGAATATCCTTTCCGTCCAGATCTTTTGTTTTAAAAATCGAAGACCACACTTCTACCGGCATTTCGCCGGTATCCTCATACGTTTTACCCAGAACATCTTCCGCAGGTTCATTGTAAAAAATTAAATTACCCTTGGTATCTGTAATAAATACCGGTATTGACATACAATCTGCCAGTTGCCGGTTAAGAATTATTTCAATTTCATACGACATTTTACCTATTTAGTTTAAGTATTCAAATTTTTAACCTGGCAGAATTTTGTAAGTTACCATCAAGCATTACACCTTTAACTGCCATTAAAGAAAAAAATAAGAACTAAATATACTCACTCAACTGCAAAGTCACTTTTCTCCAATAACCATCACACCAAAGAGCGGCAAAAGGGATTCGAACCCTCGACCCTTAGCTTGGGAAGCTAATGTTCTACCAACTGAACTATTGCCGCATATCATTTAAAATTAATAATATTCAGCAATGTTTGATAATAAATTGAAAGGAAATAAGAATAATAATAATTCGCCTAAGACCTGCCTGATTAATCACCTAAACAATTAAGCCCCAATTATTGGCGTTCACAAAAAATTATGGGTTTCCGAAACATTGTATAACGGCAAATCATGCTGTATAAATATCAGCATTTAGCGATTTTCAACTATGCATTTCTGGAGATTAAGCCGCCCAAAAGAAGCCGTGTGGACTTTCGGCAAAAATAAACAGTTTAAAAACTGTAATGTAGAAATACTGGCTACAAAAAGCGGCGTTATATATTTGCCTGCTTTGTTTTCTTTCTGCCTGGTTTCATTGATATAACACGAGAAACTTCTTTTTTCACGTTACCAGCCCCGCTGGAAACCCTGAATTCAAAAATATCTTTGTACGATTTCATCTTTTTGTCTGCCGCCAGCGGAAAAGGCAAGTTATCAGCAGGCTGACATGCCTGGAACAAGGCATTTTGCCCTGCTTCACCTTCCCCCGATTCTTTCATTAAAAACTTTTTCTTATATATTCCAGAATAAATAGCCATACCAACCATTTGTAAAACTGAAGAGGCAAACAGGCAAATTGCAATAATTGAAAAGGTATTCATATTATAGGCTTTTGGTAGCAAACGTCTAAATAAAACGATTATTGTGCCAGTACGCCTTTTTTTTAAAAATAAATTTCACTTTAGCAATCTTTTACAGTAACGCGGCTATTTCAATTGCCTGGGGGAACATGATTTTTAATAAACTAAACATCACCGATAACAGTATTTGACCGAATGCTTAAGGTTTCTACTATGAAGACTATCAACTACTTAACGGTGGAACATCAAATGAAACGAATGAGAGAAAATAAATTTTTATTGCTTTTTGATTAATGGGCATGAAAATAACCTGATTAAAATATAATATCCGATATTTAGTCAAAGAGAAGATTATCCTTTACCGTACATCTTAAAAACGGAGATGGTACGGGAAATCAAAAATTAACGAAAGCCTAAATCCAAAAGCATGAAATGGATATATTTTGCCTGTTTGGTATTGATTGTATTGCCGGGATGTAATTTTAAGGAAAGGGAAAAAGCCATACAGGAAAAAGAAAACGCACTTGCATTAAAAGAACAACAGTTGAACGATCGTGAATTGGCTTTACAATTGGCTGAAGGAGAATTTGCAAAGAAGCAACTGGTTGATACTTTGCATACCGATAGTTTGTTTATGGTGGACAACAATATTCTGGGACAGTGGAATACAAAAATGATTTGCACACAAACTACCTGCAGCGGTTCTGCAATAGGTGATACCAAGGTAGAAACCTGGACTTTTTATTATGAAAATAACCAGATTGTCGCAAAGGCAACATCAGGCGAAAAACTGGTGAGAATTTATACAGGTAAGGTTTTTAACAATGCCATGGAACTGGTTGAAAACATAGAATCAACACTTAATGAACCCACCACCAAAATTGTGGTGCGGTTAAAAAAGCAAAACGAACGCCTGCTGGAAGGCCAAAGGGAAATACTAAGACCAGACTGCAAAATTGTTTACTCGTTGCAGTTAACAAGGTAATTCATTAAAGAAATTTCGATACAATGTTTTTATTAAGCGAATTAACTTTCGACCTTCCGTTGCGCAACCCGGTGATCATTTTTTCACTGGTGTTGTTTATAATATTATTTGCTCCCATCCTTTTTAATAAAATCAAAGTTCCGCATATTATTGGTTTAATAGTAGCGGGGGTTATTATTGGCCCTCACGGCTCTAATCTCCTGTCTCGCGACAGCAGCATTGTTTTATTTGGAACGGTGGGCCTTTTATATATCATGTTAACCGCCGGTCTTGAAATTGATATGCAGGAGTTTAAGAAAAACCGGGTACAAAGCATGGTGTTTGGCTTGTACACTTTTCTTGTGCCTATGCTTATGGGGACTACTGCCTTTCATTATTTATTGGGCTTCGACCTTTCGTCGTCTATTTTAGTAGCTAGTATGCTGGCATCGCATACGCTGCTGGCCTATCCCATTGCCAGCCGGTATGGCATTGCCCGAAACCGGTCGGTAACGTTAACAATAGGGGGTACAATTATAACCGACTTATTGGCCCTGCTGGTTCTGGCGGCGATTGTGGGCACTACCAAAGGCGAAATTACTTCCGCATTCTGGATCAGACTGGCCGTTTCATCCATCATATTTGCAGTTATTGTATTATTTGGCTTCCCTATTATTGCCCGCTGGTTTTTTAAACGATTCGACGACAGTATTTCGCAATATATATTTGTATTGGCCCTCGTTTTCCTGGGATCTTTTTTAGCCGAAGCAGCCGGGTTAGAGGCTATTATTGGCGCATTCCTTTCCGGGCTTGCCATTAATAAATTTATACCGCAATCATCTGCGTTAATGAATCGAATTGAGTTTGTAGGAAATGCATTATTTATCCCTTTCTTTTTAATAGGCGTTGGTATGCTGGTAGATTTTAGCGTGCTTTTAAAAGGAATGGGAGCTTTAAAAGTAGCCGGTGTAATGATCGTAATGGCGATTCTTTCAAAATATGTAGCAGCCTGGTTTACCCAAAAAACGTTTCGGCTTACCAACGACGAGCGACATTTGGTTTTTGGTTTAAGCAATGCCAGGGTTGGCGCCACTTTGGCGGTAGTTTTGGTAGGTTATAATGTGATTTTGGGTGAAACCCCCGCAGGCGACCCAATCAGATTGTTAAATGAAGATGTTTTAAATGGTACTATCTTAATGATTTTAGTAACCTGTACCGTAAGTTCTTTTGCCACAGAAAAAGCTTCGCGAAAAATAGCCTTATTAGAAAGCACCACGCCCGAAGAGGAAGAAAACGAGGCGGCTGATAAAATCTTAATCTCGCTGGCTAATCCCGATACAGCTAACGACATGGTGGACCTTGCATTTCTTTTACAACCCAACAAAAGCAAAAACCCGGTTTATGCTTTGCATGTAGTGGACGAAGAAGAAAAATCGGCCGATAATAAAAGCGTTGCCGGCAAAAAAATGATGGAAAGCCTTATCAAAAGGGCATCGGCCGCAGATAACACCATCATTCCTATTACCCGGTACGATGTAAATGTGAGCAATGGAATAATCTACACAATAAAAGAACATTCGATATCCGACATTATGATTGGCCTGCACCGGTCGCAACATAAAGGAGACAATTTTTACGGAGCACTTGCTGAGAAAATCTTAGAGCGTACCACTGAGACCATTTATATCTACAAAGCATCACAACCTATAAATACCCTCGCCCGAATTGTTACCGCAGTTACGCCAAATGCTTTGTACGAGCAAGGCTTTCAGCATTGGTTCAACAGGGTTAGAAATATTTCGAAAGAGACCGGGTTACCGCTAAGTATTTATGGTGACGACCAAACACTTCAATCGCTTCAGCAACTCAATAATGCCGAGGCAAAACCTGCTGCAATTACTTTTATTCCTTTTTCAGACTGGGAGGAGTTTTTGATTTTTTCAAGGGAAGTAAAAACAAATGATCTTTTTATTATTGTTTCGTCCCGCAAAGGTCACCTGTCCTATAATAATGAACTGGCCAAACTGCCTCGTTATCTCTCTAAATACTTCAAAAACAACAGTTACATTATTTTATATCCTGCGCAGCTTCAGGATATTTCTAATGTTGATCTTAAACCATTAGAAGAGAATACGGTGTTTATTGAAAAGGCAGGCAATTATGTAAAAAAGATATTTAAAGGATAATCTTACCCACTCGTTTTTAACTGCATGTTGCAGGTTTGGTATTTAATGCCAAAAAGCCTGGTGGCAATTGAAAATTGGCAAGATGATTTTGCATAAGCAATCATCTAAACGCCCTCACAGATTTGAAGAGCCGGTCAAAAAAATTTTAAATTATTAAAGAAGATATATTTATAAGTTTGCAGGCTATTAGGCAGATCAAAAATTTAATTGATTACAAACCCTTTAAACTACTTGAACAAATATGGATATCGTTAGCTTTAAAAAACTTACGCACGAACAAAAATTAAAAGAGTTAAGGTTTTCAGGCGAAATTCTTGGCCCTTACGAGAGAAACGCAGATCCTGGAAACGCTAAAGTACCAGGCGACATTTATGCGCTTTATGATTTCTTCGTTTACCTGAGTGAAGATGAGAATACGGTGGTTCCCTCCAGGAGAAACCCCCTGCCTGCCGAATAACCTGCAACAAAGTTGGAACTAAAAGGCAGTTACATCGACCTATAAAAAATTCTACAACCGGGCCATTTGCTGCTTTGCAGTCAGTGGCCCGGTATCAATTCGTACTTTACCCCTTTCTCTTTCGCTTTCAGCCTCCTCTGCAATTACAGCCGTCCACACTAAGAATTGATGCTTCCCCAATCCAGCGACATCAAAAAGTCAGTTTGTTTAACTTTCCTGATACGTATGCTTTACATCCAGAGCACTGGTATAGTTTTTATATCAAATATCAACTTAATCAACCTGCTGTTATGCGCTAGCGGCAGAAATAATAAAAATTACCGGATCAACTTAAAACACCCGACCAACGTAACCAATAATGGAAGAGAAACAGTGGCAACATAATTACATACTATTGTGCGACGATGACGAAGATGATCGTTTCTTTTTTAAAGATGTAATAAATGAACTCAATGATAAAATTTTAGTGAAATCTGTTAATAATTATGACCAGTTGCACAATGAACTAAACACCCATCATCTGCCAGATATACTTTTTCTGGATTTAAATATGCCGGGTAAAACCGGCTTAGATTGTATCGAAATGATCAAAACGCAGCAACAGCATAAAAAATTTCCGATTGTAATCTATTCTACTTCGGCTACCAAAAGCGATCTGGAAGAAACCTATATAAAAGGCGCCAATCTTTGTATGCAAAAGGCGATCAATATTCAAACATTAAAGAAAAACCTAACCAGGGTTTTGCAAACCACCAGTCAAACTCTTTTGAATATTAATAAAACGGAATTCTTTTTTGAAAATGGAGATTAAATTATACCGAATGCCTTCCACAAACGAACTGCAATATGAGGAAAACACATCTAATGTAACTCATGTACAAGAGAGTAAAGTTGCCTTCAGCGAAATAAACCAGGCATTTTTATGGGAGTTTGCCGAGAATTTTTCAACATATCAAACGGGCGATGAGTTTTTTAATTCGTTGGTTCAGTTTATTTCAGATCACACCCAACTCCATTATGTTTTCCTGGGCGAGCTTGTTGAACCAGACCCCGGACAATTATACATCAAGACTTTTGCATTAAATGCATTTGGAAATAAGGCAGATAATTTTCAATACGGCCTGCCCGATGGGCCATGCGAACAAGTGATCATGGGTAAACTTTACTCCTACCCCAGTAATTGCCAGCAAACTTTTCCAAAGAATAAAACGATTGCGCAATTTAATGTGGATGGCTACCTGGGTTATCCTTTATATGACGTAAAAGGAAATGCTTTTGGAATAATAGTGACTATGCACGAAAAACCAATTGAAGATGCGGACAACATTTCGATGCTGTTGCGCATTGTAGCAAAAAGAGCCGAATTTGAATTTGAACGCATAAAGCACGAAAAGATTTTAACCGCCGCCATTAAAGATCTGGAAAACAAAAATAATGAGCTTGAAAGAAAAAACGCGGAACTGGCGTCGTTCACCTATATAGCCAGCCACGATTTACAGGAGCCTTTGAGAAAGATCACGTCTTTTACTTCGCGCATTCTGGATAAAGACACACAAAACATTTCGCCATCTTCCAAAGATTATTTTAACCGTATCCAAAATGCATCTGTACGGGCACAGCGCCTCATAAACGATCTGCTGCTATATTCACAAACAAATAAAAACGACAAGCCTTTTGAAACACTAAAACTCAATAAGATAGTCGACTCTGTTATAGCGGAAATGATGGAAACAATTGCCGCTAACCAGGTAGAAATATCTACCAGCGATTTACCCGAACTAAATGTTATCGGGTTTCAATTCCACCAGCTTTTTACAAACCTGATCGGCAATGCTCTTAAATTTAGGAAAACGGGCATTACCTCTCAAATAAAGATCACTTGTTCAATAATCTCAGGCGACGAATTGAATGATAATCATACGCACGAAGGTTCTTATTACATGATATGCGTTTCCGATAATGGCATTGGGTTTAATAATTTGTACGGTGAGAAAATTTTCTCCGTTTTTCAAAGACTGCATGCGAAAGAAGATTATGAAGGCACCGGTATTGGCTTAACCATTTGCCGCAAAATAGCCGAAAATCATGGTGGTTTTATGTCTGCCGATGGAAAAGAAGACGAGGGAGCAACCTTCTGCATTTATTTGCCCACCTCTTAAAATTTTGCATCACGAAGCGCCTTTTATTGGTTTTTATGACGAACCGGATAAAATTGTTTTACATCCGTAAGCAAGTTAAGGGTACATACAATATCTTCATATCCTTTGCTTCCATAACCATTTAAATACAATAATGACCTTCATTATTATTTTCGGCTGTATAGCAGCCCTTATATTGCTCATAACCTGGGGCAAAGTGAATCCCTTTTTGGCTTTCCTTTTTATATCTATACTTGCCGGAGTGCTTTTGGGAATACCATTTAATAAGGTAATGGGTTCGGTGCAAAAAGGAATCGGCGACATGCTCGGCTCCCTGGTTATTATTATTGTGCTGGGCGCAATGCTGGGCAAATTGGTGGCCGATAGCGGGGCGGCGCAAAAAATTGCCGAGGTTATGATGAATGCTTTCGGCATAAAATATATTCAGTGGGCATTGGTGGTAACCGGTTTTATTATTGGCATTCCTTTATTTTATGGAGTTGGATTTGTATTAATGGTGCCGCTGATCTTTTCGGTAGTGTACCAATATAAACTTCCAGCCGTATATATTGGCCTGCCTATGCTGGCGGCATTGTCGGTTACATTCGGCTTTTTGCCGCCACATCCCGCCCCTACCGCGCTGGTCATTCAGTTTAATGCCAACATCGGCCTTACTCTTTTGTATGGCGTGATCCTGGCTATTCCTGCGATCATCATTGCGGGACCGTTATTTTCACGGGCGTTAAAAAATATTCATTCAGAGCCTTTGGAAACATTTTATGCCAAGAGCTTACCCTCCGATCAATTACCGGGTGCCGGAATTAGTTTTATGTCTGCCCTGTTGCCGGTAGTCCTTTTAATGGCAACTACCATTATTCCTTTCTTTACAACGCTGCCACCATTGGCAGCTCAGGTTGTCAGTTTTTTTGGCGATCCAGGTATCGTAATGCTGATTGCACTGGTTTTTGCCACTTACCAAATTGGCTTACGTCAAGGCAAAACTATCAGCCAAATAATGGCTATTTATGCTGATTCAATAAAAGATATTGCGGGTATTTTAATGATCATTGGCAGTGCGGGTGCATTAAAGCAGGTGCTGATTGACAGCGGCGTAAGCGACCAAATAGCCATGCAGTTAAATAATATCAATGTTCATCCATTAGTTTTGGCATGGATAATAGCCGCAGTAATAAGAGTGTGTGTTGGATCGGCTACGGTTGCAGGTTTAACTACCGCTGGCATTATTGCCCCGGTAATCATTCATTCGGATGTAAACCCCAATCTGATGGTATTAGCTATAGGAGCGGGCAGCCTCGCCTTTTCGCACGTGAACGATTCAGGTTTCTGGCTATTTAAAGAATATTTTAATTTAAGTTTAAAAGACACGGTGAAAACGTGGACGATGATGGAAACGATCATTGCAGTAGTGGGCCTTATTGGGGTGATGATACTGAATATATTTGTTTAGTATCTTCCTTTTATGAATGAATTGTATCAATGGTGAGCTGCGAATTATTCCTTACTAATCACTTTTCACTGTTCATAATTCACTGTTCACTTTTCACTTTTCTCTGTTCTCTGTTCACTTTTCTCTATTCACTGTTAACTTTTCACTTTTCATTATTCATTATTCACTATTCACTATTCACTATTCATTATAAACTACAATGCAACAATCTTCTCCTCAACAAAATTTTGAAGCAACCGGTTTAATATTGCCACCGGCCCCTGCACCACTGGGCGTTTATAAACCGTTTTTGATAGTTGGCAATTTTGTGTACGTATCTGGCCATGGGCCTTTTAAAAACGACAGCAGCCTGATAATTGGAAGAATTGGCGATACAATGGATATGGAGCAAGGCAAAAGCGCCGCCCGGCAAGTTGCACTCACCATTTTAGCAACGCTCGTAAAACACCTGGGAAATCTCGATAAGATCAAACGGGTTATAAAGGTTTTAGGCATGGTCAATTGTACAGCCGATTTCGAGAAACACCCTTACATCATAAACGGTTGCAGCGAGTTGTTCAAACAGATTTGGGGCGACGAAAATGGCGTTGGGGTAAGAAGCGCTGTGGGCATGGGATCGCTGCCAGACAATATACCGGTTGAAATTGAAGCAGTATTTGAATTAGAATAACGATTATCCAATTAATTAAATCTCTTATGCCAGATTGGTATTTGATCAATAATATTGAAAGAGTCGATTCGCCGGCGCTTGTGGTTTACAAATCACGCGTTCAGCAAAATATTGACACCCTGGTTTCTATGGTTGACGATATAGAGAGGTTGCGGCCGCATGTAAAAACCAACAAATGCAAAGAAGCCACCTTGCTTATGATGAAGGCCGGCATAACCAAATTTAAATGTGCCACCATTGCCGAAGCCGAAATGCTGGGCATGGCAGCCGCCAAAGATGTATTACTGGCTTATCAGCCCATCGGGCCCAAATTGAAAAGGTTTGTTGAGCTCATAAAAAAATATCCCTCAACCCGCTATTCGTGCTTAACAGACAACCTGCCTGCAGCCGGAGAAATGGACGCTACGGCGATCGAAAATAAAATAGAGATCGATGTTTTTATAGATCTAAACGTTGGAATGAACCGCACAGGAATAGCCCCCGGTAAAGCGGCAATAGACCTTTGCCAATATTGTATAAGCTGGCGCGGATTAACACTCAGAGGCCTGCATGTATATGACGGGCATATTCGGGATGCGGATATTGACCTACGCACCCAAAAATGCGATCGGGCTTTTTTAACGGTTGAAGAAATGGCCCGCGAAATTAAAAAGAGTGTCGGCCAGGATCTGGTGATTGTTGCGGGCGGCTCTCCTACTTTTGCGATACATGCCAAAAGAGGAACCATTGAATGCAGCCCTGGCACCTTCATTTACTGGGACCAGGGTTACGCTGCCCTTTGCGCTGAGCAACCTTTTATACCGGCGGCATTGGTTATAAGCCGCATTATTTCGTTGCCCGATGAAAAAACCATTTGCCTTGATCTCGGCCATAAATCTATCGCATCAGAAAATGACCTGCAAAAAAGAGTAGTCTTTTTAAATGCCCCGGACCTGGTTTTTATTGGACATAGCGAAGAGCATTTAATAGCCTCTGTGCCTGCCGGCCATCAATTTAAACCAAGTGATGTACTGTACGGTTTGCCTTATCATATTTGCCCTACTGTTGCTTTATACGAACGCGCCATAATTGTAACCAATGGTTCAGCGTCGGAGGAATGGAAAACAATCGCCAGGGACAGAAAGATTACTGTTTAGCTTGTTTCAATTGAAGGAAAAAATCCCTGTCAATTCTCTTCTTAGTCTAACTTGAATATCTAAAACAGACACTATTCGCAAGAATACTTTCAAAATAAATTACCAGTAATGTTTATAATAGATGCACACCTTGATCTCAGCATGAATGCTATGGAATGGAACCGGGATCTTTCGCTTGTGGTAACAGACATTAACGATCGCGAAAAGCACCTGGCCGACAAACCTGACCGCGGAAAGGCAACAGTTTCGTTAGCAGAACTGAGAAAAGGAAATATTGGTTTGGTGGTGGCTACTCAAATTGCCCGATATGTTGACAAAAGCAATGATCTGCCCGGCTGGAATTCTCCCTGCCAGGCATGGGCCCAAACCCAGGGCCAGCTGGCCTGGTATAAGGCAATGGAAGATAAAGGGCAAATGAAACAAATAACAGACCTTTCAATCCTTGAAGATCACCTGGCGCTATGGAACAACGACACTGATAATGGCACCAAACCCATAGGTTATATAT
Source organism: Chitinophagales bacterium (assembly GCA_038204535.1). GTDB lineage: Bacteria > Bacteroidota > Bacteroidia > Chitinophagales > Chitinophagaceae > Segetibacter. The sequence goes on along the minus strand of JBBRCW010000010.1, from coordinate 12,852 downwards.
TAAGCCTCGAAGGCGCTGATTCATTGATTTCAACAGAGTATGTGGAAACGGCCTGGAAGTATGGCTTGCGTGCAATTGGTCCGGCACATTATGGCCCCGGCCGCTACGCCAATGGCACAGATTCAAGTGGTGAAATGGGCGTTAATGGATTGGCTTTGTTAAAAGAAATGGAGCGGCTGAATATTATTTTGGATGCCACTCATTTATGCGATGATGCTTTTTGGCAGGCAATGGAAAATTTTGATGGGCCTGTATGGGCAAGCCATAATAATACAAGGGCGCTCGTAAACCACAACCGGCAATTCAGCGATGACCAATTAATCGCCCTGATTGAAAGAGGCGCGGTTATAGGCGGCCCATTGGACGCCTGGATGATGGTACCCGGCTGGGAAAGGGGTAAATCTGATCCCGCAAAAATGGGTGTAAACCTTAACAAGATGATCGACCACCTTGCACATATTTGCCATCTGGCGGGCAATACTTTGCACGTAGGTATAGGAAGTGACCTTGACGGCGCCTTTGGCCGCGAACAATGCCCTTATGATTTAGAAACAATTGCCGACTTGCAAAAGCTTCCGGAACTGTTATCAAAAAGAGGCTTTTCTACCCTCGATGTTGAAAATATTATGCATGGAAATTGGTTGCGGTTCTTAAGAAATGCGTGGAAATAACGCCCTCGGCTACGCTTATACACCGATGCCTTCGACTACGCTCGGCACCGGTTTTATTACTCCGCTCAGGCATCGTTTAGCCGTTGTCTGAGCGGAGCCGAAGACAGAAGACAAAAGGCAAACCGCTGTCTGAGCGTAGCCGAAGACAACTAATATTTTCTTGCATACTGAATAAATATCTTTCGCATAGATGATTCACTTTCTAATATTTCAAAAAATTTATCAAGGTAATTGAGCATATCTTTTTTTGCCTTGTCGGGCAATAAGCTAAAATTTTGAATGATGGACAGGAGCGTGTCTTTTTTTATCCTGAATTCCTTTGCAACACCTTCAACTTCTTCTGGGGTTCTGGGATGCCCACGATAGAGTCTTTCGCGTACCGAGGTTATTTCCAATCTTTCAGATGGGATAGCATAAGGGGCGTTTACGATACCGGCATAGTCAAAATCGTAGGGCACCGCCAACGGGGTGGAAAATGTATCCTTCTTAGGCACTACCAGTTTTATATTATGCCTTCCCGTTATAGACCAATCAGTATTACCGATCATATATTGAAAAAAACACAGAAAAGTGCAGTGCAACCGTTTTATATCGTCAGTTCTATAGACACCTGTTTCTTTTTCAACAAGATCATTTCTTTTGGTCAGTTCGTCTAAGTCTTCAATTAAAAAAGCATATTGGGTATAACTGTTCATTTTCTGCCGGGCATCATTATAGGTAACTTTTAGAAGCCTTACTTTAAAACTGAGCGGCGAAAGAACATTATACATTTTATACACCAGGTATTCGCGTAAAAGCAGTGCCTCATCAACATCTTTACTACTGCAACCGCCAACTAATTTTAATTTTTTTAATTTGGACAATCGCGGCGAAGTTGGGGTTTTAAAATCAACTTCAATTGTGGCGATATCGCATATTTGCTTTCTTACATTGCCCCGCATTTTTACTTCTACCTTTTCGTTGATAGTATCACCAGGCTTTTCAATCATCATAATGTGTGCCGGTTGCCAGGCTGGCTTTGACTTTGAATTTCGCAGCGATTTTATATCGGTGGTTAACGAAACTTCTGGTATATTATCCTCATTAAAAAAAGATTTGGCAGAAACTTGCCCTGGTTGGCTAAACAAAGCAACGCGCATAAAAAAAAGCAAAACTATCGGTAGCAGGTACCTTTTCATAAAGCCGGGTTCTGGGTTAATACAGTAAATACGAAGAAATACATAATTGCTGTAAAATAGCAACCTAATTCGACAGGTGCAAGTTTTGATAGAAGGCTTTACACTTTTCGAAACTTGCATTAACAAAAAAACCTCCGCTTAGGAGGCTTTCAATAGCTAAACCTTTAATGATCATTTCAAAACTTCAGGTATAACGTCGCCAACCGCGCCATTGGGCATTTGTATATGCAGCAACGCAGCTATAGTAGAGGCTATATCGGTCATATAGGTAGCTCTGTTAAGTTTTCCCTGCTTAATGCCCCATCCATACCAAACCAATGGAATATGAGAATCGTATGGACCCCAGGCCCCATGTGTAGTGCCCCCCGACGTAAAGCCTTCAAAATACTGCGGCTGCAGAATTACCTGCATTTGTCCGCACCGGCTGGGGTAATAACTGTTATTAACCATCCTTCTGATGTTGGCATTCAGCGTTACCGTTTCTGCATCTTCTATATCAAACACACGGGCTATACCCGGCACATTCATAAGGTATTTTTCCACAAAATTCTTTACTTCTTTTAGGTTATACCTGGACGATTCAATCAACGGCATATTTAGAAGAACCTGGTAGTTCGACAAGTCGATAACAATACCCGGTTTCCCAAATTCTTTTTTTAATGCCATGTTAAGGGCATCAACTGTCTTAGTAAGATCGATAACCCCACCCGGCATCTTATTGGTATTTACAAAAGCCGGCACATGCGCCGCGCCATGATCGGCCGAAAGAAAAACAGTATATTGATCCTTGCCTACTTTCTCATCCAGAAAATCAAACATGTCGCCCAATTCTTTATCAAGCCGCAAAAAGATATCCTCCGCCTCAACGGAATTGGGGCCAAAAGCGTGGCCCACATAATCAGGGCTCGAAAAGCTTACGGTCAGCAGATCGGTTATTGCATCGGCGCCCAATTGTTCGTTTATAACAGCCGCTTTGGCCATCTCTACTGTAAACGTATTACCAAACGGAGTAGAAGCAACAACGCCATAATTGGCACCGGCAAACTTTGCCAGGTTATATGGAAAGCCTTTGGCATCGGCACCAAACGGTTTTGCTTCAAAATTATTCAGGTCAGGTGCGCTTTGAACGTAAGATTCCAATGGATATAAAGTATTCCATCCCTGCTTATAATATGCATCGGGCATTTTTTTCGCATTCAGGTCTTTTACCCATTGGGGAAGATCGCTCATATAATAGGTGCTCGATATCCAATCGCCTGTCTTGCTATCGTACCAATAAGCAGCGTTTGCCGAGTGCCCTGCAGGTAAAATACTACCCCTGTCTTTTATAGCAACCCCCACTACCTTGCCCCTGTAATTGGTAGCAAGCCGCAATTCATCGCCAATAGTATTGGTTACCATGTTTCGGGGGCTTTGCTTTCCCGCGGCAGTATTACTACCCACAGTATTTACTAAAGAATCCCCGGTGCAATAAACACTCTTATGGGTAACGTTGTCATACCAGTAATTACCCGTTATGCCATTAATAGCTGGTACCGAGCCTGTGTAAATAGAAGCGTGCCCGCAAGCGGTTACGGTAGGCACATAAGGGATAAACGTATTCTCGCAGCTAAAGCCCTGGTTAAGCATTCGTTTAAAACCACCCGATGCGCTATAGCGATCATAATAACGATAGAGATAGTCCCAGCGCATTTGATCCACCACAATACCCACCACTAATTTTGGCCGGGGAACACTTTGTGCCGAGGACGCACTAAAAAATCCGGATAATAAAAGAACAAGAATAAATTTTTGCATAATAGTGCTTTGAAGAAATGTGATAATATCAATAACCCTGCCTTTATATCTAAATGGTTTTTAAAAATTCTGAATTGTGGGCAGATTTTAAACAGGTGGACGATAATAAATCTGTCCTGAAAAACTTCGCTAAGCCGGTAAACAGATCAGGCTAAAATCGATTCTGATTTTTCATTTTTTGCTTCTTCCAGCGCCTTGTCCATTTTATCTTCATAAGACAACATTTTTTTCTCTACCCCTTTCATTCCATAGTGTACAATCAATGGAATAGAGAGCGGGATAAAACGAGCCACCCAGGGCCATAAAAAAGAAATTAAATACGAGAGCACAAAAACGCCGGGTAATATGAGGCTCCGGTACACCCCTAACCTAATTCGTATAGGAGATATTTTATGCGTTAAAAATTCCCTTTTAGGGCTCGACACATACGTCCACATAGCCAGGTTGAAAGCAGCCACCATGCAAACATTAATTACATAAAAAAGATAGGGCAGGTGCATATGCATTCTTCCTTCCATGCTGTATTCGCCTAATAGGTTTGAACTAAAAGGCAGCAAAGCCACGCAAAAAAGAAATCCCATGTTTAACCACACCAGCTTAGTGTCGTACTTAATAACATAGCCAAAAATGCGATGATGAACCGACCAATAGTGTCCAACAATACCAAAGCTGATCAAATAACCAACAAATTTCATGGCCAGCTTTGCCAGCTCATTTTTCAAGACCAGATCAGTCAGTATTTCATGTGTCTGCCCATTGACGGTTACAGTTAGCGGCACTTTTATTTCTAAAACCATGAGCGTAATAATAATGGCGATTACAGCATCGCTGAAAAATAAGAATCTTTCGAGTTGAAAATCTAATCTTGATTGATGAAATTTGGGCGCCTGCATTGAATAAAATGTTGAATAAATGTACGTTTTTTTGCAGTGATAAATTTAGGCATCGTCATTAATAACACAATAGTAAAAATCCCTGTTATTTTAAAAACCTATCATTGTTTCAGGATTTGGCAGGCACATTTGTAGAATAATGCGATAAATAAAATATAACTTATCATACTATGTTATTCAGGCATGCGACTTCAAGCGAGATACCGGCCATGCAGGTGGTCAGGCACTCGGTAAAAGAAAACATATTGTCAAACCCATTACTGGTAACAGATGCCGATGTGGACGATTACATTAACAGGCGCGGTAAAGGATGGGTATGTATGATTGAAAATAAAGTGGTCGGTTTTAGTATTGCAGACCTGCAGGAAGATAATATTTGGGCGCTTTTTGTTTTACCCGAATTTGAAGGAAAGGGTATCGGAACCCGATTACATTGCCTGATGATGGACTGGTATTTCAGCCAGCAAAAGACCAGCGTATGGCTGAGCACTGAAGCCCAGTCAAGAGCTGAAGCTTTTTATCGCAAGGTAGGCTGGAAAGAAGACGGCCTATATGGTAAGAATGAAATAAAGTTTGTTATGACAGCCGGTGATTGGTACGGGAAACGGCCATCTTTTGCAGGTGTGTAATGACTGGTATACCTTCCCGCCGTTTGAAATTGTGTGGTATTTTTTTGGGGCCGGGCTGAATAGCTACTTTTTATCATCGTTCCCGCAACGTGCGCATTGGCGTCAACTTAATTTGTTTTTTCGAACTAACAGAAGGCATTTATTCTGCTCCGGTTGCCCGCCCGATCTAATCATTCAGGCGGGGATGAACATCCGTTCGGACAGGTGTCATTTTAATTCCGGTTTATCAAAACACCCTTGTGCCGAATATTTTTATGGCGGCTATTTCCGCACAAGCTGCCGTATATCGGTTTCTATTAATTGCTAAGCAATCTTTTCGTTTCAAACCAATGCCAGGTAAAACTTTTAGCTAAATTGTTGATTTTGTGGCATGGGATCAGGAGGTCTGAATTTGTGGGATTGAATTAAACGCAAAAATTCATGCATTTTTTTTCTTTACCTGTTATTGGACATATGAATCGAGCCTACGGCTCTCATAAATTATTTATTTCGCATTTACCCCGGGTTAAAACCTCCCGCTATTCGGGACTACCATATTGATCGAACCTACGGCTCGGCGTTAATTATACATATATTTTTCCCCAGGAAGGTACCGGATTTTATAAGTAATTCAGCCGATAGCTCTTACATTTCTCTTCTTGTATTTTTTCGCGGATTAAAACGGGGCTATTACATGGATCGTCCTATGGCTCTTCTATTTCCGTTTTTATTTTGACCGCCAATTTGCAGATGCGTAGCATCGACACATGTGGTAGTCCCGAATAACGGGAGATTTCAATCCGTTGGGGAAAGTGACAACGCGATTTTCGAGATGCGTAGCATCGGCACATTTTGGAAGCGCTGGAAATAACCCTCGAAAACCAATTTCTTTACAATGATACTTTTAAATGTCTGAAATTGAAGGTCCAATTTGTTGTTCTATTGAAGGATTTCTACACGATCAATTTATATCAATTTCTAATTTTATTTTACAACTCATTCGCGTTAAAATATTGCCTGGTAAAGGCTTTAGCGAAATTATTGATTTCTTAAGTTGACGCCGATGCGCAACGTGCGGGACTCGTGTACCCATTGTTCCCTACTCAGCAATGCACAATCATATCAGGCGTGAAGTATAAATATCAAACATCAACACCTATAGAAATTTCTTTTCAATCCATAAAAATGCGGCAGATAAAAGGAACAACAAGAAAAACCAGAAAGGCGGAAATACAGTTTTTACGATTACCGGTTCAGATGCTTTTTGTATTTGGTTGGAAAAAGACAGCTGAAACTTTGCTGTAGCATTTGTTTTTTGAATGGACTGAATGGTTTTATAATCACCGTCATCAAAAGCATACCAGGATTGTATAGTGCCATCGGTGTTTACAAAAGATTGCCATCCTGCATCTACGGGCCAAAAGGTACCCGACCAATAAACCGGAAGATCGTCATCTTGCTTCAGAAAAATATGTGTTGCTTCAACCTGGGCCACCGGAATACTATCGGCGGCGTTAAATACCTGCACCGTAACTGGTTTATTAACAAACGGCATAAATGGATCAACCGACCAGCTTTCTTTTTGATTAACCGGCCTTGCCGCCGCTGTAAGAACTGCTGACCAATACTGCTGGTATGCATCGTTGTTTCCGCCCAGTTTCCATTCAAAAGTATTGACAAGCGTTGTAGCCAACATCTTGCCCTGCCCATAAACTGTCGCCGTAACTATTGGCTGATTTTGCTGGTTGTAAAAAAGCGGTTGCGTTCCCGCCTGCGAACGTATAAACATGGGATGACCGGCACTGATTTCCGGGAATGTAAAATATGAATCTGCGCTTTCTATCCGGGTTGTTTTTGCTGCCTGCCCTTGCAGCTGAACAACCTTAAAATACCTGCTAAAAAACGCCGATGCGGGTAACGCACTGTCGGCGGTAACTGCAAGCCCCAGGCCTTTGTCAATGCTGTTTTCAAGAGCAACCAGCACAGACCTGCCAAAAGTGGAAAGCTCCCTTGCATCCGTAATCAGCACATCAAACTGGACTAATAGCGCATGGTTGATATTATCAATTGCAATCGGCGGAAGGTTTAAATATTCCCTGACAAACTTGTTTTTGCTAATGGCTGTTCGGGCAGCCACTTTGTACCCGTTTTCGGCCAGCCAGTTTTTCAAAAACTTGTTTTCAAAATCGGGCGAAGAAGCCAGTAACAAAACTTTTAACGGCTGCGTATTTTCCACAACAAATGGCAAAGGCTCGTTTACCAAAGTATGTCTGCCATTAGCACTCATGAGCGAATACACAGCCTTACCTGTAAGTCTTGGAATGGTTGTCAAATGAAAGGTTCGGCGACTATTGGGCGGAACCACAACGGAATCAAGACGGGTGCTGAAGCCATTCAAAAATAGTTTTTGGGGCGATGACAGACTATTAAAATACGTGCCCTGCACCATCCATTTTTCGCCCAGCTTTATAGTTTTGTTCCAGTAGATAGACTGAATGCCGCCGGGCGTTTTGCCAGGATGGAAAACAAACATGGGTGCATTCAATTGCTTTAGTTCTTCTTCCAAAAGCCCTTCGCCAAAAAGATGAATGGCCTGTGCGTTTTTGTCGGCCACTTTTATCTGCGCTACATGGCCAATGGTAGTGGCAGTAAAACCCGACGAAGGCTTTGAAGCATTCTCTTCAGCATAAACTACACTGTTTTTGTTAGCCGATAAAAACTGACTAACGCTGTCTTTATCAAAACCTTTGGTCAACAACACAAGTATTTTCTCCCCAGCCGGTGGGCGTTCTTTCTTAATATGAACAGGAATGATCATAAACACCAGCGCAATCGTTGCTACAATACTGGCAGCTATTCTTGCAGCCAGCCACGATCGGCTGCGGCGCCTAATTTCCATGACTAACAAACCCGCAAGCAATAAGCCACCCAGGAATAATACCAGTACGTTCCTATATGCTTCTATCAAGGGCTGCTTCTTTTAAGGTTATTAAAATATTGCCCCGATAATTTTGATGATGGCGCGGCAGATTTTTGCGAGGGCAATGCGGCAGGTGCCTGCAATATTTGCTGCAACGCCTTTTGTACAGTATTTATATCAGATTTTTTTGACTGATTATTTACCAGTCGCCTGTATGCCTCTAATGCAGCAAGATAGCGGCCGGGATCTGCAGCAGCATACCCGATTAATTGCTGACCTGCCGGCAGCAGGCTTTGCAAAAGCGGACGATTAGCCGGCGATTGTTTTAAAGCTTCTAACAAACCCAACGCCTGCCGAAGTGAAAGCGCATCTTGCCCGGCGGGTTTATATTCTGATTGAAGCACCGGCTGGCCGATCTTATCCAATTCGCCTGTAAGCCTTTTTTCTGCAGGTTTTAAGGGCGGCATTTTTGAACTGGTCTTGTCTACATACACCCGCGATTTTTGCTGCAGGTCTTTTAGCAACCGAAGGGCATTATATTCAAACGGCAACGCCTCTGCCGGTTTGTATAACCGAAGTTTTAGTTCGGCCTTCCACATTTCTGCCAGTGTTGCTTTTAGTTGTTTCTTTGTTTCGGGATCAAAGAATGTGGCATCTTCAGCTATATCATGCTTGTGCGAAAACTGCTCCAATATTTCCGCGGCGTTGCCAAAGCCTGTTCCCGCTTTAGGTTCAGTTTTATGCTCACCTTCGTGGTCATGCTCCTCTCCTATTTCGGTGTTGGTTTCTTCACCTAAAAACTTACCATAACGTAAACGAAGCAGTTGCTGATCTATACCCAGGTCGTTGCTTTTATTATTGAATGCCGTTGTGGCAATGGTATCTTTATCACGCAGTAACTGTTCTGTTTCTATGATGATCTGGCGCTGGCTTCTGAAAAACTCCGGTTTAAGATCAAGTCCGTTTACCAATCCGTCCATACTTAATAATTGGGCAGTGTCTTCCAGCCTGACGATTATAATATCCGAACGGGTTTGCTGGTTATGGTTGTCAGTTGCCCGAAGATAGAAGTACAATTCATCGCCGGGCTGCATGCCGAGGCTTTTTAAATCGATACGTTGCCTTGCCATACTTTGCCGGGATCCTTTTACAAAGTTTGATAAGGGGAATTGCTGTTCTTTAAACTTTACCGCTTCGCCATTGCCGCTTGCTACCGTTGCAAAAACAACCGCTTCGTTTAAGCCATAATCATCGGTAATTGTTGCCGCAATATTTACAACCTTTGGCTGGCCGCTTAAAATGGTGGCGCCCGATTTTGGTGACTGCACTTCCACTACCGGCGCTTTATCGTGAATTACTTCAATACTGTACAGCTCCGACAAATGATCGTTTATCTGCAACTGGTAAAAGCCCGGCTTCTTTACGGCCATCTGTGTTGTCCAGGTAGTTTTTTGGGCATTGACGGCAGATAGCGGCACTACGGTTTTGTCGTTTATTTTCAAACGCACAAAAGCAGGAGGACTTGTCGTTTGGATAGTCCATTTCACCACCGCATTTTCTTCTGCCTCAACATTAAAACGGCTTTGCTGCCTGCGCTGTTTGCCTGTATAAGCAGGCGGTGTAATGGTTAGTTGCAGCGATTGAACTTCCGCTAATTTCTTTTCGGGCTGGCTATTAATAGAAGATGAATTCTTTAATACCGGGATACCTTTCTTTTCAGACGAAAAAGGGACGATCAGCATCAAGGCGCATATTAAAACAGCAATCAAAAAAAAAATAATGGCCGCTTTATGTTTTCTTTTTAAGGGATGGATGATTTGCCTGCCTGCAATGGCTTCCTTAATTTTTTGCTGCTGTAACCGCTGCAGCAGGCTGAGCTGCGAAACCGGTATTAACAGCAGGTCTGCACTTTCTTCTACCTGTGGAAATGTGCGGTTGATGTAACGGGTGACATCTTTTTCTTTCATCTTCCAGTCCCCCGAAACGATGAAGACGATCAAAACAACCAAACCGAAAAAAGGCAAGCTCCACCAAAATTGAACGGCACCAAATTTATACAACACTACCAGGGTAATTGCAGTCAAACTTACTGATATCAATAAGTTGATCAACACCGCATTCCAAATCCATTTTTGCGTCAAATTCTGAATATATCTTTTGCCCCCGCTATCCATTTGCCTCCTCCTTTTTCTTACTGAAAGATAGAAAACGTTCGAGGCAAAAAAGAACAAAAACAACCAGCCAGAAAATGAATGACAGATCCTGTGTTTGTAAAAAGTTTTCCTTCACCTGTGTGCGTTGTGTTTGCAAAACCGGTAAAAGCTGGCTGGCCGCGACTGTCCTTTTATCATGATTATTGGAACCTTTATCAGATCCCTCTATCAGCAACTTCAACAGAAAATCAGCAAAATGGCTGCTCCACACAAGGTCGCTCCACCCAGGATCGAAACGGCTGTAAAACCGATAAATTATTTTTTCATTACCCTCAACGGTCAATAACGGATCGCCATACCCATTCGTCCATAAAACGTTTTGTGTGTTGGGCAATTCAGGCGCCATACTTTTCCTGATTGAAATTGGTTCTTCGCCTGTCATAAATTTTCCTGCCGTTGCCACCCACGTAGAATGATTGCGTTCATTTGCTAAAGCGTACATAAACACCTTTTTGAAAACAGGGCTGGAGGGTAACAGTTCGTTCGAAAGCCAAAAAAGCCAATCTGTTGACACTGGAATATCCCTGGCATTCTTCACCATTGAAAGCCTGATCTTTCTGCCCGTCACCTGCTTTATTGCATTGATTGCCGCCTGAAGGTAAACCGCATCATGTGCATTGACACCTGCGTAAATAGCCACATTAACCGATGAAGTATCCAGCACCACTTTACTTGAATGGCCGGGGCTGTCAGTATATTGAATAAGCGTATTACCGCTGTCGCTAATTATTTTGAAAAGTGCCGGTAAATTCTGCCGCGAAAAACTCTGTTGAACAGTTGCGGTGAAGCCTGGTGTGCTTTTGGCAATCTTGCTAATCACCTCTCCTTTTGCGTCCTCATATGCCTGTGTAATGTAAGAAGCTATGCTGTCCCGGGCAGTATAGGTTTTCCAATGCAGGTTCATGGCAATGGCCGGGCGGTTACCGGCTATTCGGGTAAGACTGTTTTGAGTAAATAAATAAACCGGAAGGCTGTCAGGCACCTTTTGGTTGAGCGATTGTAATAGCTGCCAGTAATTTACCGGTTCTTGTCTAATTGAATCTTTATCTGTTTTTAAAGCCGCTGATAGGTCGCCTCCAGGAAATTCCTCTTCAAAAAAATGAAAATGATATCCGGCTTTTAGCAGGGAGTCTATCTCCTCTGAGTACTGCTGATAAGTCTCTTTCAATCCTGACCGTTCCATTAACAACCACCCTTTTTGATTACTGGCTGAAAGCGGTTTTTTAATTACAGGCTTTGCCATCAACATCGACAATATAATAATGAGCAGGCAACGTAGCAATAACAACAGCAGGTCTTTCAATTGAAGGCTTTTTGCCTGTTGCCGGTCGCTTTGTATAACAAGCGCAATACTGCCCACATGCATTATTTTGCCTTGCTTTACGTTCCATAAATGAATAGCAACAGGAACAATAATTCCGCTGATCGCCCAAAGCCAAACCGGTTGTAAAAAGGTGAGCAAACTTATATTTTTAGTTTATTGCGCTGGTTTAAAAAATCGCGTAGGGCCTGGTCTATGGGTTGGTTCGTTTTCATAAGCCGGTACGATATGTTTTTGTCTAAAAGCTGCATGCGTACATCGGCGATAAAAGCGTAGAGCTGCTGCTTATATTGCTTGCGTGTATTTTCGGCGTCAATCCTTATCACCTTGCCGGTCTCCATATCCTGCAATGTTGAAAAACCTTTGTAATCCAGTTCCATTTCGTTTTGCGCCAATACCTGGAACACGACGATCTCGTGCCGCAGCGTTACCAGCGAATCCAGCAGCTGAAAAATTTCTTTGTCCTGCTGATACATATCGGTAATGAAAATCAGCAGCTCCCGTTGCGATGATGCAGCAAAAATATCTTTATAACTTACCGGGTTCGTAAAAGTTCCACCCGCTTTTATTTGTTCTAATTGGTAAAGAAAACGGGCCAGGTGCTGATGATCGCGGCGACTGGGCAACACAAACAAACCATCATCATTAAAAACATATAAACCAATAGCATCACCCTGCTGATGGGCCAGGTAGCCAAGGCTGGCCGCCAGGTATTTAGCATATTGCAGCTTGGTAAAGGCTTCGTCTTTATGGTTCATCGATCCGCTGGCATCTATTAAAAAACGAATCGAAATACTTGTCTCTATTTCCGACTCCCTAATATAATACCGGTCGCTTCGTGCAAACATTTTCCAGTCAAGGCTGCGCAGGTCATCACCTGGCTGATAGCTGCGGTATTGGCTAAACTCCATGCCGGGCCCTTTTACATTACTTCTATGCAAGCCAGCCATAAATCCATCCACAGTAGTCTTAGCCGCCAGCGGCAGGTCTTTAATAGCCATTAAAACTTTAGGATCCAGTAAGCGTGACACGGTTTATTATGGTGAGTTTTGAGTTAAGGATATATTCTTTTAATTTTCTACGTTTCATTTTGTATAGGATAACTGACCTCAACTATTCACTATTCACTATTCATTATTCACTATTCATTATTCACTGTCCACTTCCTGTTTCTCACATTCACCACTCACCATTCACAATTCACCACTCACCACTCACATCACTTCACTATTCACTATTCATTATTCACTG
>JBBRCW010000009.1:0-45981 GCA_038204535.1 Chitinophagales bacterium | reverse complement strand
TTTCACAAAATGTTTTCCAGGGGATGCTGAAATAAATTCAGCATGACGGCATCACTTCATTATTCACCATTCGTTATTCACTATTCACTATTCATTGACCTTCGCAACCTCTTTATGCGGCTCCAGTTTAATATCGGTACCCATACGTTGCAGGTACGCTATCAGCGCAACTATTTCGCTGGTATTGGCCGCATTCAGTTTATCCTTCTTAAGGCTCTCCTTAATCTTGTTGCCTTGTTTTACCAGGTCGTTGTTTGCCAGCTTATCGTAGCCTGCGGGGTAAGGAACGCCCAGCGTCTGCATCGCCCTGATCTTTGCACCCGTTATAGCTGTATCCACCTTATCGGTAAACAACCACGGATACGAAGGCATAATTGAGCCCGGCGACATGGTTGAAGGGTCAAGCATGTGGTTATAATGCCAGCTATCCGGATACTTTCCACCAATACGTGCCAGGTCAGGGCCTGTACGCTTACTGCCCCATTGAAACGGATGGTCGTACACAAACTCGCCGGCTTTGCTGTATTCACCGTAACGGGCCACCTCGTCTCTAAACGGCCTGATCATTTGCGAGTGACAGGTATAGCATCCCTCACGAACATAAATATCGCGGCCTTGCAACTCGAGCGGCGTATAAGGCTTTACTGAGCTAATGGTGGGTATATTATTCTTAATTAAAAACGTAGGCACAATTTCGAGAATACCGCCAATGCCAACAGCCACCAAACTAAACACCAGCATTTGCACCGGCCTTCTTTCAATCCAGCGGTGCCAGTGCTGTTTGCCATGCGTTTCTATCTCTTTTGGTAAGGGGGCAGCCTCTGCGGCTTCATTGGCTTGAAGGCTGCCTGATTTTACTGTTTTAAACAGATTGTATATCATTATAAAAACACCAGTCAGGTATAGCAGACCGCCGATACTGCGGGTAATATACATGGGCAGTATGTGCGTTACGGTTTCGAGAAACTGAAACTTCAGTTGTCCTTCTTCGGTAAAGGTCTTCCACATCATGCTTTGGGTAAACCCGGCCCAATAAAGAGGAACCGCATATAATACGATACCTATTGTGCCAATCCAAAAATGGGTGTTGGCCAGCTTGCGCGAATACAGTGGTGTATTGAAAATTCGCGGCAACAGCCAGTAAATGACTCCAAAAGTTAGAAAGCCATTCCAGCCTAAGGCGCCAATATGTACGTGCGCAACTATCCAATCAGTATAATGTGCTACGGCATTTACGCTTTTCAAACTAAGAAGGGGGCCTTCAAAAGTGGCCATACCATAACAGGTTACCGCTACCACTAAAAACTTTAAAACAGGATCTTCTCTTACTTTATCCCAGGCGCCGCGTAACGTAAACAAGCCATTTAACATACCGCCCCAACTGGGCGCTATAAGCATAATGCTAAATACAACCCCCAAACTTTGCGCCCAATCTGGTAACGCTGTATATAACAGGTGATGCGGGCCAGCCCATATATACAGGAAGATGAGCGCCCAAAAATGAATGATGGATAAACGGTAACTATATATAGGCCGGTTAGCAGCTTTTGGCAGAAAATAATACATAAGGCCCAGGTAGGGCGTTGTCAGAAAAAACGCAACAGCATTGTGTCCATACCACCATTGCACCAAAGCATCCTGCACACCGGCATACCAGCTATAACTATGTAGCATGGTATAAGGCAATTCGAAAGAATTTACAATATGCAGCATTGCCACGGTAACCCAGGTAGCTATATAAAACCAGATGGCCACATATAAATGGCTTTCTCTTCTTTTTAAGATAGTGCCAAACATATTTATACCAAAAAGCACCCAAACAATGGTGATGGCTATGTCAACGGGCCACTCCAATTCGGCATACTCTTTACCGCTGGTGTAGCCCATAAACAAGGTAAGCGCCCCTACTAATATGATTGCCTGCCAACCCCAGAAATGAACTTTACTTAAGGCGTTGCTAAACATGCGGGCCTTACAAAGGCGTTGAAGCGAATAATATACGCCCATAAAAATACCATTACCAACAAAGGCAAATATGACGGCATTGGTGTGCACTGGCCGCAAACGGCCAAATGTAGTGGGTGCAAAATCGAAATTGGCAAGCGGATAAAACAATTGTATAGATGCCAGCAAACCGGCCAGCATTCCGATTACACCCCAAAAAATAGTGGCATACATAAACAGTTTTACGATCTGGTTGTCGTAATAAAATGTTTCGGTAGCTATAGGGCGGCTTTTCTTCACGATCTGCTCCGCTGATACTAATTCCGTTGGTGCGGTAAGGTCTATCATGTACTTTTTTATTTTATTGTTTTGGCTTTGTTTTTGGTTTACCGTCAAATAACATTCTGACAGGAGGGCTCATTTCATCGTCGTACTGACCGGATTTTACATTCCATAAGAAGGCAACCAAAAAAATGGCTGCAATAGATATACTTGCGAACAACAGAATGATAATCACACTCATTTATCTTTTTTTTTAAAACAGGTCAAATTTAGACTCCCCAAACAACGATGCTTTTGATTTCACTCACCGGCACACCTGATTGTAATCATGTTTTTTTGAACTTGTAAATTCCTCTATTAATCTTCTCTTGAATTTGATGTACTGACTTGCTTTTCTTAATTCAGTATCAGATAAAATACAGTATAGCTGCAAATTAGAATTGGCACCTCCGTTTTTAAAACCGCGTAAATTTTTGCCAAACTGCCAGCGGGTTATTTAAAGATTTAACAGCTGCAATTGTCTACTTTAATCCCAGGCGCCATGCCGCCAGGTTGCCCGAGCCAAAAGTGATAAGCAAAATTGACAGACTGCTGGCTGGCATTAAAATGGCCGCTATTACGGGCGACAAATTACCTTGCACAGCATAATACAAACCCACCAGGTTATATAATATAGAAACTGCAAAACTTACGATCACTATTTGTTTGTTTATTTTGCACAGCTTTATAAACCGGTGCAATCCGGATAGTTTATCCGCTTCAATGATGGCGTCGCTGGCAGGCGTAAAATTGTTGGTATTGTCGCTTACCGCAATGCCGGCATCGGCCTGTTTTAAGGCGCCTGCATCGTTTAAACCATCGCCCAGCATTAAAACCGTTTTACCCTTTTTCTGCAGTGTTTTGATCTTTTCCAGTTTATCGGCGGGACTTTGATTAAATTGAATTTGCGCCTTGCTTCCTAATAAGTTTGTCAAATAATATCGTTCTCCGTCATTATCGCCGCTTAAAACGGAAATGGGATAATTCTTTTGTAATAAATACACCATTTCGGGAACTTTGGAACGGTAGTGATTACAAAAAACGAACTTACCAAGCACATGATCTTCAATGGCCACATAAACTGATGAACCTTCATCGTTTCCACTGCCGGGCCGCACAAAGTTTTTTGACCCCAGGACAATCAGGTCACCTTTCACAATACCTTCAATACCTTTACCGGGAATTTCTGAAAAACCCACTACCGCAACCTGTTGAGTGACCCCTAAAAAGGCCGAGATCGCTTTACTTAGCGGATGCAGGCTTTGCGAAGCAAGCGCAGCAATTTTTTGTTTGTAATCGTCCGAGAGTTCTTTGCCCACATATTCAATATCCATGTAATCGCCTGTTGTAAGCGTGCCTGTTTTGTCAAACACAATATGATCCACTTTTCCGATATTTTCGATTGTTTGAGCATTACGCAGATAAAACTTATTTCGCCCCAGAATTCTAAGAATGTTGCCATTGGTAAAAGTATTACTGAGCAGTAAAGCACACGGACAGGCAATAATGAGCACCGAGGTAAATGCAGGTAGAATTTTGGAAGAATCAGCAAATGCCCAATAAACGGCCGTAGCGCCAGCGATCAAAAAAACGATCCACGTAAAATAGCGGCTGATCAGGTGCACAAATGAATAGCGGTCTTCCGCATCTTCGTTACGTTTTTCGTCCTGGTTCCAAAGTTTAGTTAGATAACTCTGAGCTACCTGTTTAATCACCAAAATTTCAATATTACCACCTGTTTGTTTACCGCCGGCATACACTATTTCGCCCATTTGCTTATAAACCGGCATGCTTTCGCCGGTTACAAAACTGTAATCGATAAGAGCGGTGCCGCGGGTTAGAATTCCATCTGCAGGTATTAGCTCGTTGCTATGTATCAGCAACGTATCATTCAAGGCAATATCGGGCAGGGCAACGGTTTCTTCCTTATCGTCTTTAAGGCGTGTAATGGCTATTGGAAAATAAGAAGTATAGTCGCGGTCGAAGTTGAGGCGGTCATAGGTTTTTTGCTGCAATGTTCTGCCTATCAGCATAAAAAAAACAATGCCGCTCATACTATCAAAATAACCGGCGCTGATGCCAGAAAATACCTCGTACAAACTGCGGCCAAAGGTTACCCATATTGCCACCACAATTGGGGCATCTATCGACAAAAACCGGTGTTTAAGGCTCTTCCATGCCGTATTATAAAATTCGGTAGCACTATAAAAAACCACCGGCAGGCTTAACAATAATCCCAGGTACCTGAAAGTTATCAGCAAACTGCGGTCGCTTAGGTCTAAACCCAGGTAATCCGGAAAGCTGAGCAGCATAATATTGAAAAAACAAAAAGCAGCAACACCCAATTTATAGGTCATGCTTCTATTCAACACAGGTTTTGCCCGGTTAAGATCGTTAAAACTAATATAAGGCTCGTATCCAATACTGGTTAACAATTCTGCAACTTGCCTCAATGTTACCTTACTATGCGCAAAGGCGATATCTACTTCCTTTCTGGCAAAATTTACCTTGCTGCTAATAATATTTTCATTTAATCTGTAAAGGTTCTCTAAAAGCCAAAGGCAGCTGCTGCAATGTATCTGGGGCAGATAAAACGTAACGCGGGTTTGATCTTCGTTGGTAAAAGAGATGAGCGTACGAATGATCTTTGCATCATCCAAAAACGAAAATTTGTCCTCCCTTACCAATATTTTTTGATTGCTTCCGGGGTTTTTAGAAAATTCGTAGTAGTCGCATAATCCATTTTTATTAAGTATTTCGTACACCATTCGGCAACCCTGGCAACAAAAGGCCTTTTGGTCCGAAATAATAACATTGCTATCGCAGCTTTCGCCGCAATGATAACATGCCGTAGTTTGAGCAGTTTTTTGTTCCATTCCGGTTAATTTAGAAAAATGTAAAACTAAAACTACCCCGCGGTCTTGTTTATGACCTGTCACCACAGAAATCATGATGATAATCAGTTTTTTGAAAATGCATAACCAATAGGTTTGCAGATAATGATCGCTTATTTAGCCGTATTTAAGAACAGTCAATGGTGATTTTAACGCTATTACTATCGCCAGGAATTCGGCCATTAAAATTCCGGTTCGTTATTAACCGTAACATTTCAACTTTAAAGACAAAGCTGCTTATCAGTGTTCATAGAACAATTTAAAAAGAATGACAACAATCACCCATCGCCTATGACCAAGGTCTTTTTATTTGGGATTTCGATATTTTATATTTGAAAAATATTTCCAGAGATAATATTAAGTAGCCACTCGGAAATTATATCAATATCTCAACAAAGAATAGAAAACGATTTTTAAATTATGCTAACCCGCAATAAGGAAATATATATAAATAACGATACTTCGTTAAAAGAGATCCAAACGGTATTTAACGAGTCTTATCCTTATTTAAATATTGAGTTTTTTATTGGTAAAAAGAAGGCGCTGAACAATAAGAATAAAAAATTTTCAGCAAATTACCAGGTTAAAGACTTTACGTTCGTTACGGCTCCTGTTGCAGTTGACATTACACCCACACGTACCATTAAAGAAATTGAAATTGATTTTAAGCGGCTGGCCGGTTTAACCATTGAGGTGTTTAGAAAGTCGGGAAATGTTTGGAATGGAATTTCGCTTACCGAAAACTGGACGCTTGAGAATCAAAATTCTGCCGGCAAGTTCATCAGTTCAGAAATGGATGTGGATGTAGTATAAATTAAGTAGCCGGTATAGCAGGGCATAGAAGAGATGTGCTCCTGTATAACAGGTTAGCTCAATATGGCAACGTTTTTAATTTCTTTTCATCTCTTATTACCACCTTACCATTCTGTATATCGATCAACTTTTCATCTCTAAAATCTGCGAGGGTTCTTATAAGCGACTCGGTGGCAACGCCGATTGTTTGTGCCATGTTTTCCCGCGAAAGGTTGAGTATCACTTTCTCGTTCTCCTCGGTTTTATACTTCTCCAATAGCTGCACCAGGCCAAAAGCTACCTTTTTGCGCAATGTGCTATAAGCCAGGTTTAGCAGGCTATCTTCTTTTTCCGTAATATTACGGGTAATTATTTTAATGAAAGTTTTTGCTATCTCCAAATCGTTCGAAACCAATTGCATAAAATCGTCGCGGGGTATCAGCATTAGTTTTGCGTCTTCTAAAACTGCAGCATGTTCTTTATAAACGCTTTCTTCCAATACCTGCGTGTAACCAAAATAATCCCCGTCGTTGTGTATGCTTGTAATCAATTCTTTTCCGTCGTCGTTTATCCTGAAGATTTTTACTTTCCCTGATACTACAAAATATACGGCACGGGGTCTTTGCCCTTCTTTATAAACCACATGTTTTTTGTTATAGCTGTACACGTCCCGGTCATCGCCTGTTAATTCCACTTTTCCGGCGTGCCGAACATCCTGCAAAAAATTCTTCAAAGCATCAGGCCCTGAATATTGCTCCCTGATCTTTTCACTTTTTTTCAATCGTACGTCTATAGCATTCAGCAATTCAATACTATCAAAAGGTTTTGTAAGATAATCATCGGCCCCCATTTGCATACCTCTTCTAAAGTCGGCCTTCTCAGACTTAGCAGTTAAAAAAATAAACGGAATAGATGCCGTTTCATCGTGTTTGCTTAATAAATGATAAACCCCATAACCGTCGAGCACCGGCATCATAATATCGCAGATAATAAGATCGGGCCTTTCTGCAAGGGCTTTCTCAACACCTTCCTTTCCATTAGCTGCTGTAATTACCTCATAATTGGAAAGCTCAATAATTTCAGCGGTATTTTCTCTTACTTCATCGTTATCCTCAATAATCAGGATTTTCTTCATACTAACAATTTATTAGGGTTGGGGTAGGTAAATAGAAAATAAAGTTCCTTCGTTCAGCTTGCTTTTTAACTCTATCCGCCCGTTTAAAAGCTCAAGATATTTTAAAACTATGTGCAAACCAAGACCAGTACCCTGTATATTAGAAGCATTTTTTGCTCTGAAGAAACGTTCAAACAAATGCTCCTGGTCTTCATCAGAAATACCAATGCCATTATCGCACACCTGCATTATCAACTCTCCTTTTTCTGCAACAGTCGATACTGATATTTCGCCCCTCTCGCCTGAAAACTTTATTGCATTCGACACAAGGTTAGTTAAAATATTTTTAAGCAGGTATTTATCCACCATAATATCTGTTGAAATCGAATTGGTCCATGTTAGCTTTTGTCCATTCTTAACCAGCGCCTCCAGTTCCGCAATACCTGCCTGAAAATATTCATTAAATTCTTCACCGTTCAACTTTTCGAGTGAAGTAGTTACCAGGCCTTCTTCCAGTTTACCGATCGATAAGAAGTCTTCCAAAATATTCTTCATTCCACTAACCGCTGCTTTAATGCGCTGCACATGTTTTTCAACCTTTGGGTCGGGCTTAGCTTCGTTGTATTTTTCGAGCAAGTAGGCCGACGACAGAATAGTGCTCAGGGGAGTTCTGAACTCATGAGATGCCATGGTAACAAAACCTGACTTCAATTCACTTAACTCCTTTTCATTTTCGTAGGCTTCGTTCAATTCTTCCTTCGATTTTTCAAGTTCTTTTAAGGCCTCTCTTAACATTTTGGTGCGATCACCCACTTTTTGTTCAAGATCGGCGTTTAGTTTTTTTATTTCGGAGGTATTTTTCTCCAATTCAGCTTTCTGATCCAATACAACAGCCTCCTGTCGTTTGCGAACAGTAATGTCAATTACAAAAGCAATTACATAGGTTTCTTTATTGAATAAATAGTGGCTTAAGCTCACTTCCACAGGAAAAGTTGCTCCATCTTTTGATTGGGCATACAGATCGCGCCCCTCGCCCATCACCCTTGGTTCGGGATGCTTATAATATTTTTCGCGATAATCAGCATGCCGGTGATGGATAGAAGAAGGCAGCAGTATTTCAACTGTCTTACCCAGAATTTCACTTTTATCGTAGCCGAATTTTATTTCGGCATACTTATTAAAATTGGTGATTCTGCCTTGATTGTCTGTGACTACCATGCCAATGGATGCAAAATTGAACAACGCCTCAAACTCCTGCATACTTCCTGTTTCAGTCAACTGCAAATCTTCTTTACTATTTATCATATAAATAACCGGAATAATTGAACACCATTACCAAATTTACGGGGTAAACATGGTAATTTCCTATCCCAATAACAAATAGCAAAATAGATCAAAATATGTTTTAGATCATAAAGTCTATAGGTAAGGCTGGGCCTTTTCCTCAATACCCTGGTAATTTTCGAATCTGCCGGTTCGTTTGGTGATATCTATTTTGTAAATAATGCCTTCAATTTCATTCAGGTTATCTGGCTTAAAGGGCCAGTTTGGTGTAAATCGCGCCATTTCTCCGGTTACCATAGGTAAATGCCTGTGTAATAATTTGTCAATGGCATTAGTCCTATCCTCCGCTTCTGTAATTTCTACAAAATCACCCCAAAGAATAACCGTCTTCCAGTTTGCGAGATCCTTAATGTCTTCCACTTCAAAACAAACTTTTGGATTTTTGCGCATTATATCAATTTTTAACCCGTCGTTACTGCGGGCAATAATGCTGTTTTCATCATATGCATACACTATAGGCACTATATAAGTAACGTCGTTTGCATGGCAGGCTATTCGTCCAAGTACTTGTGTTTTTAGAACTTCTTCAATTTGTTGTTCATTTAATTTTCCAATCATAAGGCAGTTTTTTAAAGTTTATATTATTTGCTAAAAGTACCCGCAATAATCTGCCTGAAATATGACAGCCATCATCTAATTAATTGATTTATTGCACCCTCAATAATTTAACAAAAAGAAGTGCCATATTATCACATTGCTGACAATAGTTATGAAATAATAGGTAAATATTTGTAGAAGGATAATTGCCTATCTATCAATACAACTTGATGGAAATCATTAAAATTTCCAACATCCGTCATTTTATCACCACCGCTGCTTTTTTAATTTTGTAAAAGATAACAAGGGGCGAAATCGAACCAGACAGGCTTAAATTTAATACTGGCAAATAGCTCTTTTGAACGAGGCACAATATTTTAAGTGCAAATTTTCTGCATTTTCCAGGTTTCTGTTTAAACAACGATTGCTTTAACCAATTTAAAATTTACCTGTATGAAAACAACTGACAACACCCTTGCCAACTGCATGCTTTGGATGACTGACCTTTCAATTTACCGGGGCAGAATTAACAAGATGCTTAATCAGATTCAGCAGCAAAAAAACCGGTTTACGATCGAAGGCAATTACGAGCGATTTATTGAGCTATCTCAAAAAATAAGTACAGGCAGTCATAGACTGCAGCAAATTGAGTTTAAAGTAATGCATACTTTAAAGAAATTAACCAACGAGCTGTACAAACCCTCCGCTGTAAGATGGACTTCCATTGAAAATGAAACCGAGTTATTTGATAACATGATATTGGCCAATAGCCTGGTTGTAAATCTTCAGAAAGAAATTCACCAGGCATTTAATCCTAAACGTTTGGTGCAAAATTCGGGGACCTTAATAGTGGATATGCCGCTTGGCAAGAAGAAAAAACTGCTTACCAGGACCGGCTTACAATAACGGGCTTAAGTACTTGCGAGCTGAATTGGTATTCATAATTACACCGGTGATATACTGCCCTGCCTGATTGTACAATATAAAAAAGCAAGCAATGCCCATTGAAGAAAAAAGAGACCTGGTAAACCTTGATCTATATGATGATCAGATAAAAGCGCCTGGCTAAAAAGATTGATGAAATTAAGCGTAAAAATATTTCGAATAACGATCTTAAAACGGCAGCATTGCTTACGAATCAGCTAAAAGAACAACAGGAAAAATTAAGCAGGTTCAGTCATTCATACGACGTTGAGAAAATAGAGGCGGACCAATTGAATTGTGGGCAGCATAAACCGAATGGTCAATTTAATTCTTTACAAATTGAGAATTTTTTTCAACATATGAAGGCCTTCGAAGAAGGTTTTAAGGACGTGAGAATGGACGCTATGGAGTTTATAGGTGAGCATCGGTAAACTTTCAAATTTTATAATTTCAGTGCCTCATTCCTGCTTTAGATACTGCCGAATTTAATCCCTACCTTACAAAAAAACGCCTAAATGACCCAGACAGTTGATCAACCTGCTCATTTTTCCACATCCAATGGCTTTGCGCCAAACGAAGGGCAGGTTCTCGCTGTAAGAGGCAGTGTGGTTGACCTTTCATTTCCCCAATCCATTCCTTTTATTAATTCAATTATTTATACAGGCATCAATAACCAAATTCTATTAGAAGTAAGACTTCAACTGGGTGGCGGGCGGGTGCGATGCATAGCCTTAACCCCCAACCAGGGCCTTGCACGTGGTATGCGGGCAACTGATAGCGGCCAGCCGCTGAAAGCCCCGGTTGGTAAAGAAATTTTATCGCGCCTCTTTGATGTTTTTGGTAATACAATGGACCATCAGCCGGCATTAAAAAACGTAACCTGGCGATCGGTCATCCAGGCCCCGCCTTCGTTGGAAAGCCGGTCGGTAAGCACCGAAATTTTTGAAACGGGTATTAAAGCCATTGATGTTTTGCTGCCGTTGGAACGCGGGGGCAAAGCCGGCCTTTTTGGCGGGGCGGGCGTAGGCAAAACCGTTTTGCTGACCGAAATGATACATAACATGATCGGCCACGAAAAAGGCATAAGTATATTTTGCGGCATTGGTGAACGTTGCCGCGAAGGAGAAGAACTTTATAACGATATGAAAGCCGCTGGTGTGCTTCCCCAAATGGTAATGGTGTTCGGACAAATGAACGAACTGCCGGGCAGTCGTTACAGGGTGGGGCATGCAGCATTAACTATGGCCGAATATTTTAGAGACGAAGAACACCGCGATGTACTGTTACTGGTTGATAATATTTTCAGGTTCATACAGGCGGGAATGGAAATATCCGGCCTGTTGGGGCAAATGCCGTCGAGGCTGGGCTATCAACCCACACTTGGCACTGAGCTATCGCAATTGGAAGAAAGAATTGCCAATACCCATGCGGGCGCCATCACTTCTATTCAGGCGGTTTACGTACCCGCCGACGACCTGACCGACCCGGCCGCCGTTCACACTTTTGCGCATCTTTCGGCTTCTATTGTATTATCGCGCAAAAGAGCCAGCGAAGGTTTTTACCCGGCAATCGACCTGTTGCAATCGGGCTCAAAAATGGCAACGCCCTCAATTATCGGCGACAGTCATTATAAACTGGCGCAAAAAATAAGGCAAACCTTTGCTCAATACGAAGAATTAAAAGACATTATCGCCATGCTGGGGCTGGAACAACTGTCTGCAGAAGACAGGCTGATCGTTAACCGGTCGCGGCGGTTAGAGCGTTTTTTGACCCAGCCTTTTTTTACCACCGAACAGTTTAGTGATATAAAAGGAAAAACGGTGCGCCTGAAAGACGCTTTAAGTGGCTGCGAAAGAATATTGAACGACGAATTTAAAGACTATCCCGAAAGCGCTTTTTATATGATAGGCCCCATTGAAGACGCCATAGAAAAGGCTAAAAGCGAACAACCGGTCAAAAGTTAAAAAATTATGACAACAAACATGCTGCATTTAAAAATATTGCTGCCTTTTAAGGTGTTGTTAAATGAAGAACAGGTTATTCGTATGGTGGCCGAAACCAATAAAGGTTTGTTTGGAATATTACCGCAGCGCCTTGATTGCGTAGCGGCAATGGTGCCAGGCATTTTGACCTACGAAACAAGCGACGGAGAAAGATATGTAGCTATAGACGAAGGCATTTTGGTAAAAGCCGGGCGGCAGGTGTTTGTTTCGGTTCGCAATGGCTTTGCCGGCGTTGAGTTGGGCAAACTTAAAGAGCAAGTGGACAGTCAATTTAAAAACCTTGACGAAAATGAAAAGAATGCCCGCACATCTGTAGCAAAATTAGAAAGCGGTTTTATAAGAAACTTTAATAAATTAATGCGGCAATAAATTGTCAACTAAAACATCAAATACAGGGAAATTTTTCAGCAGCCAGGTAAGCGATAAAGAAAGGCGGAAACTGAAAGCACTTAAAAGCAAGAAAAAAAGTGAGTGGTCAGGATTGGGCTTATTCGGTATGATTGGCTGGTCAATAAGCATTCCCACATTGCTGGGCACTTCCCTGGGCGTTTATCTCGATAAAAAATTTCCGGAAACTTTTTCGTGGACGTTAACCTTTTTGATTATTGGCCTGGCGGCTGGTTGCGTGATAGCCTGGCAATGGATAGGAAACGAACATAAAGACATAAATGACGAGGAGGAAAATAATGAATGAAATATCGGGCATAGCCCTTAAACTAATGGAAGGATTTTTATTAGGCGTAATATTTTTCGGCGGGCTTTGGCTTACCGTAAAGAAGGCCATGGCATCGCCATTTGCCGGCTTGTTGTTTGTGGCAAGCTTTATAATTCGTGTTGCCATTGTGCTGGCTGGTTTTTATTTTTTTACCCACGGGCAATGGAAAGACCTGTTGTGGTGCCTTGGCGGTTTTTTGATAGCACGGCAGTCGGTTATCTATTTAACCCAGCAGAAAGATCGCCGCCAATTACAAATTAAAACCGGGGAACAACATGCACCTTAGCCCCGATGAACAAATATTCTGGCAGCATGGTTTTTTTACAATCAACTTAACCATTGTTACTACCTGGGCAATCATGTTAGTGCTGGCCTTATCGGCATGGCTTATCACCAGAAAGCTTAGTTCAGATATAAAAATTTCGCGGTGGCAAGCCGTATTAGAAACATTGGTAACCGGAATACAGGGCCAGGTAAAAGATATTGGCATTTCTAATCCTGCAAGGTTTATCGGCTTTATCGGCACGCTATTTATTTTTATAGCTTTTGCCAATCTCTGCACTATCTTGCCCTGGTACGAGCCGCCAACCGGTTCGCTTTCCACAACGGCGGCCCTGGCCATTTGCGTATTTTTATCTGTTCCGTTTTATGGGATAACAGAGAGTGGCATAGGCAATTACCTGAAAACTTATTTTGAGCCAACGTTCATTATGCTGCCTTTTAATATCATTAGCGAGGTATCGCGAACCCTGGCGCTGGCAGTCAGGTTGTTTGGCAA
This sequence comes from Chitinophagales bacterium, assembly GCA_038204535.1. Taxonomy (GTDB): domain Bacteria; phylum Bacteroidota; class Bacteroidia; order Chitinophagales; family Chitinophagaceae; genus Segetibacter. The sequence continues at coordinate 32,615 of JBBRCW010000009.1, read as the reverse complement.
CATGATGAGCGGGGGCCTTATCATCACCATATTACTGAGCATTGCTCCATTTTTCTTTCCGGTGGTCATGAGTGTTTTAGGCGTTTTAACCGGTATGGTACAGGCTTATATTTTTAGCATATTGGCCACCGTTTACATAGCGGCAGCAACGCAGGAAGGAAAAAAACAAAAAGGAAAAAAAACCCAAAATACCGGCAAGTCGCCTGAAAATAATACGATGCCCTCATCCCAAAAAAAATAACCAATTAACAAACCCTGATCGTACAACAACTTACATCAACCTAAAAAATAATAAAATATAATATGGACAGTTCAACAATGGTAGCAGTAGCTTCAATAATAACCGCCGGGTTTACAACCGGTATTGGGTGTATGATGCCCGCCCTGGGCGAAGGAAAATCCGTTTCATCGGCATTACAATCAATCGCGCAGCAACCTGATGCTTCATCAACTATTACGCGAACGCTTTTTGTAGGTTTGGCAATGATTGAATCTACAGCCATCTACTGTTTTGTGGTATCTATGATACTCATTTTCGCCAATCCGTTCTGGAACCATTTCATTGCTAAATAAATAGATGTTATGCAGATCAATTGGTTCACTGTAATTGCGCAGATCATAAATTTTTTAGTACTGGTCTGGCTATTAAAAAGATTTTTATATAAACCCGTCTTAAAAGCAATTGACGAGCGGGAACAGCAAATTACTTTGCGGCTGAGAGAAGCCGAAGAAAAAAAAGCGGATGCACAAAAGGAACGTGCCCAATTTAACCAGAAGAACAAGGATTTTGACGACGAGCGAACCAGCAAAATGAATGACGTGGCAAAGGAAGCGGCCGCCGAACGTGAGCGTTTGCTTGAACAGGCAAAAAACGATTATAATACGGTGCATACCAAATGGCAAACAACACTAAAAGACGAACAACAAAACTACCAGCAGGAGGTTAATAGAAAAACACAGGAGGAGGTTTTTGATATTGCGCACAAAACATTATCGTCGCTTGCCTCAAAAAGCCTGGAAGACGAAGCGGTAAAGGTTTTTATTACCCGGCTTCAAAACCTGTCTGGTAATGAAAAAGAACAAATGGATAATGCCTTTAATACGCAAAATCCCGAAGTAATTTTTAAAAGTGCTTTCCCCCTTTCCGATACACAAAAAAAAGAAATTGAAACGCAAGTCAGCGGCATGGTGGCCAGCCCGGCAGTTTATCAATATCAAATTAACCGCGAACTGATCAGCGGTATTGAAATAATACTGGGCAATTATAAACTTTCGTGGAATTTGGCCTCCTTTCTCCAGGCCATGAAGAATAATACGCTCAACGGTTCTCCAGCCTCCGCATCGGCATTGACCGGTAAAGAGTAATTGAACTACACAAAACGCAGGAATTATGTTGCAACAAGACCTTCAGAACGAACTTGATAAAACCTTTAATGAAATAAGTGAAGGGACACGTTCGTATGAGCCAGGCGTCATAATTCAGGAAACCGGCATGGTGTCGGGTATATCGCAGGGCATAGTAACAGTGACCGGTTTACCCGGTGCAGGCTTTGAGGAGTTACTAAAGTTTAAACGGAATGTTTTTGGGCTGGCCTTCAATCTGGATGAAAAAGAAATTGGGGTGGTGCTATTGGGAGAAGATAACCAGATGAAAGCCGGCGACGAAGTTGAACGTACCGGAAGGGTGATGGACATACCCGTTGGCAATGATTTTATCGGGCGTGTTATTAGCCCTTTGGGCGAACCATTGGACGGAAAAGGGCCGATTGCTTTTATAAGCCGTTTGCCAATTGAAAGTGCGGCGCCGGCAATTATGGACCGAGCACCGGTAACGGTGCCGCTGCAAACCGGAATAAAAGTGGTAGATGCCCTGGTGCCTATTGGCCGCGGCCAACGCGAACTTATTTTAGGCGACCGCCAGACCGGAAAAACCGCCATTGCCATTGATGCGATCGTGAACCAGCAAAATAAAAATGTCATTTGTATCTATTGCGCCATCGGCCAGCGGGCATCGTCGGTAGCAAAAGTGGCCGATCGGCTAAACAAAAGCGGCGCCATGTTATATACTATTGTGATGGTAACCGAAGGCAATAATGCTGCAGGCCTGCAATACATTGCACCCTATGCGGCCACAACCATGGGCGAATATTTTATGAAACAGGGCCGCGATGTGCTGATCGTTTACGACGACCTTTCCTTGCATGCCCGCGCCTATCGCGAACTCTCATTATTATTGAGACGGCCACCGGGAAGGGAAGCCTACCCCGGCGATATTTTTTACCTGCATGCCCGGTTATTGGAAAGAGCAACGCATTTAAACGACCAAAACGGGGGTGGCAGTTTAACCGCCCTGCCTATTGTTGAAACAGAAGCGCAAGACATTTCGGCGTATATACCCACCAATCTTATTTCGATCACTGATGGCCAGATCTATCTCTCGCCCAAGCTGTTTGCATTAGGCGTTTTACCTGCGGTAGATGTGGGCAAATCCGTATCGCGGGTGGGCGGAAAGGCCCAGTTGCCAGTCTATAGAAAGGTATCGGGCAACTTAAAATTGAACTATGCCCAGTTTGAAGAACTGGAGACCTTTGCCCGCTTTGGCACCCGCTTGGATGACAGCGCCCGTAAAATAATGGACTATGGCAAAAGGATACGTCTTTGCTTTAAGCAACCCGAGCTGCAACCGGTTCCGGTTACGGTTCAAATCGTTTTATTGCTGGCATTAACCAACGATCTTTTTGCAAATATCGAATTAGAAGATATGCGAAAGGCGGAAGAACTTCTGACAGCAACAGTGCAGCAATTTCCGGAAGCGTTACAAGTGCGGTTGGCGGCCACCGAAATGATAAAAGATGCCGACAAGGAGACAATATTAAGCGCCGTAAAAAAAGCCTTTTCAACGCTGCAGCAATTACCCGAACAAAAAGCAACATGAGCGATACCATAGAAAGCCTTCAGCGAAAAAGAAACGGCGCTGCCGAACTGGAAACAGTTGTGCGAACCATGAAGGCAATGGCCGCATCTAAAATTGGCCAATACCAAAAGGCAGTTGCGGCATTAAAAGATTATTACTTAACGGTGCAAATGGGTCTGAATGTGTGGTTTATGCAAAACAAGCAGGTAATGATCAAAAAACCTGCAAACAGCGCGTTGAACGAAACTATTGTGATTGTTTTTGGTTCGGATCAGGGCCTGGTGGGCAGTTTTAATGAAAGCCTTTCCGAATTCGTTCATCAATCGGTTGAAAAGATACCGGGCCAGCTTACTTTTTGGGTGGTAGGCCAAAGAATGTACGACCGGTTAAAAGACCTGGGGCTGCCGGTTATTGATTTGTTCGATGTGCCCAATTCTGTACCGGCCATTACACTGTTGATAGATGCTATTTTAGTAAAGGCAGCCAATGCAATAGAGGTTAACCAACAGGATGCCTTTTATATTTTCAATAACGAAATTTCAGCTAACAAAAGTTACGGTCCTCATTTTGAAAGGCTTTGGCCATTAGACGAAAAATGGAAAAAGGATATTATGAAAATAGAATGGCCCGGTAATAACCTGCCGCAGGTAACAGGCGATGCAACGTTTACGTTTGAGGCGCTTGTAAGAGAGTATTTTTTTGTATCGCTTTATAAAGCATGTGCCGAATCGATGGCCAGCGAAAATGAAAGCCGGCTGCAAGCCATGCAACGTGCCGAAAAAAATATTAATGAAATGCTGGAGGACCTAAAGCAAACTTACAATCGTTTAAGGCAAAGTACCATAGACCAGGAGTTGTTTGACGTAATCTCTGGCTTTGAGGCGATCAATCAAAAAGCTGAATAGAAGTTACCTGACAGTTTTCGCCTTTCTCATCCGCAGCATTACCTTGTATAGTTCAACCCAGCCAGTGCAAACCAAAGCCACCAAAATACATTGCAGCAACAAATAGAAATTAAGGGGTACCAGGTAAAATATTTCCCTGGCATAAGGCACATATAAAACGGCAGTGATCAACAATAATGTTAAGCAAATTATTATCCAGATAAGATTGTTTTTGTATGTAAGCATGGTAAAAACCGAATAATAAAACGATCGGTTTACCAGTGTAAGAAAGACGTTACTGAACAAGAGCGTAATGAATATTACGGTACGCATGGTAGCCTCATCGTATTGCTGCATAACAACGTAACCCGATATAAGGCAGCCAGCGGCAATAAACAACCCTTGCACAATGCTGATAAGCAGTTGTTTGAAAGATAAAAAAGCGGCAGTAAATTTTCGCGGCGGACGGTTCATGGTGCCTGCCTCCATTTGTTCGTTTTCGTAAATGATTGAACAGGTTGGCCCCATGATCAGTTCCATAAAAATGACGTGTATAGGGGTAAATATATTGGTGAACTTCCACATTAATACCAGCGGCAAAGTAACAATGAGTATTATTGGTATATGAATGGAAACAATGTATTGGATAGCCTTCTGAAGGTTGTCGTATATCTTTCGGCCCAGGGCTATCGCTTCGGTCATGTGAAAAAGATTGTCGTCCGAAAGAATGATGGAAGCAGCGCCCTTTGCTACTTCACTTCCTTTTTGCCCCATGGCTATGCCGATTTGCGCTGATTTTAATGCGGGGGCATCATTCACTCCATCACCCGTCATGGCTACCACTTCTCCATTTGCCTTTAAAGCTTCAATCACTTTCAATTTTGCTTCAGGAAACATCCGTGCGAAGATGCTGTGTTTTTTTACCTGCTGCCGAAGTTGCGCTGTATCCATTTTCATTATCTCTTCTCCGGTTATACTTTTCTCGTTTACATCAAGCCCAATTTGTTTACCGATGGCAATGGCAGTTTCGGTAAAATCGCCGGTAATCATTTTTACCCCCAGCCCGGCCTGCTTAAATATTTCAATCGTTTTTTCAATGCCAGGTTTTGGCGGATCGTTAAAAGCAACCAATCCTAAAAAGGTGAAAGCAAACTCCTGTTGATTCTTCGGATAATTGTGGCCTTTAAAATCGGACTTTCCCACACCTAACACCCTAAAGCCTTGTTGGGCGTAATTGGAAACCTGCTGCAGAACCTGCTGCTTCTCTGTTTCGCTTAAACCGGATTGCTGCAAAACAGCCTCCGGCGAACCTTTGCAGGCAACGATCATATCTCCTTCACTATTTTCAAAAATATGTGTCATAAAAGGAGGCTTTCCGCCCAGCGGGTATTCGTGTACCTGCTCATAATTGCTTCTTTTATTTTCAGGTGCCAACCTTTTGTACAACTGAAAAATTGCCTTTTCCATGGGATCAAAAGGATTTGTTTCGCTGCTCCACATGGCATATTCAACTATTGGCAACTGGTTTGCCGAAAGATCGGCCGGTTTAATATCGGCGTTGGCAACCGGGTCATAAATACCGGCGATCTCCATCCGGTTCTGGGTAAGCGTGCCGGTTTTATCTACACAGATCACCGTAGCCGACCCAAGCGTTTCAACAAACTGCGGTTGTTTTACAATTACATTTTGCCGCATTAAACGATAAGCACCCAGCGCCATAAAAGCGCTAAAAGCCACCGGTATTTCTTCGGGCAATACCGACATTGCTAAAGTGAGCCCCTGCAGCAATCCGTATGTAAGGCTTTTTGACTGATAATAATTATAAGCAAATACCAACAAAAACGCAACAGCCCCAAACCACGCCATTGTCTTTACAAACGAACGAATCTGCAGTTGCAGTGGTGTTACTTCGGTCTTAATATTTTTCAGGGTAAGTCCTATCTTGCTAAAACGTGTTTCCATACCCACTGCCGTCACCTTAAAGTTTGCAAGGCCACTTGTTACAAGGGTGCCTTTAAGAACCTCGTGCTTGTCATCACTGTTTTTATAAACTGCCAGCGACTCACCAGTCAGTATAGATTCGTTTACCGAAAAGTCGTTTGAAGAAACCAAAATTCCATCGGCAGAAATTATAACTCCCTCCACCAGCACAACTATGTCATCGACCACAATATCGTCCGCCTCTATCTTGATTGCTTCACCGTTGCGAATAACGGTCGCCTTTTGCGAAGTGAATTTCTTTAATGCATTAATGGCATTGCGGCTTTTGTATTCCTGGTAAAAAGAAATACCCGCCACTATAAAAATGGAGATGAGCATAATAAACCCTTCCCTGTTTTGACCAAGAATAAAATAAATGCTGCAGGCTGCCACCAGCAGCAAAAACATTGGTTCAAAAACCACCTCTTTTAAAACATTCAAAAACACCCTGTCTTCTTTCAGGTCAAAAGTGTTGCTTCCATGCAGCTTTCGCGACGCAAGCACCGCGTTATTATCCAATCCAACCAGAGCGTTTTCAGAAGGCATAAGAAAGGGTTTATGTTTAAATTGTGAGGGGGATAGCTGAATAAAAATACTTTAAGAAGCATTATCCGCCACCGGAAAACTTACAAAAAAAGTTGTTCCGTCATTTTCACTGGTGGTAAACCAAATTTCGCCATTGGCTTTTTCAACAATGCCTTTGCTTATAGCAAGTCCCAGTCCGGTTCCCGATGACTTGGTGGTAAAATTAGGTGTGAAGATCTTCTCGTGCATGTCTGATGAAATACCAATTCCTTCGTCGCGAATGCTTATTAAAACATGCCCGGTTTCAACTTTCTGGTTAATGCTTATCGTTGACATTTCTTTATCGGATGATGCCTCTATGGCATTTTGCAAAAGGTTGGTAAATAGCCGTATGACCTGCGTTTTATCGGCCAGTATCATAACTGGTTCTGCGGGCTTATGCCATTGCAGATCTATTTTTTCGTTGGAGCTATAAAGCGCCATTAACGATTGCAGCACATCGCTCACATTAAACACCTCGTTGTTGGCATGTTCAATATTAGCAAACTGCGAAAAATCAGAAGCTATTTTGGCTAGCTGGTCAATTTGCTCAACCAACGTAGCAGCAACCTTTTCAGACAGCATCTGAACACCCGGCTTTTTTTCGGCAATAGACCTTTGCAGGTATTGAATACTAAGCTTCATTGGTGTAAGCGGGTTCTTTATTTCGTGTGCAACCTGTCGGGCCATCTCACGCCAGGCTCCTTCCCTTTCGCTTTTAGCCAGGGCCTGGGCGCTTTCATCCAGCTTTTGCACCATCTTGTTATACTCGTTTACTAAAGTGCCAATTTCATCGTCGGTGTCCCAGCTAATTTCTTCGTTAATGCTGCCCAGGTTAACCTCTTTCATTTTGTTGCCAATCAATGTTAAAGAGTTGGTTATTCTGTTAGTAAGCAAAACGGCAATAACACCTGCCAATACAAAAATGAAGGCGTTTACATTAATGAGCGTTACCAAAAAGTTCGATATTTCCTGGTTAAGTTCGTTTTGCGAATTCAGATAGGGAATGTTTATGTAAGCATAAGGCTGGCCTTCGTCGTTTAAGACTGGCACATAAATACTCAGGTACGAAAAACGGCCAACAGTTTCTTGCTGTATAACCTGAATTTCATGTTTATTGTGTAACAGGTAATAAGCCCTCGGGTCCATCATATTGCTAAGCACCTGTTTATTATAGATATAAGGCTGGGTAGAGACTTTAAGTTTACCGCTTAAATCGTAAAAGTTAACATCAACATCATGTATTTCAGATATTTCGCCGATCGATCGCTCTAATTGGCTGCTGGCGCCTTCGTCGTAAATTTTAACCACATCGTCAAACATTTCGTGCGCCGAAACCTGTTTCTCAATTTCTTTCGACATTATACGGATGGCCTTCGACAACCTGTCTTTTTTATTATTTTCGAAACGGGCTATGTAAAAAGAAATGGTGGCTATACCAATTACCAGGAAAGAAAAAACACTAATGATTAAAATGGTTGACTGAATCTGGTTTCGGATATTCGGCCTAAAACCATCCTTAATGTTTTTCCATTTAAAATGGCTTTTTAATAAAACACTGCCTATATGAAATAGAATTAGAATAAAAAGAAAAGAACCAAAGAGGTAGGCGAAAAGAGTAATAACCTCAAAAAATATGTTTCCATTCTTAACAATCGCGATCAATTTATTGCTGCCCGCGTTATACCAAAGAATATTATAGTTTCCATCACTGGTCTCTTTTGTTTCGCGCCGTATCCATTGTGTGGGTGCAAGCTGCGAAACAAAATTGTAATCGCCTTCATTTAAAACCAGCTTTCCTGAGTCGTATACCGCATAAGAATAGTTTACCGAATTATCAGAAGTAACATCCTTTACCTGCCTGAACAACTCGGGATACAGCGCCTCGCTTTGATAGCGTTTTGGTTTCGCCACCAAAAAAAAGTATCCAAGAATATTGTCATCGAAATCTTTTACGGCTCGCTGAAAAATGTAACTATGGCTTTCAAAATTGTTTTCGTGATAATACAGATCGGGTATTCCGGTGTTTTTACTTCGATTGGCTATAATGTTGGTAAGTATATCATAACTGACGGAATCTTCGTTATACAAACTCTTAAAATCTGTATTAAAGGTGTAGATACGGGTGTCATATTTATTGATGTATCCCGAAAAATTATCGTTAATCAGGCTGTCTTTAATAAACTTATTGCTTGCTTGAGACAGCAACCTCGGAAAATTGTCGTAGAGAAACGCCCGGTTAAGGTTGATAAAGGTAATGTTCAATATATTTTGTCCCGATGGATCAGTTTGCACAGCAAGGTCTTCGGCCATTCGTTTGCGAACCTGTAATTCAATTACTTTGTTTTGATAGATAATTAGGGCCGATATGGATGCCGCAAAAAATATAAGCCAGATTAGAAAAAAAGAAGACCGCATAAGGGATTTCTGTAGATCTGGTGAGCGCTTTTCCATTATTAGCAGGTACAAAAGCAGCCAACCCAATACACACAAATTACTAAGGGTAAAACTGGCTTGTAAGGTTAGCGTTAAATAGATTAGCCCGGTTAATGTAACAGTCAAAAACTTACCCCAATCGGGCACGTCTGTTAGTTTTTTTAGCAATAACAGTATAATGTGCGACAAATGAAAAAACGACAATGTGATAAAGCAAAGAATAAGAAAACTTATAAAGGTGTAAATAGAGAGGCTAAAAAAGTTACTGATATCGAAGGATATTTTCGAGTCCACAATCAGGCTGCGGACAACGCCTGCCGCAAAAAAAGACATACCTGCCAATAGAACAGACAACATAGCTGTAACTACCCACGAGGCCCTGCTTGCAACGGGTTTTAACTCGTTTATTATGGATAAACAGGTAAGCTTAAAAAACGATACAAGCCAAAACAACAAGATCATATTTATTAGCAGATCGCCCAGCGATGGGTGCAGGTCATTGGAAGCATAAATAATTGGATCGAACAGCTCCAGGTGCCTGTATGCAAAGGGTATGGGGAACTTATAACTGAGAAACCTGAAAATAAATATTACTCCTGCTAAAAATAAAAACCCTTTTAACGGACCCTGTTTCTTACTAAGGTCGGTAGCCAGTACGTTAAAAAAGATTAGCAGAAAAATAAGTGAAAATATGCGCAGCGTTAAGCTGTATTTGTCGTACAACACCTGGTTTCGCTTCTCTTTTTCTGCCAGGCCAAAAAGCACTTTACCGTCTCCGTTTTTTATTTGTATCGCGCCATTTTCTACATCGAGTTCGTAGCGGTTTTCTAATGAAGAAATACCTGAAAATGTTGTTTTTAAATAACTGTTTTTAAAAAAGAAATTCCAGCGGATGGGTATGAGCGCCACAATAACTACCCGAGATCGTTGTACAATCAATGACTTTTTTACAAGTTCAAATTCGCCATTGGGATAGACTACAAAATATTTACCATCAGCCCTGGACAGATCGGCGGTTTGCGGTGCAGCCTCATGCGTATTCCAGAAAGTTAATAATAAATTGCCCACATCATTCACCTGGTAAACAAACAATTTTGGTTCGTCTTCATCCAGCAGAGCCAGCTGGCTGTTACCAATTCTGTCGTTAACAATGCCGCTTAAAACACTGGCATTACCAGCAAAATCGGCAACCTGCTTTTCTTTCTGCTGCAGGTAAAGTTCAAATTGTTGTTTAACCCTTGCGGGGCTCGATGTGTAAGAAAGGTAATTAATAAAGATGAACGAAATGGTGTATAACCACGCAGCCGTAATCAGCAGGTACCCATTTTTATAGGCACTTCTTTTTAGCGTTTTAATCAAGTGATTTGAGTTGGTTTTTTACAGCGTTCCAAATGTCGTCCATTTCAGTAAGGGTCATGCCGGATAATTGTTTGCCGGCCTTAAGTGCTTCTTCCTCCATTATGGTAAATCGTTTAATAAACTTTTTATTGGATTTTTCTAAAGCACCTTCCGCATCAACTTGCAAAAACCGTGCATAATTTATAAGGCTAAACATCACATCGCCAAATTCCTCTTCAATATGATCCTGGTCTTTTTTCTCCACCGCATCCTGTAACTCAGCCATTTCTTCTTCTACTTTTTTCCAAACGTCCTCCTTATTATCCCACTCAAAGCCTACCTGCCTGGCCTTATCTTGTATGCGTGTAGCTTTAACCACCGCCGGTAAGCCTTTTGGCACGCCGCTTAATACCGACTTTTTTCCTTCCCGCATTTTCAATTGCTCCCAGTTTTTCTTAACATCTTCCTCATCCTTTACCTGAACGTCGCTGTATATATGCGGGTGGCGATAAACCAGCTTTTTACTAATGGCTTCCAATACTTCCTGCAGTGTAAATTTATTTTGCTCCTCTCCTATTTTGGCATAAAACACCAGGTGCAGCATCAGGTCGCCCAATTCTTCTTTAATGCCTTTCCAGTCTTGTTCGGTAATCGCATCAGTTAGCTCGTAGGTTTCTTCTATCGTTAATGGCCGCAATGTTTCAATAGTCTGTTTACGGTCCCAGGGACATTTTTCACGCAGTTCATCCATAATTTTAATCAGTTCCAAAAAGCTATCGGATAAGTTTGCCATATATTTTTCTATTAAAAGGTAAATATAACCCGATTGAAAATGTAGTGCCTAAGCCTGGGTACACAAATCTGTTATTGCAAGCAGGGCAACGATCATGTCATTCATTCCGCAAACACCTTTCGAACAAAGAAATACATTATTTGGGCAAGTGCCGGACGCTTTGAAAAACAACAGCTAAAAAGGTATGTTTTTTCCTTAACAGATATCCGGCTATTTTTGAGGCTTACAAAAGGAACGAATGAAAAAATTAATTATGTGGTGCCTGGTTTTGATGTTGGGGGCACAGGCTGGTGCCCAATATTATTATTTTGATATTTTGGGCACAAAGCAGACGAACGATCAGTTTAAAAAAATAAGCGCCAATCAAATACAAAAAATTTCGGCTACCAGTTTTGAAGGCAATAGTCAACCGTCAACAGACTTCGTTTTAGAACAGTCCATCGACCTGATAAACCGAATGATAATTACCCGGTCGGCATCCATCAATAGTAAAGAATCGTTTTTTACCAGCTATTTTAAGAATAACCGGCTATACAAAACGGTGGATAGTAACATGAGCGCCATTAATACAGTTATTTACGATTACGCTGATAACAACCATTTACTCGCAACCCGTTCTACCAACAAAGATTTTGACGGCACCTACGACCAAACGGAAGTTCACCAATGGAAATATAATGACCAGGGCAAACCCGCTGGCATGTTAAAAGTTAAAAACGGGGCAGACACAACCATCATAAATTTTAAGACGGATGATGCCGGCAATATTATACAGGAGGACTGGTTAAAGAATAACCGGGTAATAGAGACTTACTATTACTATTACAATGCCCGGAATAAACTAACCGATATTGTGAGGTATAACAGGCGGGCCCGCCAAATGCTACCCGATTTTATATTTGAATACGATGCACAAGGGCAATTGGTTCAAATGACTCAAACCCAGGGAGCCAGCGCCAATTACCTCACCTGGCGGTATCTGTATAACAATAAAGGAATGAAGGACAAAGAATTTGTTTTTAACAAACAAAAAGAACTGCTTGGTAAAATAGAATATAACTATCAATGATTTTCGGGTAACAGAATAATTCTATTTCCAGTCATTATTAATTCAACAACTTTCGGCGATAGTTATGCCCAGGTTGAAAACCATTACAGGATGGCCGGCAAATTGATATCAAGCGCCAGACTTTCTCAATAATCGAATACATTTATAGCGACCGCCTAAAATGGATCATTTCCATAAAAGAGAATTTTTGTTGTGGCAACCACCGCCGACATCAGTAAACATCGTCCCAATGTATTGAACTTGCCATGTTTCCTGATATAAGAAACATCCCTAAAATAGAGGAATATTGTGCAGAAAATTATTGTGTAAAACCACGTGAATTTGTTGACTTATTCATTGAAGATTTACTATGAAACCACAACAAATTTTCAATTAGGTTCGTTTTTAAAGCACCAGAAACAATAAAGACCATTAGCTCGAAATTTAAGAAACAACAAGAAACAACCCAGAAAAAAAATATGTATAAAGCAGGCTTCGACGTAATCGTCGGATCGTTTGAAAAGAATGGAAATATTTTTCACGCTACCATCAGCGCACCAAAACAAAAATTTTTAAACCCATCGGTTAAAGAGTTCAAGGTGCTTTTATCGAGACCGGAATCACAAACAATTTCTTTTAAAATTCGGCAAGATGATCAAGGCAGATGGATACCAGACCAGCGTCGCCTGGTTGACCCATGGATTGCCGACAAAGTCGGAGATATCATTGAAAGTAAAGTAATAAGAAAGTAAGAGCCTCACGGCTTTTACTTTCTTATTGATATTAACGTCGCATTTGCTTGTGCCGGCAACTTAAAGTTCAGGCATAAATATGCATTTGTCTGGCACCACCGGCATTCCTTTAAATCGCCTGAGTATTTGCGCCACAACAACCACATCTCTTTGGCAATATTCCACAATCCTTTTTAGGTTTCCCTCTCTGTAGTAAACATCCTGCACCATACTGCCATCTATATCGGTTTTTGAAGTTGGCACCCCCAGAACATTAGCAAGCAGGTTTAACGAAATGTAATTCTTATAGTCGCCAAATTTCCACCACTGTAGCGTATCCACCATATTGATCTCCCAGGGCTTTGCGCCATGTAATTGAAACGATTCTGGTAGCGAAATTCCATTGGCAAGCATTCTGCGGGCTAAAAAAGGAATATCGAATTCGCGGATATTGTGCCCGGCAAATTTAAAATTTCGGTTATGTGTCGCAAATCTGTCCACCAAACCATTAAATTCGCAAATCAAATCGTATTCATTATCGCCAAAAATGCTTTTTATTTTTAAACACAGATTTCCAGACTTATCGTAATAAAAAAATGCAGTTGAAATACAGATTACCTTTGCAAATTCTGCCAGTATACCAGCCTTTTGACGATAACATTGTTCGATGGTCTGATTTTCTGGCATTGTTTTTGAAATCTTGTCGCTGAAAAGTTTTTTCCAATTTTCGGAAAGATTATTATAATCCGAAACTTGCGGAACCGTTTCAATATCAAGCATTAATAAGTCGAAAAAAAAATTACTATTGGACAAAGCTTTACTTATTTTCTAATTATAAACTACTATTGGTTACTTAAACTACAATTACCATGAGTTACACACCGCAGTATTCTGCTACAAATCCGCAACCACAGTCTACGCCTCCAAAACGCGATGATCGTAAACTAATATACGGAATTTTAATCGTGGCCCTTTTAGGAACATGGGCATATATTATTTTCGACAAGAACAAGACAAAAGAATCCATTTCGCAGCTGCAAATGGAGTACACTAATGTAGATTCTGCGCGTAACGTTATTGAGCAGGAATACAACGATGCATTGGCCAGATTGGACACAGCTACAGGTAATAACACCCAATTGCAAGGAACTCTTTCTGAAAGGCAAAATGAAATTAATAATCTTAAAAAGCAGATTTCTGCTATTACCAGCAACCGCAAGGCCACTGCCGGCGAACTTGCTCAAGCCAGAAAATTAATTGCCCAATTAAATGGAAAGATCGAGGAAATGGTGGTTGAAATAGATCGCTTAAAGGGAGAAAACCAGGTATTGTCTTCTTCCAACCAGCAATTGAATACGCAAAAGCAGCAATTAACTACCGAAAAGCAACAATTGTCAGAAAACCTGACCACCACCGAAGCCGCCAAAAGGCAGGTGGAAGATGTGGCTTCTACACTTCATGCTTCAAACCTGAATATTATACCAATAAATGTTAAGGGCAGCGGTAAAGAGAAAGAAACCACAACGGCAAAAAGGGTTGACCTTTTAAGAATTTCTTTCAATATTGATGAAAACCGTGTTGCGCCAAGTGGATTTAAAGAAATATATATATCCGTTACAGACCCCAGCGGACAGCCCGTTGCAATTCCAGGCACTTCAGGCTCTTTTGATACCCGTGAAGATGGAAACAGGCCTTATACAAGCAAAGTACAGGTTCAATACGAACAAGGTAAGCGGCTTCCTGTAAGTTTTGACTGGAAACAAGATGGTAAATATCAAACCGGTATTTATAAAATTGAGGTTTACCACAATGGATATAAGATTGGTGAGGGCACCAAGGCCTTAAAGAAAGGCGGTTTGTTTAGTTAATAGTAATTATAAAGTATTTGAATAAACATACTTCCTAAAAAAAGTACGAACCTTTTGGTTCGTACTTTTTTTATTTATAATAGGTTTTGCTAATAAAGAGCGGGTCAATTAGCGGGGAAATCAGGCAAACGGTATGATATTTTGCCGGTTAAAGTTGCCAACAGGTATAACAGGGGAATAATAATCAGTGTATAACGTAGCCATTTAGGGATTTCAGACTTCTTAATGGGTTTACTCCCTTTTCAAAGACCTCAAAATATCGGCTGATAGGCGAAGCCTTGCCAGATAAGTTTTGTGAATAATAAATCTTAGCTATTTATTTACTTGCTGAATAGCTGTAGAATATGTTTTATTTACCCATTTTCTCGCCACCGTATTTTGCAATAATTTTATTACAAAACTCGTTCACCTTATCAATTGACCCAGGAGTAGCGTCATAATAGTTTAGGCTATCCCACGGGTATTGTAAAGTGGTCGGGTAAAAGCAAATGGGCAATATACAATCAACAGGTTGAACTATCAACTTTTTGTTGCAAAACATTAGCTCGTAATTACATGGGTCAGATTTAAAGAAGTCTGGAGAAAAGCAAACGATAAATCTTTTTGAACTTTGCAAACCTTTATTCATTTTACCGACCCAATTTTCTCCTATTTCAATAGTGTCACTATCGAAAAAAATAGAGAATCTTTTTCCGAGAGACTCATTGATTATATTAGCCAACATTGCATCTTTTCTGGTATAGCTTACAAAGAAGTCGAAGTCCTGATTATCCGTCTTTTGCTTATCAATTTGAATTTGATTTTCAAATGCTTCAACGAGAAGTTCAATTTTAGCCTCGTCTATTTCCACTATTTTGATTATTTCTAACGATGAGTCGTGGCTCAACCAAACAAGACTTGTACTTATGAGTTCTTTTATAACATTCTGGCTTGGAAACCCTTGGTGCCCTGTTAAAACCAATGGCATAGCCACAGACTTGATTGAATAACTTATGGTAAAAGGCATAATACTCTGAAAAATTCCGGCAATCAAACTATATGGATTATTCCAATCAGTAGGTTCAAAACACAAGATTCTGCTTATGTTTCTAAATTCAATTTCTTGCGATAACCAGCAATTAAATTGAGCGCGCAAATCTGACTCCTTATGGTTTGCTAATTCAGCAACCGAAAGTCCGGCATCATTAAGTGCTCCAATTAATGAAGATGAAGTAGGATAATAATCATTGGAGAATGCTGATACGACCAGTATATCCACTTTATGGATATCTGGAATGGATGTTAAATCACCTTTTAATAGCTGAAGTTTTTTGCCATTTTTCGTGACTATTTCTTTTTTGACTTCCATATAATTTGATTAATCGGTTTCTAAATCTTTACATTCACGCTTTTCAATATCTCAAATTTGATAGCGGCTCTGTACTCTACTGAGTTATTGAATTGCGTCACTCTCTTCATAGTTCCTAAGGCTTGGGCATTTACACGATATTTAAGTTTCAATGCCTTACTATGCCTTTTTACATTGTACATGATAAACCCACGCATCTCACCATTACTTGCCGATGAACCACACATGCGAACGGCGCAAACTCATCAAACTTATAATAACCTGCCACCTCCTAATCCAACCCACATTTTATAAGGAACTTATTAGTAAATACTGCTCTTGCGGCGTCGGTCATCAGCCGTTTGCGGCAATCCTTCCACCGGTCAATGGCATGGCCATACATAGTGCGTACAAGTTGGGGCGTAAAGTCGTTCATCTGGCCCCAGTGCAGGGTAAAATCAATGCCCTGCGATTGTAACTCGTCCCAGATTCGATTGTAAAAAGCAAGTGTTCTTTTATTGGAAGCCGCATTAAACTCTATGGTGGTAGTGATTGGGAATTTCGTCCACCCAAGCAGCGCCGTCCCTTGTTTTACCCACCTGTAAGAGATGACGCCGGCGTAGACGTCTATTTCGGGATGGAGGCCTAATATCAGGTCCAAAACCTTCGTGGAATTTTCCAATGCTATACCCAGCTCCATACTCATTGCCTTTCCCCTCAGCGTTGTGGTGGTAAATACTTCGCTGCATGCGCCGGTGAAAGGCTTCACTTGCGTTGGAAAGTTGCTTTTGAGCAGCAGGCCTACAGCCTTTGCAACCGCACCGGCATTGCCGAGTTTGGTCAGCGTCCCTATAACTGCCAGCAGGCCTTCTCCCGGTCCCACTGAACCGCTGGGTTTTTCCGGATTAGCTGGGCGGTTATCATCAAAATCGCTTTTGTACATGGTACGCACATAGCCTCCGCCCGCAACATCATGCGGATTAAATGTAACGTCAAAGTGCCAGGGAATTTTTCCCAGCCGCGGCGGAAAAATGCCATCGGTTTGCAGACTATTCATAGCATGACTAAACGCGGTGTCGGCCAACATTCTTGTATTGTTACATTCAAGTTCGTATTTGGCTTCCGCCTCAATCAACATACCCGCAATAATGCCAAATGAACCGAAACTAACAAGCGCCGCGTTAAACATTTCGTCGTCCCTGACGTGGCGGGCGCCAATAGTTGTTATAAATTCATCTGTAACAACAGGTTGAGAATCCCTTTCGAGCCATACGGTGTTGCCCGGACCAGCAACGAGGTGGATACCCCGCACATATTCCGTCATTGAGCCGTACTTAAACGCTGAACCATGGGTGCATGTGGAGATCGCCCCGGCGATGGTTTGGCCATTACTGGCCCCGCAGGTAGAAAGGGAGTTGCCGTCCCCTTCCAGCCTTTCGTTAACCTCCTGTATGCTGTTACCGCTCTGAAACAAATAGAGCTTGTCAAAATCCCCCGGGTAATCATCCTTCACCTGGGTTTTAGTCATGCGCCATTTAAGGTTCATACTAAGGGTGTCAAGCAGCCAGTTGTCGGAAAGGGCTGCATCTGAAAGCGACCATGCGCCGCCGAAAGGGTGCAGTGTAGCACCCGCGGATATCGCATCGGCGATAATTCCTTCCAGTGCATGAGCCACCGCTCCCATATCCTCAACATTCTTTTCCGGTATGCGCGGAGAAGGTGTGCGTATATGGTACACCCTTTCGCATTTCATGCGTTCCGTAAAATGTTTATTTTCAAAATCTACGTCTGTATCAAATTTGACGGTTGGTTCCCTAACTGGCATATTTGCTTTTTTATGGTTACTGTTCTTTTGCGCATGACCAATTTACCTTGACAGGGCAATAAATACCAAGGGTAACTACCGAAACTGCCCCCTGCCAGAAAGTAGTTTTTACCTGTATGGCCTGCAGTGCTTTAGAGTCGCAATTATTAACCATGAATTCGCCATTATACAGGTAACCCCAAAACCATCTGTTAAGGTTTCCCTCGCAGTCTTTGCATACGAGTGCCGCCGGTTGTGCGGCATTGGTGCGAACACGGACGGTTGCGCAACTGCTGGTTTCAAGGGATAGCAGCAGGGCAAAGGCGTAAAATGTCAATTGCTTTTTCATATTACCTTTCAAGATAGCAAACATCTTTTTGAATTGCAATGGCTGATTTCAAACTTTATATCTCTTGTTTTGTAGTGTTCCAAAACATCGCTATGACCAGGCGTTCTTTTGCAAAAGGAAAATATGCTTTATAAACCCGAAGGAAGTGACAACTTGTTGTCACTTTTTTGCGCCTCAGCGCTTAATTATCCTTTACGTAAAGTAAGCCCTGGGTTCGGTTGGCGAAGTGCAACTAAATTATTGCTACATCTTTAATTATTGTAACCTCGGTGCAGCGCACCGAAAATATTTGTAGAACATCATTAGCGCAGGGCTCATGAGGTGCAGCGCACCGCAATATTAGCATAAAATCACACCCGGCAAATTGTTAGTCGATATTTAGGTGCGCCGCACCTAAGATTGTACCGTAATTTTATGGACTACAAATATTTGAGTGCTCTGCACCAAAAAGTAAATTCGATTGTCAATTTTTCCCTTACCTGACCCCTATTAAAATACCTTGTTGAAGAAAGCGGGAGCGCAATTGAAAGTAAGCTAATAGGCATAGTGAAGATTTTTACAGGTCGTTCTCTCCTAAGGTTGAAACCAAAGAAAAATATGCTTTTCTAAACCCGAAGAAAGCGACAACATGTTGACAGTTTTTGATTTTAGCGCCTAAGTTTTCGCTCAGTCCATAAAAAAGAATGGACTAATAATTCTACTTTTTATTTTAATAGTTCCTAAGCCAAATGCCTATTGCCAATTTTATAACAGCGCCCTTAACGATGCTCTTCCGGTATGTATTGTGCGGGTTTCACCTGGTTTACGGCCTTCGTATTGAAAGTTTACTTCCAGGTTATTGCCTAATCTTTTGGTTAGATCCAGACTCCACAAAAAATTCTTTCCCGGCAATAATGCATCCAGCATAATATAACTGACCGTACTATTGGTTGCGCCGGTATAACTAATGTCACTAAAAGTAAATTTTCCGCTCAGGCTGGTATTGTTCACCGTATTGTATTTGCCCTCCATATTCAACGAGTTGGATTGGGCCACTTCTCCTCCATAAACTAACTGATTTTGTTTACGGTTGTATTGATACCCTGTCACCAGCCTGTACTTTGTACCTTGGGTAAATGTAAAGCGAGGCTCCGACGACAGTATATCAATTGCATAATTACGGTTAGCAAACGATGGGGTTAATAACGAATTATTGGCAACTTTTTGCACGAACTCAATACTGTATTGCCTGGTAAAATTAAGACGCCCTTTCATTGTCCAGTCGTTTAGCTGCCTGCTTTCAAACCCATATGTCAATAACGCTTTGTTGTAATTACGCCTGTTACTTACATCTACACCCCAACGCGTACTAAAGCGGTTAAACGATAAGGTATTTGCCACCACGCTGTTCAGGGTTATTAAAGCTGTATCAGTAATACCGCCTTTAAACGGATTAAAAGCCAGGTTGCCCGAAGACAACACTTTTTTGCCAGTTTGCAAAGTTGATTGCAAATTGATTCTGCCTAAAAAGTCTTTCATCCTTTTGCTTTTCATTTTAGCCACAACAACCTTAGGGTTAAAAGAAACCGAATAATTCAACTGGGTATAATTGGCTTTTACAAACTGGTTTGTAGGGGTAAACACGCGAATGTATTTTGCCAGATCCTGAAAAAGCGCTATCTCAAATTCGTTGATCTGCGGTATGCCGTCTCCATTATAATCATTCCAGGCATATTCGCCCCGGCCTGCCGGAACTTCTATATAGCTAAAATCCCGCTTTTGTTCCTGCCCTGCTCCTAATTCGTACAACACATTGCCCGTCACGAAACCTTTCCATTCATTAATCGAATATTCTCCCCTGCCTAATAAGCTGCTTTCTGGCTGCAGACCAGTAAGGCTTTGGTTTACAACCTGTAACCTGCGATAGGTTACATTCATTCTTAATTGGTGACGGCTGTTAGACAATAACTCTGTTGCCAGATTTATGTTCTGGCTTCGGTCGGTGGCCAGCAAGTCTTTTCCAAAAGGCAATTGATTTGCCCTTGTAAAGTAGGTTACCGCCCATCGATTTTCTTTCGCCTGATTTGATTTTATAAACGCAGATAAAGTGGTAAAGGCGAAACTTAACGCACTAATGGTATCGTTCAACTTATTTCTCAATTCGTTATGCTCAACTATATAGCTGGCTCCCAGGGTATAATTATTTAGTTTGCTAAATACTTTGTTAACGTCAATAGTTGGCCTTAAGAAATAACCTTTTGCGGTGGCTGAGTTTATGCTGGTCAGTTTAAAGACATTATTAAATTGCCAGCCGCCTATTTTCTGCTGCTGCACCAGTGAATGCCTGAAACCTGTGTAATCGTCGCTGCGTAAATAACCGCTGAATTGATATTGCATTGAATTGCTTGCAGAATCTGCCAATTCAAACATTAATACCGGCAATTGTTCTGTAGCAGTGGCAGGCAAATAATCCAATCCCCAATCGCGGTAAAACTCAACCGCCCGCAATCTTTCCAGCGGCTTAAAATTCTTATCAACCACTTCGTAACCTGCCATGGAATTTACCTGCAATAATTTGCCACGGCCCGTTTGCCAGCGGCTGCTGTTATTAAAAGAAAATTTGGCAGCGTATCCTCTGTTATTGGTTTTATCTTTCTGCGAATAGGTATTGATATCGTAATTGCTATAAGCCAGTTCGGTTTTTAACTGACTTTTGGCCGACAAATCGTACACCATACCCAGCGATACCAATTGTTGTTTTTTGGGAGCGACCAAAAACAGCGCGGGTTCATAATTGCCTTGCGGCAGTCCATTCTGCGGTTGAATCCATTTATACACTTTTCCATTCGCCGCATTAAAATCAATGATATAATTACCCTGCCCCACACCCACTTCAACAAAGCCGAGGCTGTATTTTGCCAGGTTCTTATCGGTGGAAAATATATAAATAGAATCGTGAATGCCATTATAAATGGTATCTGCTTTAGCATAAAGAATTTTGCTGATAGAAAAAGTATCTAAGGACGCCGAAGGATAAAAAGCCCGGTGAACACTATCGCCAATGGAGCTTAAAAACTGGCGCTGGTTGATATCGAGCACCTGGTTGATAGGAGAATTCTTAGCATCGCCATTGTTATAGGCGGCCAGGTTTACGGAAAGTTTTTTATTAATGCTGGTTTCGCTGCTGGCATATAATAGTGCGTTCAGGTAATTTCGGTCGGCATATTCAAACTCAACCTGAATACGGGAGTCTTTGGTAATCATTCTGCGGGGGGTAAATGATATTTCGGCGGTGTTATAATTGATCACATAGTCCTGGTCTTCACCTCTTTGAAGTACTTGCCCATCAATAAATACCCTTTCTGTGCCAGCCAGCACTATGAAAAAGAACTCATTATTGGCGCCCTGCAACCTATATGGCCCCTGGTTACCCTCCTGCCCCTGAAATATATTGCGAGTAAATTTTCCTTTGGCTACTGCACCGCTTACAAGCGTTTTGTTGACCACCTTCGCCGATGGGTTGGTTTGCGTGCTATAGGAAATGCCCTGTACTCTTTTATAAAAGTTTAGAAAATAGCTCTGATTCTGCCGAATATCAATATCGCCCAGGTTTGCCTCCCAGCCATGCTTTTTAAATTGAAGCCAGACCCGGTCAAATTCGTTCAACTGCTGGGTGGTGCCATCGGGCTGTAGCGGAATATTATTATCGGTAATGGCGGCTGCAATTTCAATGCTGTCGCCAATCATTCCGCTCAGTTGCAGATTAAACTGAGAGTTGACCACTACATCCTGATTATTGCCAAAACTTAAAGCCCTGCCAAAGCTGCCATTATAATTCATTGCGCCAAAATCAAAAAGACTGCTGGTGCCCGCCTGGCGGTTATTGCGGTTAATAACAGATTGTTCTGCTCTAAAATTATTCATAATGCTGTCGTAAGTATAGCGCTTGCCCACTGCATTTAGCTTGTAGGGAAAAACGCGATACATCACATCAACACTATCGGTTTGCACTTCCTTCTTCCAAACTAAAGAGGCATCTACGAGGTCAAGAATAAAATAAGAGGTATCCGCATTTTTAATAAAAAACGTATTTGGAACTATGCTGAGGCTGTCAATTCTGATGGATTTATTTGCCGCAATTCTTTTACTGCGAAGATTTGAATAATTATAAGGTTGCGACCAACACTTGGCAGCTAAAAAAAATAATGATAAGAAAACCGCTATATAACGTAATACGATCAAAGGAAAATATCTGCTTAAAGTAAATTTAGGCCATAAAAAACAGCGGTGTTTGGTGGAGATAAATGGACAGGCGAATACCTCTCATAGCTGCTTTTCATCACTTTTTACAAATGCAATATCCCCCTTAAAATTGTTTTAAACTTCAATTAATAATAATACAGTACTTAATAACCGGCTTTCAAAAAAGGTGGGCTCGTAGCAGAAAAGACAAAGTAAATCGTTAAAAGTCAGCCTACATGATGTTTAAATTCGTCTTTATTTTGCATTCAGCCAAACCACCACTTTAAACTCTAAAGCTTTTTGGGTGGTGCGTCTCGTTTTTCCCGACAAATTGAAATTTATTTGCGAACCGCTGAGGTATCCAATCAATTCAGGACTATTTTCAGGTTCCACAGTAATTGAATAAGAAGGAGTATCAGCAAAATTTATTTTGATAATTTCCACCGCATCCGTCTTGGTATTCGACGAAAAAGAAAACCGTGTGCTTTCAAAGTTGGAGAGGTTATTATTAGCATCTCCATCCAGCAAGGCAATGTTCATCTTTTTTATTTTTATTGAATTAACAGCGCCAATCCCGAATGCGCCACCTGTTTTTGCCCGTACAATGCTATCCAGGTTAAAGGCCATGGAAAATGTGCCAAGTGATACTTCATTACTCACAACAATCGGTATTGGGGGAACTGAAAACTGAAAAGCAGGCAGTTCAACTTCGACACCCGGAAAAATGGCATCTCTTATTTTATTGCACGAAAACCCAGACAATAAAAGCATGCCCATCGCGATAGCCGAAAAAGTCATTTTCATCATAATTAAAACTTTATATGCAATGCCAGAAGTCAAATATTATACCAACAAAAAGCTTCCAAGATATTGGAAGCTATAGGTATTAACTTGAGTGTAAAAATGAATTTTCCTTATTTCTGTATTGAATTTATTGATAAATATTTTTTGGGGGCACCCGGCAAGGCCAGAAACATTATCTGCCTTCTTAGGTTTTTTAGATCGCGATTTGTTTTTCAGTCATCATTTTGCGCATGTTAATCAAACCATAACGCATGCGGCCCAGGGCTGTGTTAATGCTGCAATTGGTCATTTCAGCAATTTCCTTAAAACTTAGGTCGGCATAATGACGAAGAACGATCACTTCTCTTTGTTCTTCAGGTAACATATCAAGCAAACGGCGAACACGATCGTGACTTTGCACCTGCATCATTTTTGTTTCGGGACTGTCTTCGCACATGTTCAAAACTTCAAAAATATCCCTGTCGTCGCTGGTTTTTATCGCAGGGCTGCGTTTTACCTTTCTAAAATGATCAACACAAAGATTATGTGCAATACGTAAAGCCCATGGCAAAAATTTTCCTTCTTCTGTGTAACGATTGTTGCGGATGGTGTCGATTACTTTAATAAATACATCCTGAAACATATCTTCAGCAAGGTATTTGTCTTTCACCAAAAACATAATGGAAGAATAGATCTTGTCTTTGTAACGATTTACCAAAACTTCAAGGGCCTGGCCATTACCTTGTTGAAAGGCGTTTACTAATTGGATGTCGGTTGCTTGAGCGAAACTTTTCATAAAATGTGAGGTTTGTTTGATTAGGATTTGTGGATAATTTAGTAGAATAAGGGATAATTTTTAGTTTGTTAAAAGCTGCTCTTTTTTAGAAATTCCGCTTCAGGATTTTGTTACCGGTAAACTCTTCCTGATGCTCTGGAACGTTTTCCAATTTTGAGATACTTGTTACTAACATGATGTAAAGTTGTAGGAAAGATTTAACCCTAGATGCTGCAAACAGGCACAACCATACCCGAATAAGGCATTGTTATTATTTTAGAATATAATCGTTTTTAACTATCCTTTCATTTAACCAGGCAGAGTAATGGGGTATACCATAGCAGGATAGTTTTTATGAAACTCTTTACCACACAGCATTTGATGGGCCGATCATAAATATTTTACAATAGACATGGCTTCAACTATCCTGGCCACTTACAATAGTGCGACTACCAGAAATTAGCAAAAGCTAATACAATTTTACCCTTTTAGGTTATGAAAGAACATACCTACCTGCAAAAGAAATTGTGGATAACCTGGCCGCTTTAAGGAAACTACCAGGCAGCGCGTGCAGATGGATTTATATTAAGACTGGAAAAATCGTGCTGCAGGTATTTATAATATGCCGTAATGGCTATCATGCCAGCATTATCGGTACAAAATTCGAACGCAGGAATAAAAGTGTTCCAGCCGTACTTTTCGCCTGTTAGAAGAAATGCATTTCTCAAACCGCTATTAGCGCTTACGCCGCCTGCAATACAGACTTCTTTAACACCTGTAATTTCCGTGGCCTTCTTTAATTTATTCAATAAAATGGAGACAATTCTTTGTTGTACCGAAGCACAGATATCCGCAAGATTTTCTTCGATAAATGACGGGTTACGCTCCTTCTCATCCTTTATAAAATATAGAATAGATGTTTTTAAACCACTAAAGCTAAAATCAAGACCTTCTATTTTTGGCTCTGGAAATTTAAACCGTGCCGGGTTGCCTTCTTTGGCATATTTATCAATCAATGGCCCGCCCGGATAGGGAAACCCCAATAATTTGGCGCTCTTATCAAAAGCCTCTCCTGCCGCATCATCAAGGGTTTCTCCAATCACCTTCATAGTATAAGGGTTTTCGCATAAAACAATTTGGGTGTGCCCGCCGCTAACTGTCAGGCACAAAAAAGGAAAGGCGGGTTTTGGATCGCCTATCAGGTTGGCAAGCACATGCGCCTGCATATGGTGTACCTGAATAAGCGGCTTGTTTAAGGCCAGCGACAAAGATTTGGCAAACTGTGCGCCTACCAGCAAACTGCCAATTAAACCGGGTGCCTGCGTAAAGGCAATAGCACTTAATTCGCTTAGGCGAACACCCGCCTTTTTCAAAGCTTCATCTACTACCGGCACAATATTTTGCATGTGCGCCCTGCTGGCCAGTTCGGGTACCACTCCGCCATATTGCTCATGTATTTTTTGCGTGGCAATCAGGTTCGATAATATTTTTCCGTCCTGGCAAACGGAAGCACTGGTATCGTCGCACGAAGATTCTATTGCAAGAATATTTATCATGAAATATTAAAATGAGACTTGGTTATTTGGCCAGCGGCCGAAAAATTTAAAAGTGCAAAAGTATAAGTATGAGCTCAATGTCATTGACAAAAGCTGTTCCTTTTCCCTGTTTGCCGAAGCTATTCAGCATTTGCCGGAGAATATAATGGAAAATGCTAAACGGTTGTTTTGTAATACGCTGCTTTGCCCAAATTGATGGCTTTGAGTAAGAAAGTAATTCTTCATAACAACCAGTCGTCAGTTGCTGATTTCAAACAACACCTATTTCATTCTGATAGCAACAACCGGGTTCATTCGGGCAGCTATGGTTGCTGGTATGATACCTGAAAGCACCCCTACAACCAGGCAAATGGATATTGCCAGCGATAATGTTGCAAATGAAATGTGTATAGGAAAAGGTAATACCGAGCTCAAAATCTTTGTTAGAATAAACACCAAAAGAAGCCCAATCAATCCACCCATAAGGCATAAGAAAGAACTTTCAAGTAAGAATTCAGTTAAAATGGTAGCACTTTTTGCACCAATTGCTTTCTTTAATCCAATCTGGCTCGTACGCTCTCTGACTGTTACAAACATTATATTGGCAACCCCAAAGGCGCCCACAATAAGCGACAGGCCCGCTATAGCCCAGCCGCCCAGGTTTACCGATCCAAACACACTATCCATTTGCTTGCTGAACATATTTATATCGTTTAGCGCAAAATCATCTTCTTCGCGGGGGCTCAGCCGGTGTATTGAACGCATAATTCCCCTCAATTCATCTACCAGGGCATCTGATGTGATTTTTTCTATTCCCTTTACCATGATTAAAGGACTGCTGTATTCCACCACCACCAAACTTGCCAAAAAACGATACGATACAACAATCGCTTCATCAAATTGCCAGGCGCCGGCAAAACTGGTACCCTGCTTTTTTATCACGCCCACTATTGACATGGTCTTCCCTTTGAATTTTACTTTCTTGCCGACCGCATTCTCTGCGTTGCCAAATAAATTTTCGGCATTAGTAATGCCTATTACGGCTACCGGAGATCCTTCTTTAAATTCAGCATCGCTAATATAACGGCCATACTCAATAGGCACGGTAACGATATCGCTATAACGTTCGGTAACCCCATAAGCCTGCACATTGGTTAGTACATTATCGTCATGCTCCAGGTTACTTTGGGTTCGAATGGTGTAAGCGACCGCCGAACTCAATTGCGACCTCAATTCAATATCATTCATCTCGCGGTATTTTGGATACGGGCGCTTTATATATTTCCACCAGGGAAAGCTGCCTCTATCGCCTCCTCCATATTGCCATTTGTCTATATAAATGGTATTGCTGCCCAGGCTTTTTATATCGCTCTGAACCTTCGTTTTTAAACTTTCAACCGTTGCCAGCACCCCGATGATGCAAAAAATACCTATGGTAATACCAAAAAGCGATAAAAATGTCCGTAGCTTATTATTGCGCAACTCCTGCAGGGCCATTTTAAAGCTGTTCCATATAATTGATAGCATTGTCAGCATCTTTCAAAAATAATGATAGTCGGTTAGAATGAAGAATAATTGTGATAGTTGACAGCATTCAGCACTTAACCAGGCAGAATTTTTACATGTACGGCTCTATCATTGCATCTGTGCTTGACCATTCTTGCGCCGCTTGTTTTTTTATACAGCCATTCACCCTCAGCAACTACAAAACTATTTAGCATTCTGCCTGTTTTATCAATCGGTGTAATCTGAAAAATAATGTGCTGTTTAAATTAATGCTTGCAAAATAATTAATGGTATAGCGTTTTTGCTGACAATCCTACATTATTTTTGCACGGACTTTTTCAATTACAAAAATTGCTTTATGACCTGGAAACAAATGTTTACCTCCTCCATTGGTAAGAAATTCGTAATGGCACTTACCGGTATTTTCCTCATTTCTTTTTTAATAGTACACGTTGGATTAAATGCTACTATTTGGGCCAACGATAATGGACAAATGTTTAATACAGGCGCCAACTTCATGGGATCCATGCTGGTTATCCGTATAATGGAGATCGGCCTTTTTGCAGGTATAATACTTCACCTGGTACAAGGCTATATTTTAACTTTGGAAAATCAGAAAAAGAGGGATGTAAAATATGCGGTTGATTATGGTAATACCGGCAGCAAATGGTACAGCCGCAGCATGGGCTTATTGGGCACCCTGTTATTATTATTCCTGATCATGCACGTTTATCACTTTTGGATCCCTTCAAGATTTGGCGGCATAGCCAGCGTTCAGCCCTTGCAAGAAATAGATTATACCAATGGCCTGGGCAAACAATACCATAACCTGTATGCCGAAATGATCAATGTTTTTCAAAATCCCATTGTTGTTTTGTTATATGTTGCGGGTTGTATATCGCTTGCCTATCATTTAATGCATGGATTTGAAAGTGCATTCAGAACGATTGGTGTACACAACAAACGCTACTTAAGTTTGTTAAGATACGGCGGACGCGGATATGCCATTGTGGTTTCTGCCGCTTTCGCTATGATGCCTGTCAGTATGTATCTAGGGTGGATAAAGTAAGCTGGTCAGCCTTCCATTGCGAGTAATGGAAGTAAAGTTTGAATTTGCATTAAAATGCAGAAAAACTTCAACTTTGTATGTTGTTACCGGTTAATAAAAACGAGTATATTCTAATAATAATAATTGATGGTTTATGTTAGATGCAAAAATTCCTGCAGGCGATCTTGAAAAAAAATGGACCGGTTACAAAGATCATTGTAAGCTGGTAAACCCTGCCAATAAACGCAGGATGGAAGTGATAATTATTGGAACAGGCCTGGCAGGCGCTTCGGCGGCAGCCAGCCTGGGCGAAATGGGTTATAAAGTAAAAGCATTCTGTTTTCAGGACAGCCCGCGGCGGGCTCATAGCATTGCCGCGCAGGGGGGCATAAATGCTGCCAAAAATTATCAAAACGACGGAGACAGTGTTTTCCGTTTATTTTACGATACTATTAAAGGAGGCGATTACCGCTCAAGAGAGGCAAATGTGCACCGCCTTTCTGAAGTAAGCGCCAGTATTATTGACCAATGCGTAGCGCAGGGCGTACCCTTTGCCCGCGAATATGGCGGATTGCTCAGCAACCGTTCGTTCGGCGGAACGCAGGTACAACGCACTTTTTACGCTGCAGGGCAAACCGGTCAGCAGTTACTAATCGGCGCCTACCAGGCATTGGAGCGCCAGGTTGCTTTGGGTAATGTAAAAATGTACAACCGCCACGAAATGCTGGATGTGGTGGTGATAGATGGCAAAGCCAGGGGTATTATAGCCCGTAACCTGGTGAATGGAGAACTGGAGAGACATGCCGGCCATGCGGTTTTATTATGCTCAGGCGGATATGGAAACGTTTTTTATCTTTCTACAAACGCCATGGGCAGCAACGTAACAGCCGCCTGGAAGGCTCATAAGAAAGGTGCCTATTTCAGCAATCCCTGCTTTACACAAATACACCCTACCTGCATACCCGTAAGCGGCGATCACCAAAGTAAACTTACACTAATGAGTGAAAGTTTACGGAACGACGGACGAATTTGGGTTCCCAAAAAAGCCAACGATACACGTAAAGCCAACGAAATACCTGAAGAAGAAAGGGATTATTACCTTGAAAGAAGATACCCGGCTTTTGGTAACCTGGTACCCCGCGACGTGGCCAGCCGGGCGGCAAAAGAAAGATGCGATGCCGGTCATGGTGTTGGAAGCAGCCGCCAGGCCGTTTACCTGGATTATGCCGCCGCCATTGAACGGTACGGCAAAATTGAAGCGGGCAAAAAAGATATGCACGATGTTTCGAAAGAAACCATTATTGAAATGGGCAGGGATGTGGTAAAAGAAAAGTATGGCAACCTGTTCGATATGTACGAAAAGATTACCGGCGAAAATCCATATCAACTGCCCATGCGCATATACCCCGCAGTACACTATACTATGGGCGGCTTATGGGTAGATTATGAATTGCAAACCTCCATCACTGGTTTATATTGTATGGGCGAAGCCAACTTTAGCGATCATGGGGCGAACCGCCTGGGAGCTTCTGCCCTTATGCAGGGATTGGCGGATGGTTACTTCGTAATTCCTTACACAATTGGTAATTATCTTGCCGATGAAATCCGCAACCCGCTTTCATCAACCGACCATCCTGAATTTATACAATCAGAGAAGGAAGTAGCCGATAGAATTTCTACGCTAAAAAATATCAATGGCACAGAATCGGTAGAAAGCTTTCATAAGCGTCTCGGTAAAATTATGTGGGATAAATGCGGAATGGCCCGTAATGCTGAAGGTTTAAAGCAAGCGGTAGAGGAGATCAAACAATTGAAGAATGAATTTTGGAGCAATGTGAGAATACCGGGTGAGATTGATGAAATGAATGCCGAACTGGATAAAGCCAACCGTGTAGCGGATTTTATTGAACTGGGAGAATTAATGTGCATTGATGCATTGAACAGGAATGAAAGCTGCGGTGGTCATTTTAGAGAAGAATATCAAACAGAGGAAGGAGAAGCCTTACGTGATGATGCCAATTATATGTATGTAGCCTCGTGGGAGCTTAAAGGCGACCACAACTGGGAGCTTCATAAAGAACTTTTGGAGTATGAGGTGGTGAAGCCAACGCAGAGGAGTTATAAGTAGGTGTATGACGATGAGGTGATTTTAGAATTTTTATGTACTAAACACCCTTTCTTTGGTCGTCTTTCGTTGCTGCCTGCCCCGTCAATATTGCGATGTCGCACTCTTGTACATTTTATCATTAGGCTGTAAAAAAAGTAAAGTGAATTAAAATGACAATGCAAACTTCAATTGAAATTTGAAAGAAAAACTGATCATAAAAAACTTTGGGCCAATTAAGTCTGTTGAGCTGGAGCTTGGCAGTTTTAATATTCTTATAGGTGAAAACGCCACAGGAAAAAGCATTGTTGCGAAGCTGTTGGCAGTATGCAGGTATTTTTCTTATATTATTGACGATGGACTTTTTCCAAAATCGTTTGAAGATGGATTAGAAGCAAGAGGTTTAATTGAGTTTATACAAGACAATTCCGTCATTAATTATGAATGTGAACATTATGTTTTTAAATCTGAAAGAAAATTAAATAGAGCGGTTGAAAGAGATGAGAACGGAGAATTTATGTATGAAACAGAAACACATTTTTTTTCCACCGAATTGGTACCTAAGTCAGGGAAGTTTGAAAATCTTCTTAAAGAATTAAGATCTATTCAACGACCAGAAAACCTATTTGATAAATATGCTTTGAATGGATGGAATATACCTACAAGCTTCTTTCAAAATGATGTAGCCGCGGTTTTAGACAATCCTTTTTTTGTACCAACAGAACGAGGATTGCAATCCATTTTTTCATTAGGTAAAAACAGCATTCAAAATTTATCTGATGCCTTGTTTAATCAATTAGCTGAACTTGATCAAATAGCTCGTGCTTTTAAAGATGAAACTAAAATTGAACCGTTAAATATTATTTACAAGAACGAAAATGGAAAAGGATATATAAAAAAAGATACTGATGACACATACTATAGTTTATTCAATGCTGCAAGTGGTTATCAGTCAACTATCCCAATTGTGTTATTGCTTAAATATTATAGTGATATAAGAAAGAAGAGCAAAACATTTATTATTGAAGAACCGGAACTTAACCTTTTTCCTCTTGTCCAATATGAGTTAATACAATTTCTGGCTGATAAAACCATCAACTTCGGAAATTCAATCTTACTTACAACCCATAGTCCGTATATCTTAACTTCCATCAATAATCTAATGTACGCTTACAAGACAGGCCAAAATCACCATGAGGAAGCTGAAACTATTATTGAAAAGAAATATTGGTTAAATCCGGAGGACGTGTCTGTTTATATGTTGTTGCCAAATGGGGAATGCGAAGATATTTTTGAGCGCGAAGAAGGAATGATAAAGGTGGAAAAAATTGATAGTGTTTCAAGAAAGCTTAACCACCAGTTTGATACATTGATTAATATTGAATTAGGCATCATTGAAGAGAAAAACTAATATGATTGCAATATTTGAAACGACATATTTGTGTTTGCAAAAATTGCAGATTAAACTCAAACGATAGGGAGTTTGTTGCACATGGTAAAAAGACAAAATTTGTCCTGGTAAATAAAAATCGAAAAGTTGTTGATAAATATATTGTTGATGATTGCTTATTAGCTGAAAGACCAAAAAATGAAAAGTGTGACTACTTATTTGTGATCAGGGAAGAAAAGAAAGCTTACGTGATTGAATGCAAGGGTTCGGATATATTGAAAGCCGTAGATCAGTTGTGGTCAACTTTAGACATCTTAAGTGAGGATTTATCTGGATTTAATCTTAAAGCAAGAATAATTCCAACCAGAGTGTATGCTCCGGACCTGCTAACAAGCAGTTATAAAAACCTTCGAAAAAGGTTAAACGGAAATCTCGAAACAAAAAATATGGTTTGTACCGAAACAATTTAAAAACGTAGCATGGAACATTACAACATGAATCTTACCTTAAAAGTGTGGCGGCAAAAAAACAATAAAACGAAAGGAAATTTTGAAACCTACCAGGTTAATGATATTTCGTCGGAAATGTCGTTCCTTGAAATGTTTGACGTATTGAACGAAAGTTTGGTTCGTGACGGAAAGGTCCCCATAGCTTTCGACCATGATTGCCGAGAAGGCATTTGCGGTTCATGCGCAATGTACATTAACGGCAAACCTCACGGCCCGTGGAAATCAACAACCGTTTGCCAGTTGCATATGAGGGCATTTAAAGACGGCGACACCATAGTGGTTGAACCATGGAGGGCAAAAGCTTTTCCTGTAATAAAAGACCTTGTGGTTGACCGTTCCGCTTTCGACCGAATAATACAAGCTGGAGGATACGTGAGTGTAAACACAGGTAACGCGGTTGACGGCAACTCAATACCTATTGATAAACACAATGCGGATACCGCTTTTGCAGCTGCCGCGTGTATAGGTTGCGGTGCCTGCGTTGCCGCTTGCAAAAATAGCAGTGCCATGTTGTTTTTATCAGCAAAAGTTTCGCACCTTGCCTTATTGCCTCAAGGCCAACCTGAATCAAAAACCCGGTCTATAAACATGGTAACCCAAATGGACAGGGAAGGTTTTGGCGCCTGTACAAATATCGGCGCTTGTGAAGCCGCCTGTCCTAAAGAAATCTCCCTGACAAATATTGCCCGGTTAAACTACGAATACATC
>JBBRCW010000008.1:0-46268 GCA_038204535.1 Chitinophagales bacterium | reverse complement strand
TTAGGCTATAATTGGCGCTTGTTTTAGGGATGATATCAGCATAGCGCTTGAATATTTGCTGCTTGAAATATCCATCGGCAATTCAATGTCGGGTAAGAAAATTTCGCGCCCGCCCGGCTGACGCCAGCCGGGCCGGCAAAGAGTCATAAGGAGAAAAGATGCAAAGATTGCCCTAAGCTTATTCGGGTTTTGGCGTTGCATTTCTTTGATAATTTGCGAAACATTCAAACAAGCCTGCCTGAACGACATTTACGGGCAATTGGCCACTCTTAAACAAAACGTTCCTCCAAAAGGAAAATCAGTTTTTGCCAGGTTCGTAGGTGGCGATAATTTACATTTAAGTTTTAAAACTCAGCATATTTTATTTGCCCTATCTTCCAAACAATTTTTGCAGCTAAAACAAACAAATGAAAGCGATCTATCTAACCAAATTCGGAGATGCGGCTACTTCGTTCGAACAAAGAGAGATACCGAAACCATCCCCCGCAAAAGGGCAGCTGTTATTAAAAGTACAGGCTTCAGGTTTAAATTTTGCCGACGTACAAGCCCGCAGGGGCAACTATAAAGAAGCTCCGCCATTACCTTGCATTTTGGGCTACGATGTAGCCGGCATTGTGGAAGAAATCGGCACCGATGTTTCGGGCTTTAATAAGGGAGATGTTGTTATGGCTCTGACACGTTTTGGCGGCTATGCTGAATATGCAATTACCGAGGCCTTGGCGACCGCTAAAATTCCGGCAGGTATAGATACCGCCGCTGCAACTGCACTTGCCACTCAATGCTGCACTGCCTATTACGCATCTGCAGTTGTTACCAACCTATACCCGGGCGATAAAGTCTTAATTCAATCTGGTGCAGGCGGCGTTGGCTCTGCTCTAATTCAATACGCCAAATACATTGGATGCGAAATATTTGCCACGGCGGGCAGCAGCGAAAAAATAAGTCATCTCGAAAAAATCGGCGTTCACCATCCCATCAATTATCGCACACATAATTTTGAAGAAGAAATTATAAAAATCGCTGGCAAGAAAAGTATTGATGCGGTATTTGATGCTGTTGGTGGCAAATCGGTAAAAAAAGGAATACGGCTGTTAAACGCAGGAGGCCGGCTGGTATGTTATGGCGTTGCCGACATCAACAATAAAAATATATTTGGAAAAATAAAAACCATTCTTGACTTTGGCTTTTATCACCCCGCCTTTTTAATGATGCCTTCCAAATCAATCATAGGAATAAACATGTTGAAGATCGCGGACTTCAAACCCCAAATAATGCAATACTGCCTGCAGCAGGTTTCAATTTTATGCGATAAAGGAGTTTTTAAGCCTGAAACCGGTAAAGTTTTTAAAGCTGAGGAAATTGGCCTGGCACACGAATACCTGGAAAACAGATTGAGTATAGGAAAAGTAGCCATAAAGTGGTAAACGTTCTTAATATATAGCTGCCTCTGTTTAAACAACCTTTTAATAACACAATATTATTAGGCATTCTATTTGGCTAATAACGTTGAAGAATGTAGCTTACCTTCTTGATTTAATATTGAATAATTGAATTTTGTCATGCACCAGAAAAATACGTTTGTCTTTTCAGAATTATCAGAGCCGCACCGGATTAGAACAAAAGATATCTTAAAAGAACATCCCCACATCAGAAAACTGATCGGAAAAAATCCCAATACCATATTCGCCATTATAGGGTTAGTGGCTTTTCAGATTATATTGGCCTGGTTTACCAGTACGCAATCGTGGTGGGTAGTATTTATTGCCGCCTATTTATTAGGGGCATTTGCCGACCATGCCCTGTTTGTTATGATACACGAATGCGCTCACAAGCTGTTGTTTAAGAAACCCGATGCAAACAAACTTGCAGGCATTTTGGCCAACCTTCCGCAAGTATTTCCCAGTTCTATCTCTTTTGAGCGGTACCATATTAAACACCACTCGTTTCTGGGAGTGCATGAGTTGGATGCCGACCTGCCTAACCGTTGGGAGGCCAAACTGATCGACAACTACTTTATTGGTAAAGCCCTGTGGCTGCTATTTTATCCTCTTTTTCAAATATTCAGGATCAACCGGTTAAAAGAAATAAAACCTTTTGACGGATGGGTTGCATTAAACTGGACCGTACAAATTTTATTTATTGCAGCTATCTGGTTGTGGCTGGGGCCTAAAGCACTTGTGTATTTGCTTGCCAGCTTCTTTTTTTCGGTTGGGTTACACCCCCTGGGCGCCCGCTGGATACAGGAGCACTATCTTACCCGTAGCAAAGACCAGGAAACTTACAGTTATTATGGCGTTTTGAATACTGTGGCTTTTAATGTTGGCTACCACAACGAACACCACGATTTTCCTTCGGTGCCGTGGAACCGCTTGCCGCAAATTAAAAAAGGCGCACCTAATTTTTATAACACACTATTTTACCATAAATCGTGGACCAAGCTGTTTTTCCGTTTCCTGTTCGATAAAGAGATCTCTCTTTACTCAAGGGTAGTTAGAAAGGAGCGCGGTAAAGTAAAATTAACCGATCAAGCAAAGCCCGATGTTGAGCTGGTAGCGCGTCATTAAAATTGAAAGCAAAATAAAAGCAGAATGACCGGCATGCCGGTCATTCTGCTTTTATAAAAATATCGACTTAAAAACAGTCTAAAATTCAAATGCAAACAATTTTTCATCATCGTTTCGCAGCACTTTTAACGTTGCAGAATCGCCTTTCTTAAACATGCTTAAAGCCTGCATATAACTATTCATTTCTTCAATTTTGTAATTGCCTAACTGCAACAAAATATCCCCCGGCTTTAAACCTATTTTTTCCGCCAGTCTTTTAGGCGATACACCACCAATCCTGAAACCTTTGCCGTCGTAGGTATTATCGGGTATAATGCCAAGGCTGACCGAGAAACGAACAGTTGCCGGATTATTCAGTGGCTCTGCGGGTTTTGAAAAAACAAGCTTTCCCGCATCGTCCGCCGCTACTAACAGGTGATGAATGTATTTAACGATCAATAATTCGCCCTCATATTGTATGCTGTTGTCTGCGCTGCCTGCCGGCTGGTTGTCGCTGGTACTGCCCGCATAAAAAAACAACACCGGAATTTCTCTATTAACAAAATTCATATGATCGCCTTGCCGGGGCATTACCGAGTCAACATTTATTGCCAGCTCTTTTTGCCTGATAGATGTGAGCAGCTTTGGCCATTGCGGTGAGGTTTTATAACCTGCAACGGATAGTTGTCGGGCAGTAAGGTAACCGCTGGTCATATCCATATTGATCATATAATTTAAAGTGGATTTGCCGGTTTCATGCTCCAGCCAATACTGGCTTCCTAAAAAATCTTGGGCTTCGGCAGCAAAAGCTATAAACAGAAAGTTATTCTTTTTTGTTCCTTCATTTTTCAGCATACGGGCAAGTTCAATCAAAGCTGCTGTTCCGCTTGCATTATCATGGCCAGTATTATTGCCAACGCTTTGCCCGCTAGTCATTTTTGTTGCATTGCTGTAGTGTGCGCCAATAATAACGGTATTGGTGGCACCATTATCTAAAAAACCAATCAAATTTTCAGCAGTATGGTAGGTTTCTTTTATTGAAACGGCAAGGTCAATGTCTATCAAGGCAGATCTATCGCTGCAATATTTCTTAAAAGCCTCGGGCGTGAGGTAAATAACCGGAATTGAAACCGGTTGCGAGCTGTCCAGATTATTAAATATTACTTTGTCGGCCTGGCTACCGCTGTTAAAAAGTATCAGCCCGGTTGCTCCTTTATCCGCGGCTCTTTGCACTTCCTTTTTAATGGCCACATTAATGTCAAACTCCGGGTCATTTTGCTTTTGAAGCCAGTCTTTAATGTCAGCAAACCATGGTTCTCCTCTTTCTCTTAGATCAATAGCAGGATAACCGGCAATGGATTGGTTAGCAGAATATACCAATGGAATAAAATCTTTTCCTAATTGAAGCGGGGTATTGTTCAGGGTAAAGTGCGTGGTGGCATCTATCTTTTTTCCTTCATCTATTACAAACTGCTGAATATATCCATTATTACCGCCTGCCTGCAGGCCGATCAATTCAAATTGGCTGACAATGTAAGTTTTATGCCGTTGAGATGTGCCGTCATTTGCTTTAGTATCTCCAGGATTATTAGCCGATAAATTTTCAAAATGCAAGTTGATCCTGTCCAAAACTAGCTCGTCTGCCTTTCTTTGGGCCTCCATAGCTTTTCTTTCCTTTCGCGATTGCGAAAAAGAAAAGATGGGGGTAAATAATAAAAACAGCATCAATTTATTCATACAATACTTTTTTAGGCGTATTCCGCAAAAGTAATGCCGATGAATGCATTGCCCATGTATTTCTACAAATAGAAAAAAAATGCAATTTGCTGATAATTGAATTTCGCCTTACTGTAACCAATTCTAAAAACTTTGCTTCATTAAACCGAAAGTGGCTTTCTTATTTGAAACTGGCGTTGCATATAAGGAAAACCCGATGTAGAGCCTGATATTTTCTTTTGATAATGGAGCAAAGCGGCAATGGAATTTGCTGATGCATTTTGGTAAGTTGGTCAATCAATACGCCCCGGCAACACGGCAGATAAAAATGTTTACGGTCCCAATATTTGGCGATCATGCAGAAAATAATGATGCATCAGCAGGCAATCTTAATAACCTGCAGCGCGTGAAAAGTTATGCGCATTGGTTGCTAAACAGGCACAGTCGAAATATCTTTGAAATATTTGAGTTATATTTTACCATACTTTAAATGAAACTACGACTTGACATAAACTCGATGACGGATGATTTTTTCTATGAAACCCGTTTGCTGGGCATCATGGCTCCCATAAAAAATTACCAATTTTGCTGGCAATTAAATAACCTGCTGGGCTATAACTTCAGATTAAATACCGATATAGACGTTCAGCTTCGCAGAAAAGGCAGGTCTTATTTTTTTTCTCTCTATCAATTTAAAGAACCTAACAGCGTTCTTAGTCATTACATTTACCATAACCATTGCGATGGTGAATACCTTTTGCCAGAATTCAGACATATGGATTTTTTGTGGTTAATGAAAGATGATTGGGTGGATGACGAAAAATGCAGCAGTATCGCCAATTCGGTAAAAAGCCTGGCAGGTGTGCAGCTGGTTACGGAACTTACTAACGAAAAAATAAAAAATAAAGAACACCTGATTTTTTAAAACCCGGTTTGCCGATAACCTATGCTTTTACATCAATAATTTCTGACCGGTCCTTTTGTATCGATATTTTCCTGATAAACAAATTGACAAATTGGGCAAAGGTTCGATTGGGTACAATTAGTTTATTAAAAATTGCAATACCCGCAATAGCGCAAACGATACCGGCAAGCACATCTAACACATAGTGATGGCCGGTATATACCGCCGCGAACCAAATACCAGCCATTACCACGGCAAACAGCACATTTACCCAACCCAGTTTATTTTTCACACCATAAAAAAGTACAAGTACCGGGTATGCCGAATGCAGTGATGGCATTGCTGCAAATACATTGGAGCTTTTTTCGTACATAGATTTAAAGATGGGGGTTCCCACCAAATTATCGAATCTGTAAAGGCCGGCGGTATTACCTTTTGTGTGGGCGATAAATGTAAAACCATTCTCAAGCACATACCAGGGTGGGGCAGCAGGGTAGATATAATAAACAACAAAGCCTAGCAGGTTTACTAAGAAAAAAGTAAGTGAAAAATAAATAAACTGCCGGGGATGTTTAAAAAAGAGGTAAGCTGCAAATGCAAGCGGCACCGGCACCCAGCACAAATAAAAAATTCCGCTGAAGGCATCCAGAACAGCGTTGCTATATAACGCTAAAAATTCGTTGGGGGTTAGTTTACTACCGCCAGCAGACAAACCAAAAACAGATTTCTCGGCATTGTACAAGTCTTGAATATGTACTGCATTAACCTGGTAATTGGGTATTGCTTTCATGTAATCAAACACAACCCAATACACTATAAATATGGAGAAGCCTGTAATAAAACGTCTGCTGCCAAACGACAGGTAATACGTCAGGTTGAATAGTAACACCAAAAAAACCTGTTCAATTTTGAACCCAATAATAAAAGTTGAAATTAAAAGATAGGCCGCTGAAATAGCAGCGGTGCTAACCATATCTTTTTTCGAAAAGAGCACTGTGCGGTTATCTGATAACATTGCGGCTTTTATCCAGGGATGTTTGCGAAGAAAGCATTGGGCGATTGATTTAATGTGCAGCCTTCCATTTGTTTTGCAAATAAAAACTATCCATTCTGTTTAATTGTCAGCGCCCTTTTTGCATCCACTAAACGCTTAACAGCTGTAATATTTGTCAAAATAGCCATAATGGTAATGGGAATCGTAAAAATGCTGATCGTTTCAAAAACATGAAAAGGAATGCCCTTTATAAACAGTCTATAATTGCCCCCAATAAAATTCGAAGTTATTCCGCAGGCAATTGCCGAAACGGCCACCAGAATTACACGTTCAGGCCGCTGCATCAGCCCCCCTTTGTTTTGAATACCAAGCCCCTCGCTGCGGGCACGTGTATAGCTAACCATCACCGAACCTATTAGCGCAATAAAAGCGAACAAACTACTTACAAAATAATGATGAGCTACCAGGTAGTAACAAATACCCAGAAACAATACCATTTCGCTATACCGGTCTAATACGGAGTCGTATAAGGCGCCAAAAGTTGAACTCATGTTGCCTAATCGTGCCACCTGCCCATCTAACATATCAAAAAGGCCTGCAAATAATATTAATGCACCGGCCCAGCCTATATAAGACAAATCGAACCTTTCGCCTTTTTCGGCGCCAGCAATAAATATAGCTGCAACCCCAATGTTTAAAATCAACCCAATAGTTGTTACTGTATTGGGCGTAAAACCAATTTTTATCAATCCCTTTACTAGCGGGTCAATTACTTTATAGATCAATGTTTGAAGCCTGTTACGCAATAAAAGTTTATCCATTATTTTTTATAAGTATAACTACTTTTTCTATCCGGTTTTTAAAACGTCGAAATTAAATCGTTTATCGTTAATAATGCCCACCACTTATCAATGCATTTAAAAACGAGGCAGCTTTTTAGCCATTTTTTGTTTTGATTAATGAAAACGGCACGTCGATTTTTGGCCTTAGCTAAACATCAAAGCGTTACTTAAAAACAAACTTTTTTTGTAAAACATAATTATAGCCCACACCCACTAAAACAGATATTATTACTTTGGCAATAACATAGTAAACACCTGCTACTTTAAGCAGGTAAAACATACCCGAAGCATTTAAAATAAGGTTGCCGGTCCAAACCAAAGCATACCTGAAAGCCTGGTGGTGCACCCTGGCACTTTTCGATTGAAAAACCCAATTACGTCCTATCACAAAATTAAAAATACCGCCGCAAACAGTTCCTGTTACGCTCGCCATGAATGGGTCCATTTTTAAAAATGTTACCAGTAAGATGGTCACCAGGTAGTCAATGAACGAGGCGCTTAAAGATGCAATATTGGCTCTTATGAATGTAGCCATTCTTATAACAGGTTAAATTGAATTGACAGGAATAATAGAATATGAGCATAAATTCCGGCCAAAACATCGTCGGCCATTACGCCCCAGCCTTTCGGCAGTTGTTCTGCATTTCGAATAAAAAGTGGCTTTGCTATGTCAAAAAACC
Organism: Chitinophagales bacterium; assembly: GCA_038204535.1. GTDB lineage: Bacteria > Bacteroidota > Bacteroidia > Chitinophagales > Chitinophagaceae > Segetibacter. Next base: position 38,589 of record JBBRCW010000008.1, on the reverse strand, counting down.
TAAACAGCACCAAACCAATACCAATATTTAAGGGCGATATAGGCACAAAAAGCAACGTGATCATCATACCTGCCACTTCATCTATCACCACTTTCTTATCATCTTTACCCCAGATGGCCTCTACCTTGTTAGACGACCACACGCCCAATATACAAACCAAAATTGTAAAAAATACCTGCCGGAAATTTGTAAGTATACCGGCAGGTAATATCATCCAGATAATACAACATACAACAGCGGCAACGGTTCCGCCACCTTTGCCAATATAACCTATACCTCCAAAAGAGGCGATCATTTTATGCCATTTCATCACAGCGCCTCCACTAATTCCTGGTAATAATCAAGACCCAGGTGAGTGCTCAAATCTTCGCCCATAATATGCCTTAGTGTATTTTGCAACTTTATTAAACCGGGCATTAAAACGCCTAACTTACCTTCGGACGGCAAAATGTTTTCCTTCATAATTACTAGCTTGATTTTAGTAAATAATAATTACAGCCACTGGTTTGTCTTATACCAATCCAAGGTTTTTTGCAACCCCTTTTCAAGGTCATATTGCGGACGAAAGTTCAGCTCGTTTTTCACTTTACTGATATCGCAACACCAGTTTACGGCCGTTAATTCATTTAATTTTTCTTTATTAAGTACTGAGGTCTTATTAAAAAGACTATATCCTTTTTGCATTAACACCGCGATACCCGCCACCATATTATGCGGAATATGAAACCTAACAGTTTTTTTTGCGAGATGTTTTTTGGTGATTTCAGCCATTTGATAGCGATCGTAACAATTGCCGTCGGTTACGTTATAAGCCCCGCAGTTTTGGCTGAATAGCGCATTTACTGTAAGATCAGCCAGGTCTTCAACATAAATAAAACTAAGCTGCTGCTGCACTGTGCCAATATACGGTTCGTATCCGCTGGCGATTGTTTTTAAGATAATGAAGATATCTTTTTCCCTGGGGCCATATACCGCCGTGGGACGTAAAACAGTCAGCGGCAAACCATAAGCCTCTAACAATGCTTCTGCCTGTAACTTACTTTTTCCATAAGCGGTTACTGGCCTGGGCTGGGTTTCGGAGGTTATCAATTGGTCGTATTGCAACAAGGGACCAATTGCGCCAAGACTGCTCATAAAAACAAACTTCTGAATATTAATTTGAGCTTCGGCGGCAGCCTGCGCCAGGTTTGCTGCAAAAACGGTGTTTACCGCAGCATATTCCTGGTTATTTTTTGCTTTGGTTATACCCGCTGCATGAATGATAAAATCGTATTGTTTTTCTTCCAATTCCTGTTTAAGGGCAGTTATACTATTGAAATCAGGGTAGGTATAGTGTATGGGTAATTCCTGTAAATGACCGATGATGCTCGTTCTTCTTACCGCTATATAAACTTGTAAACCCGCTGCCAGGCACTTTTCAACCAAATGAAAACCTACAAAACCGCTGGCGCCTGTAATTAATACCCGCTTCATTAAATCGCTTTTTCGTATATCCGGTATGTTTTGTAAACCTTTCCGTTTATATTTTGCATGGCTTTATTCATCAATTCGTTTTCTTCTAAAATCCACGAAGCTTCACCGCCGGTCACTCCTTTCTCAAATCCCTTTTTTATGATCTGCGCATAAAAACAAGCCTCAATACCCATTTTACGGTATGGTTCATTAACACCGAGTGCAATGACGCGTAAATACTTCACTTTTTTTACACCAAACAATAACTTTAAAATACCTGTTGGAAATAACCTTCCACGTTTAATTTTTATCAGAACCCGGTTTAGATCTGGTATCGCCAGGGCAAAACCGACCACTTTACCCTGGTGCTCAGCCACAAGGCAAAAATCAGGGTCTAATACCATCTTAAGATCTTTGGCCAGGTAGTTAAATTCGTTTGTTGTCATGGGCACAAAACCCAGGTTCTTATCCCATGCGGCATTGTAAGTTTCTCTCACTTTCTCCACCTCATTCTTAAAGTCCTTCATATTGATAGGCCTTATAACAATCTCCTTTTGTTCAAGCCTTTTCAACAGCGCATCCTGCAGTTTAAGCGTTCTGTCGCTCAGTTTATTTATATCCAGATCGTAAGCAAGCAGATCAACTTGTTTGGTCAATCCATAACTTTCTATCAGCTTACTATAATAAGGACTGTTATACGTCATCATGGCAACGGGCGGCTTGTCAAATCCATCCACCAACACACCCAAAGGCTCATTGCTCGACGGATTGGTTGGCCCAATAACTGAGTCCACTTTCTTTTCGCGCAGCCATGCAATTGCTGAATCGAATAATTGATTGGCAATTTTCTGATCATTTACACAATCAAAAAATCCAAAAAAACCAGCGTTGGTTTTATTAAAGTTGTTGTAGTTATTATTAAGTATTGCCGCAATGCGGCCTTTAACTGTATCATTTTGCCGGACTAAAAACATCTGCATTTGCGAGTGCTCGTGAAAAGGGTGTTTACCTGGCGTTAATATATCCCGTTGAGCTATAAATAACTCCGGCACATAATTATGGTCATTTTTATATAAATCGTGGGGAAAATCAATAAAAGCCTTTAGTTGTTTCTTATCCTTTACCGGTTCTACACTGGTCATATCTGGTACTTTTGCTTCATTGTGGGTACTTCAAGGCTTACGGCAGCTTTAGTTAATTTTTCAACTGCCTCTTCAATTTGGGCGAAAGTATGGGTTGCCATTAATGAGAACCTGATTAAAGAAGAATCGGAAGGAACTGCCGGTGAAACTACGGGATTTACAAAAATTCCATTTTCCTGCAGCATCTTGGTAATATAAAAAGTTTTATAGTTGTCTCTTATATAAACCGGAATAATAGGGCTTTCGGTAACACCCGTATCAAAACCTTCTTCGTGCAATAACTGCATTGCATATTTAGTATTTGCCCAAAGTTGTTCAATGCGTTCGGGCTCTGCCTGTATGATTTCTAATGCAGCAATTACACTTGCAACTGCAGAAGGTGGCATGCTTGCGCTGAAGATCAGCGACCTTGCTTTGTGTTTTAAATAATCGATGGTTGCGGCTTCGCCCGCAATGAAGCCACCCAGCGAGGCAAGGGATTTACTAAAGGTTCCCATAATCAGGTCCACCTTATTTTCCAGGCCAAAATGAGAGGCCGTTCCTGAACCCAATTCACCTATGACACCCAGGCTATGTGCATCATCTACCATTATATTGGCGCCGTATTTATCGGCCAGTTCTACAATCTCGGGCAGTTTTACAATATCGCCTTCCATACTAAAAATACCATCCACCGCAATCAACTTCATTGCCTCCGAAGGTAAATTGATGAGCTTTTGCTCCAGGTCGTCCATGTTATTATGCGCATACTTGATGGTTCTTGAAAACGATAAACGCGAACCATCAATAATTGAAGCATGATCATATTCATCCAGTATCAGGTAATCGTTGCGGCCGGTAATGCTGGATAGAACACCCAGGTTAACCTGAAAGCCGGTGCTAAATAATAAGGCGGCTTGCTTATTTACATACCGGGCCAATTTTTCTTCAAGTTCAATATGTATGTCTAAAGTACCATTCAAAAACCGCGAACCGGCGCAACCTGTGCCATATTTAGTTATAGCTTTTTGGGCAGCCTCTTTAATTTTGGGGTGATTGGTTAATCCGAGGTAGGAGTTTGAGCCGAACATTAATACCTTTTGCCCGTTCAATATTACTTCTGTGTCCTGTGCCGATTCCACAATTCTAAAATACGGGTAAACTCCCTGGCTTCTTATAAGCTCAGCGTCTTTGAATTGTGCTATTTTCTGATGTAGTTTTTTCTGCATTAATGTCAGATTTAACAAGCATTAAGGTGATTAATAATAACTTTTCTAAAATCTTCTTATACCCTTTTTTTATATTTCAATTAATGTTATTTCAATCTTTTTCTGCGATGTAATAAAATTAATATAAACATAATCGTAAAATCAATGAATCTTAGAATCTTTTAGTCAAAAATCGATAAAATTATTGCAATCCTTCAAAATGTAGTGTTTCGCTAACCAATATTTATTTTATTTTCACCGAAACCATTGCTTACAAATTGGTTATCAACCTAAAAGATCAATCTCATTTCTATGCATTCTAACACAAATTTCTTAATTCAGCTATTTATGTCAATAAAAAAATGGCTGACAAGATCATGTAACCTTTTTTTGAAGGCACACTATTGCAGCAAATAAAAATTTCCATAAAACAAGGGATAAAACCAACAATTAAAAACAATTCGTTCGATTTAAATCGCAGACTGTTTTCTAAATATAGCAATTTAAAGCATTGAAATTTACTTGCGAATAAATTAAAATTTAGAAATTATCCAGCCCATCCTTCGCGGTCGAGACTCCTGTATTGAATTGCCTCAGCCAAATGTTCGGCTTTTATGTCGCTGCTGCTAGCAAGGTCTGCAATTGTTCGCGACACTTTTAGTATTCGATCGTATGCCCGCGCCGATAAATTCAATTTTTCCATTGCCTTTTTTAGTAGTGCTTCGCCGGCCTGGTTAATGGCGCAAACTTCGCGCAACTGTTTACTGCTCATTTGTGCATTAGCATAGGTACCCGGTGTTTCTTTATACCGTTCAACTTGTATTGCCCTTGCCTTTATTACTCTTTCTCTTATTATGTCCGAACCTTCGCCCTTAACCTGGTTGCTTAATTCAGTGTAGGAGACTGGCGTGACTTCTACATGCAGATCTATCCTGTCTAGCAAAGGACCCGAAATTTTATTCAGATATTTTTGAACGGCTCCCGGCGGGCAGGTACATTCTTTTTCGGGGTGATTGTAAAATCCGCATGGGCAGGGGTTCATACTGGCAATCAGCATAAAGTTGGCCGGAAAATCAATGGCAGCTTTGGCTCTTGAAATGGTAACCCGTCTTTCTTCCATCGGCTGACGCATGACTTCTAAAACTGTTCTTTTATACTCCGGAAGTTCGTCTAAAAACAATACCCCATTGTGCGCAAGCGAAATTTCGCCAGGCTGCGGTACACCGCCACCGCCTACTAAAGCCACATCGCTTATGGTATGATGCGGGCTTCTAAAAGGTCGTTTATTAATAAGTGAAGCATTTTCCGGTAATTTACCAGCTACACTGTGAATTTTGGTGGTTTCTAATGCCTCCTGCAAATTAAGGGGAGGAAGAATGGTGGGTAAACGTTTTGCCAACATAGTTTTACCAGCACCCGGCGGACCAATCAAAATAGCATTATGACCTCCCGCTGCGGCAATTTCAAGCGCACGTTTTATATTTTCCTGGCCTTTAACTTCGTTAAAATCCAGATCAAACTGGTTTTGAGTGTTATAAAATTCCTCCCTTGTATTTACATCAGCAGGGCTAAGCGTAGTATCATCTTTTATAAAATCTATGACCTGCTGCAGGTGCGTAACTCCATAAACCTGCAGGTTATTTACCATGCCTGCTTCCCGCTCATTGGCCTTTGGAACTATCAATCCTTTAAATCCTTCTTTACGGGCCTGAATGGCTATCGGCAATGCTCCCTTTATAGGCTGTATAGCGCCATCAAGGCTTAGTTCGCCCATGATCACATAGTCTTTAAGCAAGTATTCATTTTCAAGCTGTTCACTGGCTCCTAATATTCCCATAGCAATAGGCAGATCGAATGCTGATCCACTTTTCTTTATATCGGCCGGCGCCATATTGATGACGATTTTAATGCGCGGCATTCTTAAACCGATATTCTTTATGGCGCTGTCTATACGTTGCTGGCTTTCTTTAATTGCACCATCTGGTAAACCCACTAAAAAATAACCCTGTCCTTCCGATACATTCACCTCTATGGTTATATTAATAGCTTCCACGCCATAAACAGCACTTCCAAAGGTTTTAACAAGCATTGTATCTGATTGAACTCTTTATTTTTCTGAAAATAAGTAAAAGAATGGAATATATGCTATAACTGCCAGTGTGCCGGTGATAAAAGCTAATTCTACTGCTATTAAATTAAAATGCCTCAAAAAATAATTTGATCATTTTTATAAGGCCACCTAAAACCGTGCTGTTCAAAAAGTACAGTCCCTCACCTATTATACAAATTAAATTAATTGCACGGTGGTCTCGTTTAAACATCTAATAGTTATACTTAGACAGCCCCATAGTCCATTACATTCCCTTCAGGCTTGCTGCCACCATATCAGCAATTCTTTCACCGTCCATGGCAGCGCTAACAATACCACCGGCATACCCCGCACCCTCTCCGCACGGGTATAGATTATTAATTTGAGGATGCTGCAAGGTGACTTTGTCGCGGGGTACGCGAACCGGCGATGAAGTACGGCTTTCTGTTGCTACTATGACCGCGTCGTTGGTATAATATCCTTTCATTTTTTTTCCAAATGCCTTTAAACCTTCCTGCAGGCTTTTATGAATAAACGGAGGAAGACATTGCCCCACATCCACACTATTTAAGCCAGGCAGGTAACTGCAATCGGGCAGGCTGTCACTTATTTTGTTTGAACAAAAATCAACCATCCGCTGTGCCGGAGCAACAAATTTGCCTCCGCCCAACTCGTACGCTTTATGTTCAGTCATTTTTTGAAAATACATGAGCGCAAGAGGAGAGGCTTCGCTAATCCCAACATCGCTCATATACTTTTTAAAGTCTTTTAGTTTTACAACATCTGCCATTTCGCACGTTACCACCATGCCGCTATTCGCAAACGGATTATTTCGTTTACTGGGGCTCCATCCGTTCACCACTAACTCGTTATCATTTGTTGAAGCGGGAGCAATAATTCCTCCCGGGCACATACAAAAACTAAACACACCTTTACCATCCACCTGTTGCACAAGGCTGTAAGAGGCAGGAGGTAAATATTCGCTGCGTTCGTGGTTCAAATCAAAACCATTTCCTCCGTACTGTATCTTATCTATTACCTCCTGCGGATGTTCTATTCGTACGCCTAAAGCAAAAGGCTTTGCTTCAATTTTAATTTTCTGCCTTTCCAGCATCAGAAATATATCCCGGGCAGAATGACCCGTTGCCAATACGATCGCATTGCCGTAAAGGGTATCACCATCTGCTGTTTTAACGCCGCAAGCTTGATCACCATCTAATATCAAATCCTGCACTTTTTTTTCAAAAAGAAATGTACCCCCATGCCCTTCAATTGCCACGCGCATGGCCGTAATTATTTGTGGAAGCTTGTTGGTGCCGATATGCGGATGAGATTCGTATAAGATCTTTTCGTCGGCACCAAACTGTACAAACAAATTAAGTATTCGATCAATATTGCCACGTTTGTTGCTGCGGGTATATAACTTACCATCGCTATAAGTACCCGCGCCCCCTTCGCCAAAACAATAATTACTATCCGGGTTAATAATCCCTTCTTTGTTTAATACAGCCAGGTCTCTTCGCCGGGCACGTACGTTTTTACCCCTTTCAATCAAGATTGGCCTTATACCCAGTTCAATTAACCGTAAAGCGGCAAATAAACCTGCGGGTCCCGCCCCTATAACAATTGCAATATGTGCCGATTGCTGTACCGACGGGTAACGAATCGAAGTTGGTTGCCTGACAAAAAATGACTCGTTGATAAAGGCCTTTACAGACAGGTTAATGTAAGGCTGTTTACCCCTTGCATCTATCGACTGCTTTAATATATGAAACCCACTGACAGCAGATGATGTGTAACCGCTGGCTGCGGCTATACAGGAAATTATTGCCTGTCTGTCTGCTGCCTCTGCGGGCAGCAGTTTAAAAGATTGTACAATCTGCATGTTGTTAGGTTTTTATCCTAAAAAACGGCCCTGGCTACCTTTGGTAATTCCACAAGGCATTATTAAAAACGATTGATCACAAGAGATTTTAGAACGGCAGGTCATCAACCGTTTCTGATGGGGGTATGTCGTTATAATTTACTTCTGCAGATGCATTGTCTTGAGCAAGTTTTACGCTTTCCATCCTCCAGGCATCAAGATTGGTAAAATAATTTGTTTTGCCTTCTTTTTCCCACTTTGTTCCTTTTAGATTAAACGACACTTTTACTTCTTCACCAATAGAAAATCTGTCGGGCATGGCCGTTTTATCTTGTATGCACTGAAATTTAACATAGTTGGTAATCTGCCTTCCATTTATATCTTCTGTTTTTTCAATCACGAATTCGCGAACCTTAAAAGTCTCAGTACGTTGATTAACATCAAACTTTGCCACTAATTTCCCTACAATTTCATATGCCATTTTATAAAGTGTTTCCGGCAAAAGTATCATTTAAATTATTTAGTACAATATTCCCATTGCATTAGAATTATAAATTTGTATTTTCATCTTTCTATAATAAATCCAAATATTTTGCATCCTCCATTGGCCATCAGAACTATCATTTCTGATCAGCAGCCAAAAAGGTTTGATGAACCTCTATCAGCGCTTGCGATATAAGCCGCAGACGAAGACAGTATATATGTAAACCACCCAAGGAAAAATTAGCGTGTTATTGGCCTTTTCTGTTGAAATCAAGACTATAGACAAATTTAATATTTGCTGACTTTTACTATAATAAAAGCTAATAATATGAGTTTAAGCTATAGATGGACTGTTGTGCCAATTCGCCGATACAGCGGGCAATTCCAACTTTGGGAAATTTGACCCCATATTGAGGAAGTTTTAAGTAGATAGAATGATCATTAGTTCATTTTCTCATTGGAAACCGGGTGGTCTTTAGTTTGGCATAGGTATTGAAATACTGGCGATCATGTATCGTTCATGCAAAACTGACGTGATAATAAGAGAAATAAAATTTTAAAGCGAAATCAAATTGGTAATGTGGATAACTGTTGACGATTTTTTTCGAAAAATGGTTCAGGTTAAACCCTGAAATTTCTTGTTTCAAAATAATTTTTTTGCAAGATATTTTAGGATGGAACCTGCATCGTTCAACCCGATAAAAAAATTGACACAACGTAGATGGGGATTGATTTTTAGGCGTTTTTTAGTTGATAAAATATTGTAGAAAATAAAATTTGGCTGAAGCTCAATACTGTAGTAATAAAGAGAAATGCAAGTGATTAAAAACTTTTTTATTAACTATTATTGTTAGATATTCGCCGTCCTGCCAAATTTTTTTTTACACAGGCTGTGAAGAAGTTTTTTGCTACAATTCTAAAGGATTTTAACTATAACTAATTATATAAATCGCATTTATTACAATGACCAAAACTGCTGACATCGTTTGGAATAATTGCTTAAAAATTATTAAAGACATTGTAGAGTGGCAACATTACAAAACCTGGTTCGAACCCATAAGATCGGTTGAACTAAAAGGTAATGTTTTGCTGATACAAGTGCCCAGTCAGTTTTTTTATGAATACCTTGAAGAACACTATGTAAACCTTTTGGCAAAGACCCTTAAAAGAGAATTAGGCAAAGAGGCGAGATTAGAATATAGAATAATGGTTGACAGTGGAAACAGTAAAAACAAACCACTTACTATGGACGTTCCTGCAAATAATCTTAAAACTTACAGCAATAACGAAATGGATTTTCCGCTTGTTATAAACAACCCTGTAAAAAATCCATTTGTTATACCGGGTTTAAAGAAAATGCAGATTGATCCTCAACTAAATCCAATATATACTTTCGATAGTTTTATAGAAGGCGATTGCAACCGGGTGGCCCGCAGAGCAGGAAAGACCGTGGCTGAAAAACCAGGGGCAAATTCCTTTAATCCCCTGGTGGTGTATGGCGGAGTTGGATTAGGTAAAACCCATCTTGCCCAGGCTATTGGAAACGAGGTTAAAAAGCAGCATCCAAATAAAGTGGTTCTTTATGTGAGTTCAGAAAAATTCATCAACCAGTTTCAGGACCATAGCCGCCAAAACGCCATAAACGATTTTATTCATTTTTACCAATTGATCGACGTTTTAATTATAGACGACGTTCAGTTTTTTAATAGGGCAGAAAGAAGCCAGGATGCATTTTTCGCCATATTCAACCACCTTCATCAATCTGGCAAACAATTGGTTCTTTCGTCTGACAAACCGCCAAAAGACCTGGATGGATTACAGGAAAGATTATTAAGCCGGTTTCGCTGGGGTCTGAGTGCCGATTTGCAAATGCCTGATTATGATACCCGTATCGAGATTCTGGAAAAGAAAATGAAGAACGACGGCATGGATATGCCCCGGGAAGTGGTAAAATATGTAGCTTATAATATTAACAGTAACATTCGCGAACTGGAGGGAGCTTTAATATCTTTGTTAGCACAATCATCTTTAAACCGAAGAGAGATTGATTTAGACCTTGCCAAAAAAGTTTTGAGAAATTTTGTAAAAACAAGCAGTAAAGAAATTACCATAGAAACCATTCAAAAAATGGTTTGCGAGTATTTTGATGTGCCATACGATAAGTTGTTACAAAAAACACGTAAACGCGAAATTGTACAGGCCAGGCAGATCACTATGTTCTTAGCAAAAGCATTTACAAAAAATTCTTTAAAAACCATTGGGGAACATTTTGGCGGACGCGATCATACAACGGTGATCCATAGTTGCCAAACAGTAAAAGATCTGATGGATACTGACAGCCTTTTTCGGGAAAATGTAATGGAACTACAGCAAAAAGTGCAATTGGCAGCAATGTAAAACATTGATAAAACTTATTTAATGAGCCTGGAGTTTAGCGCTCCGGGTTTTTTATTGTAAAAAAGTCACTTAGGCGATCAATTTTAAGGGATCATATCAATTAAAATGCTTGTGTAATTAACAAGGCAGTCATTTAGTATCTTGCAGCCCAATATTTAAGATCAATGGCAAAAATATCTCCCTTTAAAGCATTAAGGCCGGCTGCAGAATTGGCACCCAAAGTAGCGTCTAAACCGTATGATGTTCTAAATAGTAAAGAAGCTAAAATTGCTTCGGAAGGCAACCCTTACTCCTTTTTACATATTACCAAAAGCGAAATTGACCTTGCCGATAATATAGACATTCACAGTCAGGAAGTTTATGAAAAGGCAAAACAAAACCTTGATGCATTTATTCAACGTAACGTGCTCTTTAAGGAAAGTAAGCCTTGTTATTACATTTACGAACTAATAATGAATGGCAGAAGCCAAACCGGGCTTGTAACATGCAGTTCAATAGATGATTACGAAAATGATGTTATAAAAAAGCACGAACACACCAGGCCCGAAAAAGAAAATGATAGAATTAATCACATTAAAACAACCAATGCCCAAACCGGCAATGTTTTTTTAGCTTACCGTAATGTGAGCGCTATTGATACAATGGTTGAACTATGGAAAAAAGATCGCAACCCTATTTATAATTTTACCGCCGACGATGGAGTGCAGCATTCAGTGTGGGTAGTAAACGACAACGATACCATACAGCACATCACCTCACTTTTTGAAGAAGAGGTATCCAACACATATATTGCCGATGGTCACCATCGCGCAGCATCAGCAGCCAAAGTACGAAAGGCAATGGGAAGTAAGAGAACTGAAAAAGCCAATTATTTTTTAACCACTCTTTTCCCAGCCAGCCAGTTGTATATAATGGATTACAACAGGCTGATAAAAGATCTGAATGGCCTGTCGACAGAAGAATTTTTACAAAAGGTTTCCGACGACTTTGAAGTAGAAATGCTTGGCACCAAGGCGGTTGCACCTGATCGCCTGCATGATTTTACCATGTTTATTAATGGTAAGTGGTACCGGTTGGTTGCAAAAGAAGGCACCTACACAAATGACCCTATTGGTATATTAGATGTAAGCATACTTCAAAATAATATTATTGATAAAATACTTGGCATTAGTGACCCAAGAACCGATAATCGAATTGATTTTGTTGGCGGCATCCGCGGATTGGGCGAACTGGCCAAAAGAGTGAATGATAAAGAAGTGGCCGTCGCCTTCGCCTTATTCCCTGTAAGCATTCAACAATTATTTGATATTTCTGATAGCGGCAATGTCATGCCTCCAAAAAGTACCTGGTTCGAACCCAAACTTCGCGATGGGCTGCTGACCCACCTGATCTCCTAAAAAAATTGTGAAAAAATAAACCTGTATATACCGGCTTATTTTAATTTTTAATTTTACGCGCATGAAACACTTAATGATATTAGGGATTTTGGTGTCGGTTTTATGCAATTACTCTTATGCACAATCGCCCGATGCCAAAGTATTGCACGAAACGGCCCGTGATTTCTTGAAAAATGGCGATTATGATAACGCCATTCTGGTTTTGAACAGGGCGATTGAGCAAGAACCCACAAATAAAGAAATGCTGAAAGACCTGGTTTATGCCAGTTATTTAAAAAGAGATTTTGCAAAAGCCAGGGAAGTGGGTGAAACACTTATAAAAAGGCCCGATGCTGATGTGCCCACCTACCAAATGCTGGGTCTTACCTACAAAGCGATCGCCGAATACAAAGAAGCCGAGAAATTATACAAAAGCGGCATTAAGAAATTTCCGAATGAAGGCGTGCTATATAGCGAATATGGCGAAATGATAGTGGAAAAAAATCCGGATGAAGGGTTGAAAATGTTTGAAAAAGGCATAGAAGCAGATGTAAACCACAGCACAAATTATTATCATGTTGCTAAAGCCTATGCGCAAAAAGGCGAGATACTCTGGAGCATTTTATACGCGGAGATCTTTTTAAATCTTGAAAGTTTTACGGCACGCGGAACTGAAATAAAAAACCTGCTTTTGGACGAGTACAAAAAATTCTTTACAACAAGCACAGAGAGCACATACAGTGAGAAAAAAACAAACGATTTTACGAAATCTGTTGCCGCTATTTTAAATGAACAACAAAACCAGGCATCTTTTGGCATTACCCCAGAAACACTTACTGCCATACGTACCAGATTTATTTTACAATGGTTCGATAAATACGAAGACAAATTTCCATTCAGGCTATTCGACCATCAGCGCCAATTATTACAGGAAGGATTATTTGATGCCTACAACCAATGGATTTTTGGGCCAGCATCCAATCTTGCCTCGTACCAGTTATGGCAAAAATACCACTCCGAAGATTATAATGAATATCTGACTTTTGTAAGATCGAAGGTCTTTAGGATACCCGAAGGACAACAGTATAGGACATTTTGATATGCTCGTTTTAAAGAATGATTTGTCCGGTACGGGGAAATAAAAACGCCACCAAAACTGGCGGCGATCTTATAATCCCAAAACACCCATAAAAAAAATAAAAAAAATTGACAACCAAATAGATATAGGATAAAACGGGGTCTTTATGCTGGTATAAAAGTACGCCTAAAGCAGGGGAGTGAATAAGGTACAAACACCCAATTATGGGCCTTCATGATTTATCATTACACATCGTAATTATACTAATCCTGGCAATGGGTTTGATACGAACATTTTGATATCTGCAAAATCGTTCATCTCAATATAATATAAACATAGCTGGTAAATTAGTTAGATGTTTTAGATTGGCTGCCACTATAAAAACGGCACCCGGCCATTCTAAAATCCAAATTCAGGTAAGTATCAATAAGTGTTACATTTACGTTTCGAACGAATATTAATATGAAGAATAGCTGCTTTTTTTTTCTTTTTTTATTTGCCGCACTTGCTTGTCACCAGATTACAGAAGGTGATAAAACAACATCAACAGAAAAACAGCAATCCGCCAATATTGATGGTATCGCTTACAACATAGACACATTAAACAGTAAGATAATTTGGATAGGCACAAAGGTTAACGGAAGACATACCGGCAGTATAAGACTGAAACAAGGCGTTGTGGGAGTGAGCAATGGAATAATCAAAGGCGGTAATTTCGTTATTGACGTGGCATCTCTTATTAATGAAGACCTGCCCGCTAAAGAAAAAGCAAAAATTGAACACCACTTAAAAAGTACCGATTTTTTTGATGTGGCAAACCATCCCTCTGCCATTTTCGAAATTAGTAAGACCGATAAGTTTGACAGAACCACAACTACCAGTGTCTTGCCTGGAGCGACCCATATTGTAAGCGGCAACCTCACCTTAAAAGGCGTTACCAAAAATGTAACTTTTCCGGCCAAAATAAATATTGACGATAAAAACCTTACTATAAAGGCAGATTTTAATATTAATAGAACTGATTGGGGAATGAATTACAAAGGTGCCAACAATCCCCAGGATTGGTTAATTAACAAGAATGTAAATCTTAAATTGATCATCAACGCATCGCATTAGATTTTCATTAATAAAGAGTAAAAAGCCAGCCATTTAATGCCGGCTTTTTTATTCGTACCATTTTACCTAATTTGACGGGGCAATAATTTTAACCCATATGCAAAACCCAAACGATCAAAGGCTTTACAAACTCGCGTTACAAAGAGCTGAATTTAGAAAGAGTCTTTATTCTTATGTCATAGTAAATGGTTTTTTCTGGGCTATTTGGTGGTTCACCGATGGTCAGAAAGGCAATGTAGGCCTGCCTTGGCCAATCTGGGTTATGCTTGGGTGGGGTCTTGGGCTGTTAAAGCAGTTTTACGATGCCTATCAAAGTAATAAGGCACACCGGGCCGAAAAAGAATTTGAACGCCTGAAAAACCGTCAGTAACTTTTGCCAGCTGCCTGGGCTAATAAGCATATAGGAAGAAAGCCTCTTAATCTGTCTTTCTGGAATCTAACTGCCAGGCAGTCCAGCTTATTCTATTTTAATAGAAAAGATCAAACTAATAAAACTCTTTTGCAGCAGGCTATGCCAGGCAAAAAAGGACGATTAAAAAGCAGAATTTTTTAAACGATTGTAAAAAAAGAACCCTTAAAAATGCATACAGAAAAGCGTCTCTTTGATTGTCTTGACTACCAGCTGGAACATTGTGCAAAGGAAAGCATGTTGGTAGAAAAAGTAAACGGCCAATGGAAAGCCCACAGCACTGCAACAGTAAAAAAAACCGTAAATGCATTATCGGCAGGCTTGCTGGCCATGGGTATAAGCGGCAACCAGCTAACCGCAGAAAGTTCCGATAAGATAGCACTGATAAGCAATAACAGGCCCGAATGGATTTTTACGGATTTGGCGGTTCAGCAAACTGGGGCAATATTGGTTCCAATTTATCCTACAACCAACCCGCTGGAACTAATTTTTATACTTAACGATGCCGCAGTTAAATATGTTTTCGTCAGCAATAGCGAACTTCTGCAAAAGGTGAACAACATTATTGATAAAGTTCCATCTATAAAGAACGTTTTTACTTTTGATAAAATTGAAGGAGCGGATCATTGGACTAAGATAACAGACATGGCAAATGACCAGGGGCTGCAAAAAGTTGAGGAAGTAAAAACCACTATTCCTACCACTCACATCGCAACCATTATATACACATCAGGAACCACGGGCACTCCCAAAGGCGTATTATTAAGCCACAACAACATTTACAGCAACGTCGTTTTTTCTAAATCAAGCTTTCCCTTTCCGGATGCCCCCAATACTAAGGTGCTGAGCTTTTTACCACTGAACCATATCTTCGAAAAGACTGCTACATACATATACCTGTTTAGTTGTATCAGTATCTATTATGCCGAAAGCCTTGAGACCATTGGAGATAACCTGAAAGAAATAAAACCGGACGGTTTTACCACTGTACCAAGATTGCTGGAAAAGGTTTTTGAAAAGATCATGGATAAGGGCAATCAACTTACCGGTATTAAAAGAAATCTATTCTATTGGGCAGTTGGCATTGCAGAAAAATACGACAATTTAAAAAGCGGCGGATTACTTTACGATCTGCAATTAAACCTGGCGAATAAGTTAATATTTAATAAATGGCGGGAGGCTTTAGGCGGCAATGTTTCTTTTATTATTTCTGGCGGAGCAGCCTGCCAGGTTAAGCTTCTCCGCATTTTTAATGCAGCCCGAATTCCCGTGTACGAAGGTTATGGCCCAACCGAAAACAGCCCGGTCATCAGCATTAACAGACGCGAGCCGGTAAAAGACAGAAAATTTGGAACGGTAGGCCCGCCCATTGATGGCATAAAAGTGAAACTGGCAGACGATGGAGAAATTTTGGTTTCAGGACCTTGCGTAATGCAGGGATATTACAAAAGGCCCGACCTGACCAGTGAAGTTTTGAAAGACGGCTGGTTGTACACTGGTGATATTGGCATGTGGGTGGATGATAAATTTCTGAAGATCACCGATAGAAAAAAGGAACTTTTTAAAACCAGCGGCGGAAAATATGTTGCGCCACAGCCTATCGAAAACAAATTGAAAGAAAGCAAGTTTGTTGAGCAGGTTATTGTAGTAGGTGCAGAACGAAAATTTGTGGGCGCTCTGATAGTTCCCTCTTTTACCATGCTTCGCGACTGGATGCAGGAAAATAAAATTGCTTACACTACCCCCGAAAATGCCGTACAAAATCCTCTGGTTTCGCAAATGTATCTTGACCTGGTAGAAAGCTTTAATAAATACTTTAATCATGTAGAGCAAATAAAGAAGTTTGAACTTTTGCCACGCGAATGGAGCATAGAAAGCGGTGAAATGACTCCAAAAATGAGTTTAAAACGTAAGGTGATCATGGAGAAATTTCGCGATGCAGTTGAACGTATTTATGCATGATGGCAAGATTGTTGCTTTTTTTCATCTGAACAAAAACAAAAATTGAAAGATGAAAGCCTTGATCATTTTACTATTTGCCTTTTGTACAGCAAACTGCCAGCCCGGTAAAATGAGCACCACTATACCCTCATGCATACAATCGTTTATCGACAGTAATAAAACTACCTGGCAGGTAGGCAGTGTAGAAGAATATTCCTTCCAGGGCAGGCTGGTATATGCGTTTACTCCATCCCAAAATATTAAGGATGGAACAACGCTTATAAAATCGGCCGACTGCAAAGACATGTGCAATATTGGTGGATTTGCAGGCCCAAAGAACAGCAATTGCAATGGTGATAATTTTTTTGAAAAAGCAGTATTCAAACGAAAAATCTGGACTGCAGAATAGCAGGATCGCACAGAATCTACTTAAGCCCTATTCTGAAATTAACCTGTAAATGATCACCAGTTTATAATCAGAGGCCCGAAATGCCGTCGATTGTTTGCTGCCTGGGATAGCATACCGAAATTCAATCATTCTAAAGACCCGCATGCCTCCGTATATCTTTTCCCTACCCACATTAAATCACGATCTATCATCCCAATAGGAATTCTACAATTTATTTGTATTAGGGGAGTGTGCCCGTAATAGTTTTTTTGCAGGACACCCTGTCGTGGTAGCCACCAGTACTTTTTTTATGGCAAAGTTTTATTCCGATTACCATCCCAACCTGAGGGGAAAAGGATTACTATTTGGCGTTTCAGGTGCAGCCACCGCTACCACCGGTATCTTACGCTAAGGCAGATCATTATTTTTACAGCGATGTAATTACTGGTGTTACCGTGGGTGCCCCCTCCGGTATTCTAACCCGCATTTGCATAAAACAGGGCAGGCAGAGAGCGCACCGTTCGCTTTTACCCTAACTACCAATCAGGTTCTACCGACATCAGTATGATATGGATGCTCGGACAAGATAATGCCGGTATTTTTCTAACCCCAAAATAAATTTTGGCTGCATGTATTCATGTAACGGGGAGCAAAATCCCCCAATTGTAGAGTTAAAGAATGCATAGTGAGCCAGTTTCAGTTTTATTTTATAGTAATGGCAATTGGCAAGGTTTTGTTTGCTAACCTGATATTAATAATCCTAAAAAAATTTTATCATGGGAAATCTTTTGTACACCATCGCAGTTATTCTTATAATAATCTGGGCTATTTCATTTTTTGGCGGTTTTGTTACCGGTGGCCTAATTCACCTTTTACTGGCAGTAGCAGTAATTGTTATTATAATAAAGTTGGTACAAAGAGCCTAGGCGGCAAAGGCTTTAATAACATAAAATATATGATAGTGCCTGGCGGTATATCCGTAGGACACTATCTTTTTTTTTGGAAAGTAATTTAGAGTGCATAATTTATAATGAAAGAAAGACCCTGCTTCACGAAATAACCTGTAATCGCTACTGGAGTGTTTATTTGCACCGGTTAATTTCACTTAAGATTTCCCAAACAAAGCTGTGCAACGGTTTATAATGATAGATTGTCAACCGTTAAAACAATCTTTATGAAACAGCTATCAGCAATAATATTTTGCGTATTAGCAACGTCACTGTCATCCTGCAAAAAATGTACAGTTGCCGGTGATATACCCGCTTGTATTAAAAACAACATTGAAAACAATCGCGATAAAGAAAATTGGTATGTTGCGAGTGTTGAAGAGTACCGTTTTCAAAATAAGCTGGTGTATGCCTTTAATCCCGATCACAAAATAATTGCAGATGGCGCCACATTTGTAATTTCCCTGCAATGCGATACACTTTGTACGGTGGGCGGTTTTGGTGGTCCCGATATTTTACTTTGTAACGGGGACAATTTTAGCCAGAAGGCTGTTTTGGTTCGTAAGGTTTGGAGCAAATATTAATAAGCAGCATTTGCCTCAAAGTGACTTGATCATGTTTAAAAAGTAGAGAAAATTCCATAACACAACAAGCTTAACCAGGTAAGAAAAGCTGTTAATGGAAACTATTAAATAAGTTTAAGAATTACCTGGTTCCTGCTAAAAAAGTTATAGGGAACCAATCATTGTTTCAAACCAATAAAGGGATACAAAGGAGAATCTCTCTTTAGGTGACTTCTATAATAAGAAATTGCCTTATTAACAAAACTCTCCGGGTTCCTTCTTTCCAATTTATTCAGTTCAGTATTGACAACGGAATTCACCAGGTTATCCAACGATTCCTCAGACATTACATCTTTAACTTTCTTAGAAAAATACCCCAGCCCTAACCCAATTACTGTACTAATAATGGTTTTTTTAACTTCAGGAATTTCTGCAAACCGACTGAAAGTGTTCCTCACAAGATTTTGAGGACGAAACGCCTCTTTTACCTGTTCAAAATCACTTTTAAGTTCAAGTTCCTGAACGTTCTTCTTGCGTTCTAATAGGTCAATTGCCTTTCGCAATTCTTCCTGCGATCTTATTGGTCCCATGTAAAAGATTTGTTTAAATACTTGTTTGAGAAGGTTCTTATTAAAGGGTTTTTAACCAGCTTTTTTCTAAATTTCACTAGTATGATTCCCAGGAGTAAATAAAAAATAGCCACAATAAAAAAACCGTAGTAAGATTTTCCCAACCATTCCCCTATCAACAATGCCAGTCCTATATTAATGATAATAAAAAACATGCCTGTAAAAAACAGCAATATGATCATGCTGGCTATCTTCGAAAAAATCTCAGAAGACTTCTCAATCATATTTAGTTTAAACAGTTCCAGCCTGGTCTCCGTATATGATTGAATTTTTTGGAAAATGGTATCGAATGTTGTCGAATTGGCTTTGCTCATTGCGGCTATTTAAATAATCATTTGGTATTTGCAAAATAATAAACCCAGCAAAATACTACGACTGAAAAGAAGGCTTATTAACATCCGACGCTATTTCGTCCACGCCGTTTGTAAAGTCCTCGGCAGCATTTGAAGCTTTGGCCTTACCCTTTTGCAAAAAATCGTTTGCACCCTCACGGGCACTTTCATATTTTTCGGCTATACCATCTACCAATTCAGAAAACTTATCTTTTAAAGTTGAGGCAACATCTCTACTTCCCTCTTCTATTTTCTTCCTGGTTTCAGCACCTTTTTCAGGTGCAAACAGCACGCCTAATATAGCTCCGGCGGCAGCGCCGGCCAATACACCTAATAATACTTTTGAACCTGAATTCATAATCTTAAATTTTAAACTATTAATTAATAAAAATTATATCGTAAAAAAACATGCCAGACATCAATAACAAAAAAATTGTCTGTGTAGGCATTCCCAGGTATGGTATGTTTACTTAATTAACATGGTAAGCCTGACAAAGAAGAACTGCACTATGTATAATTACCTAAATGCAAAGCCAGATAAAACTTGCCTTTCGTTATCTAACAAAAAAAGTATTTCAGTCTTGTCCTCCAAAAAATTTACTGGAAACCAAAAATGCGCTGTAGAAACGCTTCCTGATATTTATCTCCCCATTATGCTGCTATAATTTCTTTGTACTCACCGAAAAATAGTAATTTTTCTTCGATAATAAAAATGAACTATTTCTGAACTTCTTCAAAAAGCAATGCTAAATAACAAGCCGAATACATGGATAATATTTTGGCGGGTTACTGTTTTGTCTCTGGACCAACTGCGCCCCGGTAGCTGCTAACCGCCCAAAATGGGGTATTTCAGGTGTATTATCCAGGCAATATTATTTGGATACTATGAGGGTCCTTTGTTCATTTTACACATAAAGTATCCCAATAATAATATTTCAACATCTCAAATATTTTCTACATCAACTTAAGTATAGGGCTGGCACAAGTTTTTCTAAAATATAAACAATCAAAAATATTCGTCATGAAAACAAACATAACATTAGCCCTATTATTGGTAGTTTGCATATCACTCACCGGATGCGATGCCATTGCCGGTATTTTTAAAGCGGGTTTGTGGGTCGGGGTGATTGTAGTAGTAGCAATCATTGCTCTTGTACTATGGCTATTAGGTAAGGCCAAAAAAAACTAGCGGCTTTATTTGGAAAATTCAATAAACCATGCCTTCAGGCACAGCTTTTAAAATGCCTGATTTCATAATCTCTTCTCACCGCCGAAACGTTTCTTAATTTCTGAGAGTTTAGCGATAGTTTAAACCAAGAAAAATAAGAGGACGAAGCCCCGATCAACGGACTTGTGGCTTAAATAAGGTATCATCGAATACTAGTAAACGGAGCAACTATTTCTATTAATCTGCCTAATTTTATCCGCATGAGGAAGATTTTCCCCACAAGGTTTTTTGTTTGCCAATGACAGTTAGCGTTAGGGTGGCAAACCTGATAACAGAGATAATTGCCTGCCTTTTTAGTTTTTTATGGCCCCTTTCTAATCTTAAAAATTATATGCTGTAAGTTTTATGAACGAAGAACACGACAAAATAAAAGAGAAGAAAAGCCTGCTGGCTAAAATAGGAAAGGTGTTTACCATCTTTATACTATCGCTGATTGCGCTGGTCATTCTCATATTAATACTTATCCAGACACGCCCCGTTCAAAATTTTGCGCGCAAGAAAATAGTTTCCTTTCTCCAACAAAAGTTAGACACAAAGGTGTCCATTGATAGGTTGGATATAGATTTTCCAAAAATGCTGGTGCTGGAAGGCGTTTATATAGAAGATCAATCAAAGGATACACTGATAGCCGGAGGACAATTGAAGGTGGATATAGATATGTTTAAGTTGCTTAAAAGTGAATTACAGATTAATGAAATTAACCTCAACAGGATTACAGCTAAAATAAAGCGGCAACTGCCGGATACCACTTTCAATTTTCAGTTTATTGCCGATGCTTTTGCTACTGAACCCACCACTTCAACTACAGATACCAGCAGCATGAAAATGGCAATTGAAAAAATTATTGTTGACAAAACGCGGTTTGTTTTTAAAGATGTGGTTACCGGAAATGATGTTGATATTTATATTAATCATTTTGATACCCGCATTTCGAAATTTGACCTTAATCATTTAGCTTTTGAGGTTCCTGATATAAATCTTTCAGGAGTGCGTGGTATAATTAAACAAACCAAACCGCTCGAAGTAACCACTGTAGTTAAAAACCCCGATTCCACGGTTGCCGGTGAGGCGCCTTCTTATCTTAGTTTCTCAAATAAGAAAACAAATTTTAGCGACATCTATGTTGACTATAGTAATAAGGTAAGTGACCTGGCTTCTATTATAAGTATAAAAAGTCTGAATATTTATCCAAAGGATATCAACCTGGAAACATCTTCAATAATACTTGATGAAGTTAACCTGAATGGTTTTAATGGCAAGGTAAAAATGGGCGCCAATGGAAGCGGAGAAAAGGTGGTTAAGATGACAGATGAAAACCGCCAGGAAGTAATAGAACCCTTGCCGTGGAAGGTTAGGATAAATAAAATCATTCTGGATGACAATGCTTTTAAGTTCGATGACAATAGCCAACCCAGGCTAAAAAGAGGAATGGATTTCGCACACCTTGATATCACCGACCTGGATTTTCACCTCCAGGATTTTTATTTTCACAACGACACCATTTCGGGACAGGTTACAAAAGGTAATATGTCTGATAAGAGCGGCTTCGACCTTAATAACTTTGAAACAAAATTTGCCTATACTGATAAAGGCGTTGCCCTGGAAGATTTATTGGTGAGGACCCCCGGAACGGAACTGAAGAGGACTGTTATTTTAAAATATCCGGGCTTAACCGCTATTCAAAAAAGCCCGGGCTTGATGGAGCTATATGTTGATTTAAACGACAGTAAAATAAAAGTCAGGGATATTTTACTCTTTATGCCTGAAATGGCCGCGCAACCGGCTTTTAGTAATCCAAATGAAGTTCTGTATGTTGATGGCAAAATTACAGGCAGTGTGGCCCGCTTAAATATCGACCATTTTAAATTCAGGGGTCTAAAGCAAACAGTTGTAGATGTTGCAGGAACAATTTATGGATTACCTGATCCCAACAATGTGTCAGCCAATCTCAGTATCCGCACCTTTAAAACTAGCAGGACCGACATTCTCTCGCTTGTTCCACCTAATACTATTCCGCCAGATATCGCCTTACCCGAAAACATGGCATTGAGCGGTACAATAAAAGGAAGCGACAAATTGGCAAATGCAGATCTTACACTCATAACCAGTTTCGGTTCGGCAAAGCTGAAGGGTAAAATCAGCAATGCAACCAACCCTGAAACCGCGCAGTATAATGCTAACCTGGTTTTAAATAAATTAAACGTTGGTGCCATAATAAAAGATACTGCAATGGCTGGGCTTATTACGGCCAATGTTTCGGCAACAGGCCGGGGGTTTAATCCTGATAAAGCCAATGCCGTTTTAAAAGGAACTATTCAGTCAGCCGAAATTAAAAAATATACCTATCATAATCTCAATTTTGACGCATCCATTGCAGACCAGCATTTAATTGCCAATGCGACTATTAAAGACCCCAACATTGACCTTTCGCTTCAGGCCGAAGGCTTTATGGGCGGAGAGCTTCCCGGTTTTAAAATCCTGGCTAATATCGATAGTATAAAAACACAACCACTAAACCTTACACCCGATCAGATTATTTACAAAGGAAAAATCGCAGCCAACTTCCCTAAATTTAACCTTGACGCTTTGGAAGGCGATGCATTTGTGACAAACTCAGTTTTAGTAATGAATGGCCAGCGATCGGTGCTGGATACCATTTCGCTGATTGCATCGTACCAAAACAACCTGCAGGTGATCGGCTTCAATACCAGTTTTTTGCATGCTGACATTAAGGGAAAATATAAAATTCAACAGCTGGGCGATGTTATGATTGAAACCATACAGCCATACTTTGCTATAGACACTGCTTCAAAACCCAGGTATGTTGATCCTTACGAATTTACAATAAACGCTTCGCTGATCGACCATCCCGCATTAAGGTCTTTTGTGCCAACGCTAACAAAGCTAGAACCCGTTAACCTAACCGCTAATTTTTCAAATGCAGAAGGCCTGGTGGCAAATCTTACAGCCCCCCGTGTTATTATGGGTACCCGCAGCATAAATGATTTAAACCTTACCGCCAATACCACTGCAAATGGATTAGACATTGTTACAAAGGTTGAAGAAATTAAAAGCGGTGCAAGCATTGCACTTTACCATACCACATTGGGCGCTAACCTTAATAACAACCAGGTAAACTTTGGTTTATTGATAAAGGATAAGACCGAAAAAAATAAGTATCGGCTTAACGGCCTTTTTGCCCAGATTCCCAATAACAATTACTCGTTGCAACTGCGCCCTGATAGTTTGATGCTCAATTACGATTCATGGAGCATTGCGGAAGATAATTTGCTTAAATTCGGAAGTGATCTGATATACGCGAACAATTTTGCTCTCAGCCAGAATAACCAGCAGCTAATAATAAACAGCACGACCAACCAGCCAGATAGCCCTTTGGAGGTTAGGTTTAACAACTTTGAAATTGCAACTTTAACCGCCTTTGTTGAAACTGATTCATTATTTGCTTCAGGAACAATTAATGGAAATGTGTTATTAAGAAATCTACAGGCGGAGCCAAATTTCAATACCGATCTTACAGTATCTAATTTGGCCATTAACAGGGATACTTTAGGCAACCTGAACGCTAAAGTAAATAACGCCACCCCCAACGTTTTTGATACCGATATAAAACTTACGGGCAATGGCAATGACCTTAGTTTAACAGGCAAATATTACATGGAGCCTTCAAATAATAATAACCTGGATTTTGTGTTGGATATAAATAAAATAATGCTTGAAACGCTCGAAGGTCCGAGTATGGGTATGCTGGCTAATGCAAGTGGATTTATATCAGGCAACATGAACATAAAAGGTTCGGCAGAAAAGCCGGACATTAAAGGAGGCATAACTTTTAACCAAACGGACTTTGTTGTTACTACCGTAAACAGCGAGTTTAAAGTAGACAACGAAACTATTAAACTAGACAATGAAGGTATAAAGTTCAGCACTTTTACAATTAAAGATTCCGCTAATAACAGTTTGATTATTGACGGAGCCGCCTATACCACCAACTTTACCAATTACAAGTTCGACATGACAGTTAATGCCAGTGATTTCAGGGCGATCAACAGCACAAAGATTGATAACCCCCTGTATTATGGCCAGCTGTATTTTAATAGTTCACTAAATATAAAAGGCACAGAAACGGCACCGGTGGTTGATGGAAGTTTATCAGTAAATGATAAGACAAATTTATCTATAGTAATTCCGCAGCCCGAACCAGGCTTAGTTGAACGAACAGGTGTAATTGAATTTATAGATATGGATGCGCCAGAAAACGATTCATTGTTTATGGCGGCAGTTTTGAAAAACTACGATTCATCGTTTAACCAGAGCCAGCTAACAGGGTTTGATGTATCCCTCAATATTGAGATATCGAAAGAAGCCATTTTTAACATTATAGTGGATGAAGGTAATGGGGACTATTTGCGAATGAGAGGCGAGGGATTATTGACAGGTGGTATTGACCCCAGCGGTAAAATTACCCTGACCGGAACATATACCGTTGAAGATGGTGGCTACAATTTATCCTTCAACTTTTTAAAACGAAAATTTGATATAAAAAAAGGAGGAAAGATTACCTGGACAGGCGAACCTACTACTGGCACGGTTGACGTAACAGCCGTTTATATAGCCAACACATCGCCCATGGATCTTGTTGGCGACCAGGTAGCGACTGCCAACAAAAACATTTATTTGCAAAAGCTTCCTTTTGAAGTGCATTTAAACGTTACGGGAGAATTGCTACAGCCCAAATTATCATTCGACATTGTGCTGCCAACTGAAAAAAACCTGCGTGTGTCAGGCGAGGTGATCAGTACCGTTACAACAAAACTGCAGCAATTGGAATCCGAACCTTCAGAGATGAACAAACAGGTGTTTGCCTTATTATTACTCAACAGGTTTATTTCAGAAAATCCGTTTGAAAGCAGCGGCGGGGGCGGTGGCTTCAACGCCGAGGGGTTTGCCCGCCAAAGCGTAAGCCGCATACTTACCGAACAATTAAATAAGCTGGCCAGCGACCTTGTGGCTGGCGTTGAAATAAATTTCGATATTAATTCATCTGAAGATTACTCAACAGGAGAAATGCAAAACCGCTCCGACCTTAATGTTAATCTATCCAAACGTTTATTGAACGACAGGCTGAGGGTAAGTGTAGGCAGTAATTTTGAACTGGATGGTCCTCAGCAATCCCAACAATCCGGAGGCAGCAACGTAATTGGTAATGTAACTGTTGACTATATGCTTACAAAAGATGGCCGCTTTATGTTAAGAGGTTACAGAAAAAATGATTACGAAGCCATAGTAGAAGGATTTGTAATAGAAACAGGTTTGAAATTTATTATGACGGTTGATTATAATAAGTTCAGGGAAATATTTGAAAACATGAAGGCGCGAAGGGAAATTAAGAAAGCGCAAAAAGCCGCAGAAGATTCTACCTCGGCCACCACTACCTCATTTAACTACAATAAAAATAATCCGGGAACAGAAAATACTGATGCTATTGAATCTACAGAAAAAATATCAGCAGATAACAGAAAGAACATTCCCGTTGTGAACAAAGATGAAAGTAATGAAAAGTAACCAGGCAAGAAATATAGTATTCCCCTGCATTGCAGCACTATTTTTATTTGTAATTGCCACCGGCTGCAGTGTTACCAAACATGTACCAGATAATGATGCGTTGTACACCGGAGCTTCCGTAAAAATTAAAAGCACTCCTGATAAAGACAAGGTAAGCAGCACCGAATTGGAAGCACTTACCACGCCTAAACCAAATTCGAAATTGCTGGGAATACCTTTTAAACTGGGCATTTACAATCTTGCCGGCAAAAGCAATAAAGGTTTAAGTAAACTGCTAAAAAAGTGGGGCGAACCACCTGTTTTGCTTAGCCAGTTAAATTTAGATAAGAATGTAGCCATTATTGAAAATACTTTAGAAAACAAGGGCTTTTTTCACGTGAATACAGAAGGTGATACTACCATTAAAAACAAAAAGGCACATGCTACATATACCATTGTTACAGGTCCGCAATACACCATAAACGAAGTAAACTTTCCTGTAGATAGCGGACAAATCAACAAGGCCATAAACCGCACCGCACCAACCAGCCTGCTAAAAAAAGGAGATGACTTTAACCTTGCGACTATTACCAATGAACGATTACGAATAGATGCGATATTAAAAGAAAAAGGATATTTTTACTTCGCTCCTGAACATTTAATTGTTTTTGTTGACAGCACCATAGGTAGCAATATGGTTAACCTTTTCATTAAGTTTAAACCCGAGGTGCCCAACGCAGCCAAAGAGCAATACACCATTAATAAAGTTTACATCTATTCCAATTACAACCTGTCTACAGCCAGCCGCGATACCATTTTAGGCGATACTGTTTCATTCAGAGGTTATAACATAATTGCAGCTAAACATAATTTTAAGGCAAAGGTTTTTGACAGGGTCATGATGTTTTCGCCTGAAGATATTTACAGCCGCACCGATCATAACGTAACATTGGCAAGACTTATTAATCTCGGAACTTTTAAGTTTGTAAAAAACAGGTTTGAGGTTTTACCAAATAATTATAAGCTGGATGCATTTTATTACTTGACACCACTTCCTAAAAAATCTCTTAGTGCAGAGGTTGGGGGGCTTACAAAAAGCAATAATGTAACGGGTACCGAACTTACATTAAAATGGCGGAACCGTAATTTGCTGGGTGGTGCGGAGCTATTAACACTAAGTGGTTACTTTGGCACAGAAGTTCAGTACAGTGGTCAGTTCAGCGGTTACAATACTTTACGTTATGGCGCAGAGGCCAACCTCACCATACCACGGTTTGTGGTTCCTATATTTCGTTTTAATACTAAAAGCTCTTTTGTGCCGCGTACGGCTATTAAACTGGGCTACGATATTTTGAGCAGGCAAAAACTGTTTTCATTAAATTCTTTCAGGGGCGAATTTGGTTACCTGTGGAAGGATAACATAAGAACCGAACACCAGTTAAATCCAATATCCATCAATTTTGTAAAACCATTGAATGTATCGCAAGAATACAGCAACACTATTGCCTCGAAGCCGCTGTTGCAACGCGCAATAGAAAAACAGTTTATACTTGGGTCGAATTATAACTTCAACTACAACCAGCTAGCGGATAAACCAAAGTATTCCACAGGCATTTATTTTAATGGCCTGCTCGATCTTTCGGGTAACATAGCCGGATTGGTAACTGGCGCCAAGGTTAAGAACAATGATACAGCAAAAATATTTGGCGTTCCATTTTCGCAGTTTGTTAAATCCGAAGCTGATTTCAGGTATTACAAAAATATTGGTGCAAAAAAAATATTGGCAAACCGGCTGATAGTGGGTATTGGGTATCCTTATGGCAACTCAAGCATTTTACCCTATACCAAACAGTTTTTTATTGGTGGTAATAACAGCCTCCGTGCCTTTAGAAGTCGCTCGGTAGGACCAGGAACCTATAACGGTGGACAACGTACCAACAACAGCCAGATTTTCGCCGATATGACAGGCGATATTAAGATTGAAATAAACTCAGAACTAAGGATACCTTTAAACGATATTTTTAGTACGGCCGCATTTGTAGATGCAGGAAACATTTGGCTTTATAACAATCACCCCAACCAGCCCGGCGGAAAATTTTCAAAGGACTTTTTAAAAGAAATGGCGGTGGGGGCAGGAGTAGGTTTTAGAATTGATGTAACCATCCTTCTTTTACGATTAGATGTTGCAATGCCTCTAAGAAAACCTTATCTGCCCGAAGGACAGCGCTGGGTGACCAACCAGATAGACTTTGGAAGCAGTGATTGGAGATCGCAAAACCTGGTATTTAACCTGGCAATTGGTTATCCTTTTTAACTGCTTTTTGCTTGAAGCTTTTACAAGAAATAAAAGGAGGCGAATTGAATTTTGTCAGATTCGCAAAGTGAAAACTAAATAAACCGGGCAACCTTCGTGATGGGGTTGCCTGGCCCCTTACCGCTTTATAGGCCTCACGCTCTTCGTATTCAAAAATTACAGACCTGATATCATTTGTATGCGGGATTATGCGGATATATCCCGCCGTAGGAGCAAGCAAGCATCATTCGTTGAACAGCAACGATAAGCCCAAAAAATAATTGCTGCAGCGAAGCCACTATCGAAAAATGATTCAGGGATATTGTCAGAGCAGTTCATTGTGAAGTGACATTGAATGATTTATCGTAACCTTTGAAAACCACCATCTTCAAAGAAGGCTGCTTATTATATTTACTTTGTAAAGGGGTGTTATGGCACTAATGGTTCGAAGTAGAAGGGCAGCTGGCATACCCCCATTTCTAATAAAGGCTTCAAAGACTCGCATGAAAATAACTCCTAGCAGGAATAAAAACACTTGTTGAAATCTATTCAGAAAGCTACATTGACAGAACAATTCAAAAGCCAGTATCCCCGGGTATTCTCACTATCTAAAAGACCCATAGTTAGGGGTAATCAAAAACAGTATAAAAAAAAGCGCCACCCAAAATGGACGGCACTTTATAAAGGAATAAACCAAAGAAAATCTTCTTAGAATATTGTAAATTAACTTAAAAGCAAAAAGCGAATTTTAAAGGTTGCAACGACTCTTAAAATGTATACCGGATACCTAAACCACCCCAGCTGCCATTAAAGCCACGGTTATCTCCAAACTCAAAAGATGGTTGCCAATCGATGGAAAAGTTAAGGGGAGCACGGTTTATTTTTAGATCGAGACCTAAAACGCCATCAATTCCGGCATACATCTTGTCTCCATACTTCTTGTCGTAAAATCCCAGGTGGGCACCGGGGCCCACATACCATTTTAAACCGGGGGCGCCGCTTATCGGACCATGAATTTCGTAAAGGCCGGTAATCCTTGCACCCTCCTTATAAAAATAGCCGATAAACTCAAAGGCATTTGTTGCATCGGTAAAATGCTTTAATGAAATGCCCGCACCATCCCAAACCTTTACACCCAGGGCAGTTTTATAACTGGTACCCATACTTTGCGCAGTCGCTGCCGAACTAATAGACAAAGCGACAAATGCCAATAGAAACAACTTTTTCATGTTGGTGTTTTTCTTACAGTTAGAAAAACCCATGCCAAAAAGGGCGAATTAGCTCACATGGCAAAAATTGTTAAAAAATAAAATGGATCATATGGTATTGGGTAACAGCAGTGGAAATTTTTACCCAGCAAAAGAAAGTAAAGCCTTCCGAAAATGACTGGCGAAAGTGGGAACACTTTTTTTATAGATATGAGCATTCATTAACAAATCAACCAATGATCATGACCAATCAAACAGAAACAACAGAAGTACTAAATGACCTTATCAAAATTAATAACGACCGTGTCGAAGGTTATCAGCGGGCCCTGGAAGAAACAAAAGACAAGGATGCGGATTTAAGAGCCATGTTTAGCAAAATGGCCGATCAAAGCATGAAGTATGTAAATGAGCTTACCCAAACGGTTGCCCAAACAGGCGAAGAGGCCACGACCAATACTACGCTATCGGGCAAAGTGTACCGCGCCTGGATGGACGTAAAGGCAGCAGTTTCTGGTAAGAGCAGAACCAGTATTTTAGAAAACTGCGAATTTGGTGAAGACGCTGCCCAAAAAGCGTACGAATCCGCACTTGAATCAGATGCCTATATGTCAACTGAAATAAGGCAAATGATCTCTAATCAAAAAGGTGAACTAAAAACATCGCACGATATGATTAAGCAATATCGCGACATGCACCAAAAGGTCAGCGAATAAACGATTGTTATTATTACAGGCAGAACATTGTATGAAGATGTTCTGCCCTTTTTTCTTTACATTTAAATTTATTTTATGATACCTGAAATTAAAGAACCTCAAGACGAAGAGATACCCTACATGAAATCTCTCAATACCTGTCTTAACCGTATGGTGTTAGATGGATACGATGATGATTTTAAAGCAGTGGACGAAGGTTTGCAGTCATTAAAAACAGAAAAAATTTATAACCCGGAGGATGTTACTGTAAAAAACTTTTTCAGGTTTGAAGGACAATCGGATCCCGACGACAATACAATTTTATATGCCATTGAAACCAATGATGGCGCAAAGGGCACTTTGATAGATGCTTACGGCGCCTATGCCGACACTAAAATAACGGAATTTATGAAAGAGGTAGACGACATTGAAAAAAAGGTAAACAATAACCAACAGTAAAATAATCTGCAAGAATATAGGGCTGAGAAAGCTTCAACCTGTAGACTTGCAGATTTTATATTTTTGTCTTCATTACATCTTTTAGGCCTGTAAATACAAATTTCCAGATCATATTAAAGAACGATTTGTATTCGTCGCGTTTATATTCAACGCTTGCATTTCGCAACTTACCATTTGCAGGATTATCATTTTTAACCAGAAAATTTGCTGCAAAACTTATGAGGTGTTTTTTTGATAAGGCTGTATCATTCTTTCCCTTCTTTAGCAGCGAGATTTTTAAGTCATTATACTTAACTACCAGATCACCCATCGCTATGTTATTATCTCCATCAAATGCAAACTCAAGGTAATTTATGTTGCCTTTATCAATGCGAATGGGGCCCAATGGTTCCGTAATTGGATTAAGCAATTTTCCATTAAAAGCCTGCTTTGCAATGCCGCTTACTTTAAACCTGCCCTCTTTCACATTATGGAGATCAAATTTAATTTGAATGTTCAGTGGAATTTGGCCCAGAAGACGTGCCTTAACATCTATGTCAGTAAAGCGATCGGCTGAGTTTGGTGCGTTAGTAATATTCGAGATCGATATAAAGCTCTTCTCAAAATACAGGTTGCCAATTTGTCCGGATAACGGGCTTTTTTCGCGATAGGAAATATGGGTATTACTTAACTCAATTTTTTTGATGGCAATCGGAATGCTTAATTTATACACTAGCTGGTGCGGAAATCTGCCGTTCTTTTTTACACTGTCAGACCTCCTTGTATTATCACGATATATATCTACTTTACTGCCTGAAGTGGTAATTTTGCTGATGTCAATATTGCCCTCCGCCATTTTAATAAAATTAACCTGGCTGGCCAGTAGATTTTTGAATTGCACATTGTACCGGTCTTTTTGCACCCCTGCTTTGTCGGCAAAAGCCTTTTCTCCCAAAGTAGGTTTTATTGAAATCTTCTTGAAACGAATCGTTTTTTTGGCAAGGCTGGTGTGGATTCCTGAAAAAGAATATCGATACATTTTGTCGTGGCTGGCAAATGATATTTCGTCGGCTCGCAATTCTACATTACCCGCTTTTTTAAGTAAATCCGAATTCAGCAGCGATGATTTATCCAAAACAAGATCACTAATAGAAATACGGGTGTTAGATAATTTGTATTTATTCTCTTCTCCCTTTTCACCCGTTGATTGCAATATCATATCATTCACCTTCAAATCCTTTAGAGCAAAACTTTTTATCCAGTCTGTTAAAAGCCCCGTCTCACTTTCTTTAGTCTTATTGCCGGCACTTCCTTTTTTTGCAAACTGAAGTTGCAAGTGATCAACCTTTGCATCGCCCACAACAATATTCAGCGCGTTTAATCCCCCTCTAATCTGAAAATCAGTTATAACGATATCTTTAACCAAACCAGTCAACTGACCGCCG
The DNA here is from genome assembly GCA_038204535.1 of Chitinophagales bacterium. Classification (GTDB taxonomy): domain Bacteria; phylum Bacteroidota; class Bacteroidia; order Chitinophagales; family Chitinophagaceae; genus Segetibacter. Next base: position 6,330 of record JBBRCW010000008.1, on the reverse strand, counting down.
TCTTTTGTTTTGTCTTTATTAATGCGCGAAATAGCCAAAATCTTTTTATCGGTTTCAAAAGTTACGTTGGTTACATCCGCCAGAACCGGGTTGTTGCCGATGGTAATTTTATCAGTATGAAAGCCAACTTTTTTGCTAAACAGGGTACGGGAAGTATCGTAAAAATGGGCACTATCAAGCAATACTTTTTCCAGAATGAGACTGGTATTAAAAGTATGAAAATTAATTTTTTTGGTATCGGTGTTAACAGCAACTATCTCGCTGTTGATTATTGACACGGTGTCTGCCTGTACCAATTTATACCCCTTGGGTAAAAGGTCATACCACCGCAGCGCCCCATATTTTTTGTCGGATCGATCTGGAACCTCAGGGTACACATGCACAGTCACTTTTGGATCCATAATGGTGATCTTACTGCAGGAAAGCTGACTGCCTGCCAATGCAGTAACCGCATCAAATCCTGTAACCTCCAGCGACGGGACAAATACATCGAACAATGAAGACGCCGCCATCGTATCTCCCCTGTCAATCATTTTTCGCTGCACAATAGTATCGCCAAAAAAGTGCAAATTTTTTACAAACAGCTTACCGGCCACTTCATCCACAAAAATAGAGTCGTAAGTAATTTTATACAGGCTGTCCGTTTGCTGTGCAACGGTTTTACTTACTTGCTTATTAATAAATGAATATTTGTAATACCCGTATATACCCAACGCAATTAAAATCACGGTTACAATTGCCAGTAACCAGTATTTCCTTTTCTTAACGGCCAGCATTGGAAGCATAATAATAACAATTATAAAAAAAGGCAACAAATTGCATTCAGTTAAAAAGCTACAGGCTTAACACCTGTAGCTTTCTAAAAAATAAAAAGGCCTATATGTAGATTGAGAATATTTCAAGGTTCATTTTAAAGATGATAGTGAGATATCATGCTACATATGCCCCGCAATTACCAACTTCATCAGGCTCGTCTAATTACCCCAAGTAATAGCGCAACAATGGCCAATACCAACACTACATGAATTATCCCTGTGGCACTATAAACAAAGAACCCAAGGAGCCATCCTATTACCAATATGACGGCAACGATAGACTTTTCATAAAAATGTGTTTTATTGAATGAATTTTGATTATACAGTATAAATTATCCTGCCAAACACATAATGATATAATTACGTTTTATGGTCATAGATTTAACATTAAAAGGCAACGCGTTTAGGGTAATTAACTCCACATTTACACGCGTTTGGTAGTGTGCGAAATGATTACATTTACAATATTGGATTTCTTTTAAACTGATCTTTACTAATGATCAAATTTTTTAAAAAGTTCTGGCACGTTATAAAAGAGGCGGCAAAAGCATTTGCGGCTGATAATGCGGTTAAACTGAGTGCAGCGTTATCTTATTATACAATCTTTGCTATTGGGCCGCTTTTGGTTATTGTGCTTTCATTAGCGGGCATTTTTTTAGGTGAGGCAGCGGTTGCCGGTAAATTATATGGACAGATAAAAGGGCTGATTGGCAGCGATGCAGCCCTGCAGGTAGAGCAGATAATTCAAAACATACAGAAAACAAACAAATCCACTATAGGGGCAATTATCGGCACTATTGTATTGGTGGTAGGTGCTACCGGTATATTTGCCGAAATTCAGGACTCCATCAACTTTATCTGGTCGCTAAAGGCAAAGCCTAAGAGAGGGCTTATCAAGTTGCTAAAAGACAGGCTGCTTTCATTTTCGCTGATCATCAGCCTCGGTTTTTTGCTCATCGTTTCATTAACAGCCAACGCAGTTATGGATCTGTTAAGCGATCAGTTGGCGCAATTTTTTCCGGATACCATGGTCTATGTAATCAAGGTGATGAATGTAGCATTGATCTTTTGTGTTATCAGCCTTCTTTTTGCCATCATTTTTAAAGTTTTGCCCGATGGAAAAATAAAATGGAAAGATGCATTTATCGGAGCATTTTTTACTTCGTTGTTATTCTTCCTTGGCAAATATGCCATTGGGTACTACCTTGGCAATTCAAAACTAGGTGTTACTTATGGTACGGCTGCGTCCATCATTCTTATTTTAACCTGGATCTATTACACTTCAATCATATTGTATTTCGGAGCCGAATTTACCAAGGTATATGCACTTGAATATGGCAGCGGAATTGTACCCAACGAAAACGCTGTGTTTATAATTAAACAGGAAACCAAAGAATTGGAGATTTCGCCAAGACGGTTAAAAAGAATGGAAAAAGCCAAAAGGGATAAAGAAGAAGAGCAAAACGAAATTAACTAAATATAGCCCTGGTTTGCGATGCCTTTGTCAATAAAAATTGCAAAAAATATAAGCACTTTGCTAATCAGGCATCGAAGCTTTTTTAAATCCTAGTATAAAGGAAGTGCCTCTGCCCGGCTCAGACTTTACATCAACATGCGCCTGGTGCGATTGAATAATATTTAAAGTTGAAGCAAGCCCAAGGCCCATACCGTTTCGTTTAGAGGTAAAATAGGGCTCAAATAAGCGTTGCATGGTTTCGTCGTTTATTCCGCAACCGTTGTCTTTAATTTCTAAAAGATATTCATCCTCGGCCGAAGAAAGAACTATCTGTAGTTTTCCCGTTTCCTCTTCCATAGCTTCTATCGCATTAATGATAATGTTTAGAAAAGCCAGCTTAAGTTTTTCTTCGTCAAGTAACGAAATAGCCGACTCATCGCAATATTCTTTTAACAGCTCAATTCGTTTTAAAGTTAACCGGTCTTCGGCAGCCAAAATAGCGCTGTCTATAACTGATTGAAGGCTTACTGCTTTCATTTTTCCAGGAGCAGATACCCTCGACGAATTCAACAACTCGGTAATTATATCCCCTATTCGCTTGCCGTTCCGCTGAATGATTTCCAGATAAACCTTTGAATCGCCCTCTTTCTCCAGTTGCATCAATTGCTCTACCGAAAGGTTGATATTATTAAGCGGGTTTCTTACTTCGTGCGCCAGGCTTCGTACCAGGCGACTGGTGGCGGCTAGTTTTTCGGCCTGTATAGCCGATTTCTCAGCGCGCTTACGACTGGTATTATCATGTATTATGCCTTGCACATATTTTTCGCCTTTATTATTAATTTCAAAACTTGCTGAAATGATACAGATCTTAATTTCATTATTCTTTGCTGCCAGCTCAACTTCAAAATCATTGACCTCTCCTATTTCGTCCAGTATCATTCTTATAAAATGCACATTCTTTTCATTACAAAACAGGGATGTAAGGGGAGTAGAAATCAATTCTTCCAATTCGTATTCAAGCAGCTCAGTAGCGGCATAATTAATGTCTGCAATCTTAAGATCGCTGTTGGCAATAAATACCACATCTTTCGATTTTTCGAACATATTGCGATACTTTCTTTCGTTGGCCTTTAAAGCCTGTATCGAATTGGCCCTTTCGAGAGAATAACGGATACAACGCTCCAGCTTTTCCGTGTTTAGCTCCGATTTTATCAGGTAATCGTATGCTCCGTTCTCCATTGCATCAACGTCTATTTCCTGGGTACCCTTTCCAGTGAGTAAAATGATCGGCCCCTCACAACCTGCGGCAATGGCATCCTTTAGCAATTCCATACCCGTTTTTATACCCAAACGGTAGTCAACAAAACAGAGATCGTACCTTTGAGAAACCATTCTATTAAATGCATCCGCGTAGTTATAAGCCCAATCAACTTTAAAGTCTTTGGCGGGAATGCTGCGGATATATTCCGATATGATAAAGAAATCATCTTCGTCATCATCCACAACTAAAATATTTAATGCCGTTGCAGCGGGTATCATTATAAAAATTGATTGTAATTAAGATGGTCATTTGCAAAACAAAGGCCAACTAAGGGCCTGCAGAATTGATAAGACTTTAGAGCCGGTTGCAAATACCTAAAATAAATATTTATATTTTTAAAGTACCATAATTGCCTTTTTATATTCTTTGAAAGATATAGAATGCCAGGCATGATAAAATCAGACTCAATTGCACCTACATATCGCTGTTAAACTGCTTATACTGCTTCATTTTGTTGTACAAAGTTTTGCGATCAACGTTCAGAATTTTTGCGGCTTTGCTTTTATTATAATTGGATTTTCGCAGCGCCTCCACTATCATTTCGTACTCCGCATCTATACTTGCTCCCTTCAGACTATTTTCGTTTATCTCTATTGGACGGCCATTGTAAAAAGGCTCTTCTTCTACCGGCGTTCTTGCGGCCACCGGTATGGCGCCAGGGGGTTCATGCCTTGGTACTGCAGGCGTTTGCACTGCAGTATCGTCAGCGCTATCATCAAATAACAATTTTGAATAGTTGGTAATTTCAAAAGGAAGAACAGAAGGCATTATGTAGTCGGTGTCGCATAAAAGGGTTGCCCTTTTTACCACATTTTTAAGTTCGCGCAGGTTACCGTGCCAAACATAATTTCTAAAAATACTTTCAACCTCCGGCGAAAATCCTTTTATATTTTTCTGCAGTTCTTCGTTGGTGAGTTTTAAAAAATGATTAGAGAAAATCATGATGTCGTGTTTGCGTTCCCTCAACGGCGGCACTTCTATGCTAAACTCGTTAAACCGGTGATACAGGTCTTCTCTGAACTTACCTTTTCGGGCGGCATCCAGCAACCTTTCGTTACTCGCAATAATAATTCTCACATCCAGTTCAATGTCTTTTGTACCCCCAAGACGACGCATTTTTCTTTCCTGCACTACCCTTAATAAGGCAACCTGAATATCGTAAGACAGGTTTGCTACTTCATCTAAAAAAATTGTTCCCCTGTTGGCTAATTCAAAACTGCCCACCTTTTGATTAATGGCGCCGGTAAATGCCCCTTTTTCATGACCAAATAATTCGCTGCCCGCCAATTCTCTTGATAATGCACCGCAATCAATGGCTACAAATGGTTGTGCACTGCGTTTACTTCGTTTATGAATTTCTTGTGCTATTGCCTCCTTGCCGCTGCCGCTTTCACCATAAATTAATATACTGTAATTAGTGGGCGCTACCAGGTCAATCTGTTTTAAAATAGCTTTAAATTCAGGGCTATCACTAAAAATATAGCTGCCCGAAGTAATGGTCTTTATCCGGTTGTTCCTGGGCTCTGCAATGTCTTTTGCCGGCTGCCTGTTATAATCTGCCGGCAGGTTCTCTTCGGGCTTTCTGTTAAGTGCTTTTTTTATGCTCAGCAAAATTTCATCCGGAAATAAGGGTTTTGTTACATAATCGTATGCCCCCAGTTTCATTACCTCAACAGCTACTTTTATATCGCTGTACCCGGTAATCATAATAACAGGCATATTGGCGTACTTATCCTTTATTTTTACAAGCAATTCCTTTCCGTTCATATCTTCAAGCCTGAAATCGCACAGAATTAAATCAGGTTCGGTTTGCTCCAATTCTTCCAAAGCCTTTTTTCCATTATGAGACAAAATAACCTCGTATCCATTCTTAACAAGAAACCGCTTTAAAAGCAGGCACATATCCATATCGTCGTCTATTACCAGTATTCTATTCATTATTATCAATTAATTTTTATAGGAAAGTCAATCAATAGTATTCAACTTTTCTGTTAATTTCAGGCCCACATTCGCCTAAGCTGGGCTATAGGTATCTGCAATTGTTCGCGGTATTTGGCAATCGTTCTTCTTGCTACTATAATCCCTTTATTTGCTAATATAGTCACTAATTGCTGATCGGTGAAAGGGTTCGTTTTATCTTCTACTTCAATAACACCTTCAATGGCCGATTGAATAACCCGATTACTGATTACCTCTCCCTCATTATTGATGATTCCCTCTGTAAACAGATTTTTCAATAATATTATACCAAATGGTGTGTCTACGTATTTGTTCGAGGTCACCCGCGAAACTGTGGAAATATCCACACCAACTATCTCTGCTATATTCTTTAAGATCATCGGTTTTAGCAAGCTGACATCGCCATATAAAAAATACTCCCTTTGCAGCTTAACGATTGCGTGCATTATCTGGATCATGGTACTTTCCCGCTGCTTAATGGCGTTAACAAACCACTGCGCCGCATTCAACTTACTTTTAAGATATTGTGTGGCGGCCTTGTTTTGAGATTTGCTGGCTGTATGTACTGTTTCCATCAAGGAATGATTGATGTACAGTGAGGACGACCTGGACTTGAACAAATTAACATCTATCTGTTCTTCTTCATTAACCGTTAAAATAAAGTCAGGCAATATATTATTATTTACTGCCAGGCTTCCCTCTATTTCTTCTAAGATGGGTTTCATTTTCAGAGAGGAAAGCAACTTCAGAATGATCTTTAATTCATCCTCTTCCAATTG
>JBBRCW010000007.1:0-47394 GCA_038204535.1 Chitinophagales bacterium | reverse complement strand
TTGTTAATAAGCAGCACTAAAGAGAGAAATGAAGTAAAACAAGAAAAGTTTGGCTTGCCATGGCGTGGAGTTTTATACGATGTCACAGCTTGTACACTAACGGCCTTAGCGTTCATCTTTGCAAAAATCACTTTAACAAGTAGTGGCACAAACATCTCAGCTTTTCATGCTACATGGATACGTGTTATCACAGCATTTGGAGCTTTAATGATATTTGATCTGGTACGACAAAAGCCTACGGGTTTTATCAGGAAGGTGTTTTATAATAAACGAAATGCAATATTACTATTTTTTGGAATTACGTTTGGCGCGGTACTCGGTTTATCGTTTTTTTTAATGGCGTATACCAGACTAAAAGTTGCAGAAGCTTCAACCATACTTTCGTTAATCCCGGTAAACGTGCTCATCATCTCAGTAATTATTTATAAAAAGAAAGTGAGTACACAAAGTTGGTTGTATTCATTACTGGCGGTAGCGGGTGTTATCGTGTTAATTTGGAGAGATAATTTAATTAAATATTTCCAGGGGATATGAATGCCCTATAGTCCTTTAAAAGGAGGATAAATACATGTGAAATAAAGTGGCAAATGTTCCCTCAATTCTTTTGAAAGATACTCCCTTTACTAAGGAAAACCATACATGCAGAGTGGAAATATGAACTGTAAGTTGTTGCGTTTTTACTATTTTTTGTGTTAGTTGTAAGGTAATTTGACTTTCTAAAAGTTATTTCTTTTAACGAATAACCGTTTTAATATGAGCGACCAAATTGTAATAGAAATCGTAAAAGCGATTCCAACAATTTTAGGAATTCTATTTATTGTGGTTATTTTATTTTATTACCGAAACTACATCAATTGGCGACTTCTACGTATAAGTAGTTTTAAAGCGTTTGGTATTGAAATAGCCTTTTTTGAAGAGCAATTGGAGAGTGCCACTAAAAAACCAAAAGAAAGCGGTGATTTGGACGAAGCAACGACCCTAAGACACATCACAGTTAGTGAAAAAGATCGATTAAACCTATTTAGAAGACTCAACAGGCTTGCACCTATAGCAGCGGGAGCACATATACTTTGGATAGATGATCATCCTGAAAATAATTTTCCTGAAACTGCTATTCTCCATTCACTTGGTATTTATGTAGACCAGGTGGTAGCATCAGACAACGCCTGGAACCTGCTCCGTAGTAAAAAATACGATTTAATTATTTCGGACATTGACCGGAATGGAGTTCGGGATGAAGGATTAAATTTTCTGAAAAAAATGAGAGAAGGGAATAAGCTTCACAGGTTAATTTTTTATGTGGGACAACTTGATAAATCACAAAAGCTTCCTGAAGATGCATTTGGAATAACAAATCGTCCGGATGAATTACTTCATTTAGTTTCAGATGTTCTTGAAAGAGATCGCAGTTAGCTGTCAGTTCCTATAATTTGGTAAAAGAGATTTTAAATAAGGTACGAGGTTTTACATTATCGCTTATTTCAAAAATAAACAACATAAAGGAGAATGCAATAGCCCCTTATAAAGGCAAGCATGTAGTCAAACTTAGTTACTAAAGTGTGAAATTAAGTAAATGCTCAGTCGCCTTTGAGGATTTTACCAAAGGCAATTCTTCTTCTGCGAAGAGAGATGTTAAACCCGCCCCCGGTCTCAATTTGGTATAACAACCATTATTATTTACACTTTAAGCATATATACGATGAAACTTCTACTTATTTTCGTTTGCGTTTTTCTCACAGTTAGATGTAATACTTCCCGGAATATTATTACTGCAATTTCGGAACTTCCTACTCAGGCAATGCTGGTTTCCATAGCCGAACCTAGTGTACCAAGCGGGCACTCTAATATTTCAACATTTGCGTTTCCTTCAAATATTCCTATTGTACAAAGTTCAATAAATCTCAGCATGGGTGTAAATAGGCCACATAATACGAGACCACAATCATCTCCAGGAATTTCAGCAAATAAGGATATATATGTTGTTGCATATTGGGGCGGGTTTCCCGGCTTCAACAATTTAGACTTAAGCGTGTCTGAAAATGGTCGTGAATGGAATTTATTAGGCAGCCTTCTATCTGCCAGTCAAAATACCATCAGTAGCAGCCAGGTTGATGATAATTCAATACCGTCATTAACTTTTTTCCCAAAAACCCAAACCTGGTTTATGTCTTTCCGAGATGCATTTAACACAAACATTGAAGTCGATCAATTTAGCATTCTTAAATTAGAGAGAACGACGACAACACCTTTCGGAAATACAAATTTTGAAAGCAGATTAATAAGAAGTACTTCTACCAACCACTCTACTGACTACGCTCCATCTTTAGGTTTTAAAAGTGACAGCCTGGTAATGGGATTTACACCTCGAAATTCCAATCAAGTTTTTCTATCAACATCCGCAGACGGGGTTTCTTTTGGCGCATCCGTGTCTGCCATTGACAATAGAGGTACTCCTATAATTTGCAATGCAGGATCTCCTTATTTTCACAATAGTTTGGGATCGCTGTATTTAGCAACGGCAGTTGAGAGAGCTTTTGGCAGGGTTGATATTCAAATTTGGCGATCTGATTCTACAAGTGTAAGAATTTGGACCCCGGTTAGAACCCTTACAAGTGTTACCGGTACATCAACCGGAAGGGTCAACCCTGCTATTGCCGGTCCTGAATCTGAAATGCTTGTTTCACATCCTTCTAACTCGCAAAATGGAACGACTGTATGGATTGGAAATAGAAGTATAGAGTTATCAAACAGTACAAGAAAAGCAGTCGGTCTTGCTTATGGCCCCGGACCTAGTTTTACCGCGACCCTGAGCTGTAACCAAAGTATTTTAAGGGCTATTGGTCAAAATGTTAATGAGAACATTCTTTCGAATGAAACCAAAATCATCTCAACGTTTAATGGAAATATCTCATTTCTATGTGGCAGTTCCGATACTATTAATGCAGGATGTTCCAGTAATACGTCCAGGGTTGTAGTTAGACGAGGGAATGCACCAAGTGATTCCCGTTTTTTTATTGAGTGTTGGCGGCGTTAAGTCATGTTTATACTTTGGGTTGCATTAAATTCTGCTCGAAATGTATTGGTGAGTATAGCTTTTTTGAGACAATATAAAACAAACATCATGAAAAAAATTTTAACATTAATTGCCTTTATTTTAGTCGTATTTTTTTCAGGTACCCATGCCCAGGCCCCTGGCATTATGTGGACGAAAAGCCTTGGAGGTTCACACGGCCAATATGGTTATGCTGTAAAACCAACTACAGATGGCGGGTACATTGTTGCAGGATCAACTTACTCAGACGATGGAGATGTTTGGGACAATCCTGGTTATCTTAGTTTCTGGGTGGTTAAGTTAAAAAGCAATGGAGATACTTTATGGACGAGAAGTTTTGGAAATAATTGCCCCCAAGAGGCAAAATCCGTTGACCAGACAGCTGACGGCGGTTATATTGTGGCGGGCTATACGTATAGTTGTAATTCTGACCAGGTAGCTGGTACTCATGGCGAAAATGACTATTGGATTATAAAGCTTAAACCCGATGGAGCTTTGGACTGGCAGCAAAGCCTGGGAGGCAGTTATGGCGAATATGCTTCCTCTGTTCAACAAACGACTGATGGCGGATATATAGTTGCTGGCAGGGCAGAATCGCCTAATAACGGCAATGTACTTGGTAACCATGGAGGCTCTGACTACTGGATTGTTAAACTCAAACCCAATGGCGGTATTGATTGGAAATATTGCTATGGCGGTTCAGATACAGATATTGCTAATTCTGTGAAACAAACATCGGACGGAGGATATATTGTGGCCGGATATTCCAGGTCTGCAAATGGTGATGTGCATGGAAACAAAGGCGGTGCTGATTATTGGGTTGTGAAGTTAACGAGCTTGGGTGTTATTTCATGGACAAAAAGTCTCGGCGGAAATGGTGATGATATTGCTACTAGTATTTATGAAACCTCAGATGGGAATTATGTTGTGTCTGGAACCACTTCATCTACTAATGGTGATGTAAGCGGTAATCAGGGATACACAGATTACTGGATCGCAAAACTGGATGCTACAGATCAGCACATTATATGGCAATATTGCTACGGGGGTACCAATGAAGAAGTTTGTAATTCCAGTGTTCAGACAACGGATGATGGTTTTATACTTGCAGGGTATTCCAGTTCCACAAACGGTTATGTTACAGGTAACCATGGCTATCCGGATTATTGGGTAATTAAACTGGATAGTTTAGGTAAATTTAAATGGCAAAGTAGCCTGGGTGGCTCTAACTACGACGAGGGGCAGAGCATAGAGCAAACCGTTGATGGAGGTTACGTGGTTGCAGGACGAAGTTCGTCTGAAGATGGAGATGTAGTTGGCAATCATGGTAGTTGGGACATATGGGTGGTAAAAATAGCACCCGACCCGAACTTGGGCTTACAACTACCGATTACTACAACTGGTACTGTCACCAAAAACATTCCGGGAGATGATCCAATAGAAGTTAATGATGCCAATTCAAAAAAATTAGTCAGGCTGACCCCAATACGAGGCGCGAATGCATTAAGCGGCGATGTTGAATCTATTGTAACCATTGACCTGTCAGTACACGAAACTAATGGCCAGCCTTATGTGCAACGCCACTACGATATTAAGCCTTTACCTGTTGTAGTGTCGAATAATGCTCAGGCTACTGTCACTTTGTATTTCACACAGCAGGAATTTAAAAATTATAATGATTACGTAGTAGCAAACCAACTGAGCAATCCTTTATTACCTCTCACCCCAACTGATCCTAATAAAAGCAATGTGCGTATTTTCCAATTGCATGGAGACTTTCAAGGTTCTTCAGATCCAGGAAATTATAATGGACCGAGAGATATTATTATTCCAAACGTGGATTGGGATATGGGCAACAATTATTGGATAGTTACATTTCCCGTTAATGGCTTTAGCGGCTTTTTTTTAACCACGGGTGATGTTCCCCTGCCTCTTACACTTGTAGAATTTAATGGCAGGTTGCAACAAAACGCTGTCAAGCTTCAATGGCTTACTAATAACGAAGTAAATACAAAGGAATTTGTTATAGAACGTGGCAATCAAAGCACAGTGTTTTCTGCCATTGGTAAAGTGCCTGCCGCATCAGTCACCGGTAGCCACCAATATAATTTTAATGATGCAAAGCCTTTAACAGGTAGTAGCTATTATCGTTTAAAGATGACAGGCAAGGACGGCAATTTTACTTACAGTAACATAGTACCAATAAAAACAAAGGTTGCTGGTTTTACATTATCTGCTTATCCAAACCCGGTAAAAAATATTTTGAAAGTAAAAGTGTCATCAACAGGCGAAAACAAAATAACCTTGCTGGTAACGGACCTTTCAGGTAAAACACTATTGAATAAAGTAATTAATATAATCAACGGTGAAAGCGATACATCGCTTAATGTATCGCATCTAACAGCAGGCACTTATTTATTAAAGATGTTGTCAGCAGATGGTAGAGAAACTGTAGTGAAGAAATTTGTAAAACAGTAGCTGTGTTTATTAAATAGATAGTAAAACAATTAAAAACCTGCTAAATGAAAAAGAGTAACGCACTTATAGCTTGGCTTTTTTTGCGTTTTCTTTTAGCATCTATGCACAGGCTCCTGCAATTGAATTGCAAAAGACCTATGGAGGCTCGGGCGGTGAAACGGGTTCTTCGATACAACAAACATGCGACAACAGCTATATAGTCGAGGGAACAACTCACTCTTATGATGGAGAGGTGTCGGGCTTTCATGGATTCTAGATTACTGATTAGTAAAATTAACCCGAAGTAGCGTTATTGAATGGCAGACATGCCTCGGGGGTGTGGGCGCAGGTTACGATTTACATCGAATATTAAGTAACGATGCATTTAATGAACCCTCTTTTCAAACTATAGAATTTTTATTTTAAGTTGCTGTATAACGTATTTTGAATAAAATAATATGGAGTATAGATTTCATTAAAGAATGTTTTATAGGGAAACATATTTCGCGTATCATTTTCGCTGACTTTCAAATCAAAACACCAAAATTAAACATGAAAAGTATTAAATTATTAGTATGTGGCTTCCTACTACTTTCCAGCCAAATTGTGATTGGACAAAAAACTGATCAGAGTGACTTAAATCAAAAGAAGAACATTTTTAAGATTAATCTGACAGCGTTGGTTTTTAAAAATTTTTCTTTCCAATATGAAAGAGTTATCGGACCGAAAACTTCGGTAGCATTAGGAATTGGCATAATGCCAAAATCTAAGCTCCCGTTTGCAGACAAAATACAGGAAGAATACGGAGACGATCCTGATGTTAAACGGGCCATTGATCAAACTCAATTAGGTAATTTTAGTCTAACACCGGAAATTCGTTTTTATTTAGGCAAGAAACAAGCTCCTGCTGGCTTTTACATTGCCCCCTTTCTACGTTATGCGCATTCATCTTTTGAAGGACCTTACACATTTACACCTAGTGACCAGCAACTTCACACCGCAAACGTTACTGGAACAATCAATAGTATTGGGGGTGGGTTATTGCTGGGAACTCAATGGAATTTAGGTAAGAGAGTGACTTTGGATTGGTGGATTGCCGGACCAATAATTGGTTCGACAAAAGGAACGCTATCCGGTACAGATCCTAAGGGTATTCCTGCTCAGGATCGTGCAGGTGTAAAACAGGATATTGATGATTTTGATCCGCCAGGACTTGATTTTTCCGGTACGGTTGGTGCCAACCAAATAGATGTGGACATAAAGGGAACCTATTATGGATTGCGCGCCTTTGGTATATGCCTGGGCTTTAAATTCTAAAGCAACTATTGTTAGTAAAGAGAAGCCCACGCAATAGCACGTGCTTCTGGTTTTCACCAGGTTAGCACTCATGCTATTTTGATTCAAGCGCGGTTCTGTGAAAAGCTTGGGCTGAAATGCCAAGGCTTACCGGACTGTTCTTTACCTGCAACTGTACATGACCAGTGAGTTGTTGGTGAATAACACCAACAACGGTTAAAAAATTCTCCGGAAATATTACATACATCTTTGAAAATCAATCCCCATTGGCAAAAAAAAACTATTTAAGCCGGGTTTAACCGTAACTGAAAGTTGTCGTGTTTTTACTATTTTCTCTGGCATCTATAAAGTAAATTAAACAGTATTTTAGTATCGGGTTGTATGTCTGTAAGTTAATTTATATCTTTCTGCAAGGTATGGACCCCGCCTCAGTTACCCTTGCAATTACCTATTTATTTAAATATATATTATTATGAAACTTAAGTATCTATTGTACCTGAACTTACTACTTATTCATTATTCAACATCGGCCCAAACATGGTCGGCACCTGTACAGGTAATAGATCCTAATTCCGGCTCAGGCGGATTTTCCGGCAATTTTTCAAACTTGATTGTCCTTTCTAATGGCATTCCTGCAATGGCGGATAATCCTGGTGGCGCATACGGTTCAGGTGGTTATCTGCGATATCTCCGTGCCAGTGATCCAACTGGTGCGGGGCCGTGGGAGACTGTAATTGTAGATGCTGCCATAGGCACGGGCAAATATCTTTCGTTACAAATAGTAAACGGTATCCCCGCTATTTCTTATTATGATGAAATTAATAAAGACCTCAAATTTGTTCGCGCTACCGATCCTACGGGCAGTCATTGGGCCTCCCCTATTTCGTTGGATGTAACCGGTGACGTAGGACAGTACACAAGTTTGCAAACTTTTAACAGCCGTGCACAAATTTCTTATTACGATGAAACTAATGGTGATTTAAAATATGTTCGGGCAACCTTGGCGGACGCATCAGCATGGGGTACCCCGGTAACCGTAGATGCAACCAATAATGTGGGACAATACACGTCATTATGTGCAATAAATGGCATCCCATCTATTGCATATTATGATGTGACAAACGGGGACCTGAAATACGCCGTGTCATCAGATATAAATGGAAATCCTCCATGGGCTTCAGGAACTTTAGATGCTAACGGAAATGTTGGAAAATACGCTTCCCTTCGGCAAGTGAATGGTCATGCCGCTATTTCTTATTACAACGATCAAACTTCGTTTTTTGGCCTTAGAGGCAGCCTGCAATATATTACTCCCGGGGGTTCGCCTGTTGTTATTGATGGTGGCAGTGCCGGAATTGATGTTGGACAATACACTTCGTTACAAATAGTGGGCGGCAATCCTGCCATCTCTTATCTTGACAATTACGGCAGGCGTCTCAAATATATTCGTGCCCTTGATCTGGCGGGTAGCAACTGGAATACGCCGCCGGTTATCGCAGCTAATCAAGGTGGTTTTTATAGCTCGTTGCACGTGGTTAACGGTAAACCCGCTATTGCCTATCATGATCAAACCAACTTTGATCTGAAGTATGTTAGCGCTACCGATGCCAATGGAAGTGCACCATGGGCGACACCTGTAACCTTCGATGTAATTGGCAGTGCAGGTGGAGATATTTCTTTACAAATTGTAGACGGTTATCCGGCCGTTGCTTTTTCAAACAGTGCCAGAGATTATGGTACAGGCAGCCTTCTATATGTTCGGGCTACCGATGCAACCGGCTCTCATTGGGGTACTCCTGTTACCGTTGATGCCAGCGGATATGCAGGACGGGATGCATCAATGCAAATAGTTGATGGAAAGCCAGCTATCGCATATGTTAATCAATCCGGAAATATTAAATATGTAATCGCAAAGGATCCCCTTGGTGCCGGCTGGGAAACACCTATAATAGTTGATGCCGCAAGCGGCGGAGGAAATACTTCCCTTAAAATAATAAATACAAGACCGGCAATCTCATACAGCGTTTATAATTATCCAAACTCACCCTTGAAATATATTCGCGCCAACAACGCATCCGGCTTTGGGCCTTTATCATGGGGTACTGCTGTTACTGTAGATGCTGTTGGAGGAACCTATGCAAGTTTGCAGGTGATAAATGGTAACCCGGCTATCTCTTACTATACCTTTAATAATAATTATAGTAATCCCGCAGGTGTCCTAAAATACAAACGTTCCGATGATGCCGACGGCAATGGCTGGACCAAACCTGTAGTTATTGTACAGAGCGGAGGGGATGTAGGATTATATAACTCTCTTCAAATGGTGGACAGCAGGCCTGCAATTTCTTATTATGACCAAACAAACCAGGATCTGAAATTTATACAAGCCTCGGATGCTGACGGGGCCAACTGGCCCCCTTCTCCAATCACGATAGATGCTACAGGTGATGTAGGCAGGGCTACCTGCTTACAAATAGTAGATCATGTTCCTGTTATCTCATATTATGATGCTACAAATTATACCCTCAAATATGTTAGTGGTAAAGATCCATCCGGCGCCGGCTGGGCCACCCCTCAAACTCTTGCCAGTGGCGGATTGGGAGACTTTACATCCATGATTGCCAATGGTAACGAAGTAATGATTGCCTATGAAAATCAGGAGTTACCTTATTTTATTTCAGGCTCTTTGAGCGGACCTTACTTCCGCACCCGGCAAAGTGGTAACTGGAATGATGTAATTTCCTGGGAGACCTCACCGGTGGCTGATTTTGCATCTGGAGTTGTTAGTCCCTCTACCACAACCCCGGACTTTACTTCAAATACTATTACTGTACAAAGCGGACATACAATAACAGTAGCGGCAAATGTTGCTGCTGACCAAATAATTGTAAATAGCGGAGGGGCAATAGTAGTAAACAATGGAAGTATTTTATCTATAAATGACGGAGTGGGGTTTGATATTACTGTGAATGGATCTGTGACAGTACAGGCGGGCGGAAATATGATTATAAGATCGACTTCAGCAGGAACAGCTTCCGTTGGAAGTTCGACAGGTACAATAACAGGGAATGTTACCGTTGAGCGCTATATTCCGGATAATGGGCACAGGGCATTACGATTGCTTACTGCTGCCACCACTGGTACCCAAACCATTAAAGATGCTTGGCAGGAGGGGGGCGCAGCTGTTAACAACCTGGGCACTCAGATTACTTCGCCTTTATTTAATGGGTCCAATGGTTTTGATGCCAACTCACCTCTTGCATCTATCTATATGTTTAATCAAACTGCTTCGGCAGGAACCGCATGGACAAACCAACCTGTTACCAATACAAATGTTAAAAGACTTGACTCCGAACCCGGCTACTTACTCTTAGTTTTCGGCGACCGAAACGCTTCACCTTCTAACAGTCTGCACGACGCTTCTATCTTACGAAGCACCGGTAGTTTACGGCAGGGTACACAACCGGCGGTGGTAGTTTCATCCACAGGTGGTTATACTTTGACAGGCAATCCTTACGCTTCACCCATTGATTTTGAGACCATAGCAGGCACACCAAATCTTGCACAATACTTTTATATATTCGATGCAAATCTTTCGGGTCGTTTAAATATTGGAGGGTTCAGGCTTGTGGAAAGATTAAGTTCCAATACGTACCAATATACCCCTGTATTAGGATCGCCTGTGGTTGACAACACTATGCGATATATAAACTCGGGGCAGGCATTTTTATTAGCAACTACCGGGAGTAATGCAGGCGTTGTGTTTACTGAAGGATCAAAAACGGCGCTTTTACCAGACTTAAATGTATTCCGCGCACAGAATGGTACTGAACAACAATTGCTTGCCAGCTTGCTGGTAATAGCGCCCGATACAACCGCATTAGCCGATGGAATAAGGGTGAGATTTAATAATAGCTATTCCGCAACAGTTACCGCAGAAGATGTTATAAAAATGAGCAATATCACCTCCGAGAATCTTGCTTCACGGCGCAACAGCAATTTGCTAATAGTAGAGAAACGTCCGGAAGTAACCGTAAACGATACGATTTACCTGGACATTGCAAACATGGGTATAAAAAATTATAGCTTTCAGTTTAGTTCGGAGAACATGCCAGCTAACCTGGTGGCTGCTTTGCAGGATAATTTTACAGGAGCCCAAACCGACATTTCTCTAAACAGCATAATAAATATAGATTTCAGTGTTACTTCTGATCCGGCATCGTCTGCGGCAGACAGGTTTAAAATTGTGTTAAGGCCTGCTGGTCCATTACCCATAACTTTTAGTTCAATAAAAGCTTTTCAGCAAGTCAATGACATAGCCGTTGAATGGAGGGTACAAAATGAGACCGGCATAAAGCATTACGAAGTACAGAAGTCTGCAGATGGACGAATTTTTAGTATTGCAGAAAAACAAACGGCAGCCGGCAACAATATGAGCATTGTTAATTACAGGTGGCTTGATGTAAACGCAACAACCGGGGACCATTTCTACCGTATACGAAGTATTGATTTAAATGGTGAAAATAAATACAGCCCGATTGTAAAAGTAACTATCGGAAAAGGGAAAGCCGGTTACTTCGTATATCCTAACCCGCCTATCGGCGATTTGATAAACCTGCAGTTTACCGATCAGCCAAAAGGAACGTACAATGTTCGGTTGATGAATACATTGGGGCAGGTTTTATTAACAAAAAAGATATCGCACATGGAAGGCAGCAGCACTGAAACAATACAAGTAAACAGCATTATGCAAAAAGGTCAATATGTTTTAGAAGTGACTGCGCCAGATAAGAGTAGAAAGTCTTTTAAAACAAGTTATTGAAAAGAAACATAATAAAACACTTTTTATATAAACTTTTGTATGAAATTGATAATATAAAAATTTTCGAAGGTTATATCGTCCACTACCGAACAGAAAAGTTAAGTCATCATGGCCGATAATACTGGTATATGCCGCATCGGAGAAAGTAGGCAGCTGCCCCGGCGGATCGGTAAGGGACGACGCCAATTCCCAGCTACCTTTTAGGCACAAGAAATGTTGGGGTCCATCTTGTGTGTGAAAGGCTATTCTGACCAACTTTTGCTTGGATAGGCAGGCTGGTATATTTAATTTAAATTTGCATCAAAAACATTTAGATATTGTCTGCAACAATAAAAATATTACCGTACTATACCTACGAAGATTATGAAAGGTGGGAAGGTCAATGGGAGTTGATTGATGGAATTCCGTATGCCATGAGCCCTCTACCTGTACCTAAACATCAACGGGTTGCCGGAAATTTATTGACAGAATTCAGAAATGCTTTAAAGAAATGCAATAACCAATGCAGGGTTTACCAGCCGGTAGACTACCTGGTGAAGGATGACACCATTTTGCAACCCGATATGCTGGTTATATGTGGAGAGGTTACAAAAAAATACCTGGATTTTCCTCCTACCCTCGTCGTAGAAATATTATCTCCTTCCACTGCGCTAAAGGACAGGCATACCAAGTTTGACATTTACCAATCGCAGGGTATTTCTTACTTTATTATTATTTCGGTTGATGTTGATAATGTTGAAATTCATCAGCTAATAGATGGCCAATACCAGTTGCAATTAAAAGGCAATGATATTGAGTTTGATTTTGCTTTCGAAGAATGTTTGGTTCACATCAACTTTAAAGAAATTTGGGATTAATAAGTTGGCCCAGGCTTTCTCTAATTTTATTTGATTGATTATTCTTTTCTAAACAGAACAGTATATACCGGGGGTTTATCAACTATTCCATCAATACTAATTTTTCTTTTCATTGTATTTAATCAGCAGCATACCGGGTTCTAATATAACAGTTGATATATTTAGGCATGAATGTATTGCTACTTAAAGGGAAATTGTATATAGCCTGCCTCTTGATTTTTTTGTTTTCTGCCAGTTGCAAAAAAGGAATTAGCCCCGGGCCATCTGTGCCGCCTACTGACACAACCCCTGCTATTCCACCACCAGTAACTCCTGTTGATCCGCCAACGGCCAATACTATTGGTTTTTATATGAATGAATGGGCCGCTAAAAATTTTACAGCTCCATCGTTTACAGAAGCTGCAATGCCCGTTGCCACAGGTGTGACCATCAACATAAACCCTTCCGCCATCATCACAAAAGTGTCGCCCGCATTATTTGGTAACAATGCCAACCCATATATGACGCAGATGGTGTCTGAACCCGCATTATTGAACCATATTAAAAATCTTCATCCTGGTATCATTCGGTTTCCCGGGGGAAATTAAGCAGTGTCTATTTTTGGAATGCTGCCAATAATGCCAAACACGCCGATGCCCCGGGATATTAGTGGATGGGAGTGGGGCAAAAATTAGAGGCAACTATTGGTTTGGAAAAAACAACGAAAGCTGGACCCTATCGCTTGACAATTATTATGCAATGTTGCAGCAAACCAACAGCCAGGGCATTATAACAGTAAACTATGGATATGCCCGCTATGGAACAGGAGCAAACCCGGTAGCAGCCGCTGCTCATCTTGCTGCCGATTGGGTACGTTACGATAATGGCCGCACCAAATATTGGGAAGTTGGCAATGAAAGCAATGGCAACTGGCAGGCAGGGTTTCGTATAGACGCAACAAAAAATAAGGATGGACAACCAGAGATTGTGACGGGCGATCTTTATGGACAGCATTATAAAGTATTTAGGGATTCAATGATGAAAGCCGCCCTGGAAATAGGAAAAACCATTTATGTAGGTGCGCAGCTACTGGAACAAGAACCCGCATCGTGGGCAAATGCGACCGATAAAGGTTGGAATATAGGTGTACTTGGTAAGGCGGGCAGCGTGTCAGATTATTTTATCATCCATAGCTACTACACCAATTACAGCGAAAACTCAACTGCGGCAGCCATTCTAAACTCGGCAATCGATCGCACCAGGTAAATGATGGATTACACGAAATCAAGCATAACAGCCAGCTCGATTTCTCTGAAACCAATTGCTTTAACCGAGTGGAATATTTTTGCTGAGGGATCTATGCAGCAGGTATCTAACATCAACGGTTTGCATGCCACTTTGGTTTTGGGAGAACTGCTAAACAATAAATACGGTATGGCCCGCCGTTGGGACCTTGCTAATGGCTGGGGTGATGGTAACGATCATGGCATGTTTAGCAATGGAGATGAACCCGGTGTAACCCGTTGGACACCCCGGCCATCGTTTTATCATATGTACTATTTTCAAAAAATGCTGGGCGATCGTTTGGTGAGTTCAACCGTTACCGGATCGGCAGATGTGTCAGCATATGCGTCAACTTTTACATCAGGACAAGCAGGTGTCATTATGGTTAACAGAGGAACAACTGATGTTACCACATCACTTTCGTTTGAAAATTTTACACCTGGCCGGGTGTATTGGTATGTTTTAACCGGCGGCAACGATAATGGTGAGTTTTCGAGAAAGGTTTTTGTAAACGGCATAGGGCCGTCTCAGGTATCTGGCGGGCCAGACGATTATGCTACGTTAAAGGCCTATTCTGCAGTAATACAAAATAATGTAAGGGTGTCTTTACCCGCACGTTCAGCAGTTTTTATGGTGGTTGATAAAAAGTAACAAATTGCGACTTTTAGCCGGCTTTAATTTTATTAATAAGAACACCCACGCCTCAGGAAGATATGCTGATGAAGTGATTGATCAACATTTCAATCGGAAGCTCGGTAATTCTATGTTATTACATACTTCGCAAGGGATATTTAGTGACTTTTCTGTTTGCTCAATAATGAATAAAAGCAGAAGCCAGCCCGGCTGACGCCCCGCCAGAGTGCCTTCGTCGGGCTGGCGTTCGGACGGGAGTCCCGCCTTAGTCCCGCCTTGGCGTCAACTTAGCGAATTTATTTTTGATACAAACAGGAGAATTTCTCCTGGCCAACGCTTTGTTATTTCAATTCAGATTTTCGGAACACCCATCGACCGCATCTTTTTATGACCGCATCTTTCACCTCAATTTCTACCAACCTGTTGTCGCATTTAAATTTTGCTCGTAAAAGTTTACCACAAATCTTTGTAATAATTTCTTATTTTCTATCGGAACGAACGGAGCAAAAAATAGGCGTTCTTGTTTAAGCACGAGGCGTTCCGCTGGAACGCTATCAACAATTCGCAGATGATATTTTCTACCCACCAGTCGTCCCTAAGGGACGGTTCGGCAATTCCCTTTCCATTTTACACGCTGAACCTAAACTGTCGTTGAGCGGTGGCAATCAAAGATTGAAGGCGAGAACTGTCATGGTTCTTCATGTTCCATCGGAACATATGGTTGGTAGAATAAATTAGAAGTTATGTATGGTCGTTCCATAGGAACGAATGGTGCAATGGAACTATTCGCTCATAGAACAAAGCACAATAGAAGAGTTCCGGAAAATCGGAACTGAATTAATACCCTTCTAAATATATGATCATCCCCGCCTGTCCGCCTGACGGGCAACCGGAGCAGAATAAAAACCTGCTGTTCGCTCAAAAAAAACAAATTTAGTTGACATAAATGCGCCTCGACAGGAACGTACGCATCATAGTAGCAATTCAGCTTGGTTAAAAAAAATCCTATTCACAATTTTATCCCTTGTCTGATATAGCTGGTATCTTAATCCTACATCCTGCTATCTCAACAAAGTAATGCTTCCTTTATATTGCTCTGGCTTTTGCAGATCTACATTAAAATAAGAAAGTATATAGTAATAGGTGCCTACTGGTAATGGGTTGCCATTATTCGTTCCATTCCATTTTGTTTGATAATCGGTGCTGCTAAAAATAAGCTGGCCGTAACGATTGAAAACCGACAGCCGGTAATCTTTTGGAAAGCAGCTTATCTCGGGGTTGTAAACATCATTGATGCCATCGCCGTTGGGAGAAAATGCATTGGGCATTCTGACCACGCATTGGCAGCGGCGCTGGGTCATCACCAGGCTGTCTCTAAAAGTACATCCATTTAAGCTGGACTGCACCCAATACAACCCGGCATTTGTTGCGGTAATGTTATTTTGTTTGCTGCCTGTATTCCATAAATAATCCGCTCCCGGATAGTTTACTCGTAATGGAAGATCGAAACCGATACAGATGGAAGTATCTGCTCCTAAATTAATAACGGGAATAGGTTTACTGTTAACAATCATTTCGTCGGTAACCGTACAGCCTCTATAAGTATTGGAAATGCTATATTTCCCCTCGGTTATTTTGTGCGATGGCCCCGTTACTCCATCATCCCATTTTATATCAATACCACTGGTGCGGGTAAGGGTAAGCTGGTAGCTGCTGCCAGTACAAAGGCTGGTATCGGCAGGCAGTTTCAGAAGGTCGGCCGGGTTATCGGCCACTACAACGGTGTCATTCACCTGGCAGCCGCTGTTTGTTTTTCCGGTAACGATATAGGTGCCTGATTTATTTAACGCAAGAGCAGCAGTGGCAGCGCCGGTGTTCCAAACAAACGATGAAATATTACCGGAATAAACAGGGGTCAATTGATTGGGACTTGTGGAACAGAAAAGCGTGTCGTTGCCTAATGAGATAGAGATGGGTTCGTTATCGGTAATCTTTATCGTGTCTTTTATTGAACAGCCGAAACTGTTGGCAGCCTGCACTGTATAAACACCCGCTTTGGTAATAGCCTGACTGGTAACATTGGCGGCGCCGGAGCTCCACAAATAGGTGTTGCCTGCAGCCGCATTTACGACAGAAAGTGTAACGGTTTTACCCAGGCAGATGGTAGTATCGGGGCCAAGGTTTGGTTTTGCCGGTAATCCATTGACGGTTACTTTTATTGTTGTGTCGACGGTGCAGCCAAACTGATCGGTTAACGAATATTTGTAGCTATAATTTCCGGCAGTTATATGGGTTATAATGGCCACACTATCCTTTGTACTTAAAAGCCCGGGCGCCGGCTGCCATAAATGCGAAGTGGCCTTGCCCGTATAGACTTCTGTATTGGGATATACACTGGGTTTGAATTTGATCGTCCAATAAAAAATATAGCCATTGTCTTCTTTAAAATTATCACAGACTTCAATCGTCCAAAGCCCGTTAAGCGGGGTGCCCAAAAGCGCTTTTAAGCTATCTTCCGATGCATAACTGCCTGCGGGTAAAAAGGTATGGTTCACCTGGCTTTGCCCCGCATTGTCAGTAAAACTGTATTTGTATTTTCCTTTTTCCAGCAGCATGCTGCCGAATTTTGGGTTTGGGCTAAACAGGTAATCGTACCCTTTACCCGGCACAGACGATAGCGGCGAATTCAAAGACGGTTCATCAACCGGTTCGCCCAGAAAAGTCTCCCAACCTACGGTGGTGCCTACCGATTTTTTTAAATAAACCTTTACGCCATTAGGCGCCGTTATAGCTATGGTAATATCGCCCAGCCACGAATGCTCCATGTTGATAAGGATACCTGACAGATCGTTTATATTGGTTAGTTTTTGCTGAGGCGAAAATTCGGTAACGTTGATCGATGTTTCGTAACATTTACCCACGCCATCGTTTAATGGCTTGTTATCAGAATATACCGGAAGATTAGAGAATACAGCCAGCGGATAAACCGGTTTGGCAGTAAGGGCCAGCGTATCGAAAACACAGATGGATTTTTCGGGTATGTTGAATGTTGGCGTAAGTGAAGTGCGCACTTTTATACGTGTGGCACTTAGATTATAACATTCATTCTGATCCATAAGGGCCAATTGAACAATCGTACCTTCTTCGTTTTTAAAAGTGCGTTTTATTTGATGAGCGAAGATGCCGCTGGTGTCCTTGCCATCCGAAAACGTCCATATATATTTGGCGGTTGTATCGCTTTGATGATAATAAATATCATTTTGGTTATAGGTGCCTGTTCCTGAAAAGGTAACGGTTCCCCCTTTACAAATATTAATAAAACCATCAGCATCGGCGGCAGGCTGGGTGATGACATTAACGCCAATTTGCTGGCAGGGGCTTTTGCAGTTAAGTTTGGCATTCCAGCCCTTGCCCACCTGCGAACTATCAGATTTGAATAACACTGTTAAAGCGCCCGAACCATTTGGAGCTGTGGCTCTAACTGAAAAGGGTACGCCATCCCTGTTGGTCAGGTAGGTTAATAGTGGTGCTGAAACCGAAGCGCCATCAAAAAAAAACAGTGTGTCGCCTAATGCAATGTCAAGGGTGTCGAAGTCTATTTGAATGGCCTGGCTGGTGGCAAACTCAGGATTGAAAGTAACCGAATATTTTTCGAAATTGTTATAGTTGCCGCCTGGATTTGAAGCTTTAAAACTGCCTGAGCAACTTTTTACCTGGCCGCCATTTGTAAAGCCGTTATTTAAATAAAAAACCTGCGAGTAAACACCCGCCGGCATCAGAATAATTAAGAATAAACAGCACGCCAATACATTTTTCATCAGAAATCTATCTTTCAATCAATGATCCTAAAAATAAGTAAATTATTAGTCTTCTTTTCCTTTTACATATTTCCGCCATTTATCAATAACCTGGCTCATATCCTGGGGAGGTTCTGATTCGAAAAACATTTTCTCCCCTGTTTCGGGGTGAATAAAGCCCAGTGTTTTAGCATGAAGGGCCTGCCGCGGGCAAATGCTGAAACAATTTTCTGCAAACTGCCTGTATTTATTAAAAATGGTTCCCTTCAAAATTTTATCGCCGCCGTAGGTTGTATCGCAAAAAAGTGTGTGCCCAATATGTTTCATGTGTACACGTATCTGGTGGGTACGGCCGGTTTCCAAAACACATTCAACCAGGGTTACATAGTTAAACCGCTCCAGCACTTTATAATGGGTAATGGCTTCCTTGCCATATTCCCCTTCGGGATAGGCTTCAAACAATTTTCTAAAACGCTGGTTGCGGCCCACATGGGCAACAATGGTTCCTTCATCCTCCTGTATATCGCCCCAGGCAAGCGCCATGTATTTACGCTGAACAGTATGGTTAAAAAATTGTTTGGCAAGATGGGCGGCCGCTTTAGCCGTTTTTGCCATTATCAATAACCCGCTTGTATTTTTGTCTATACGGTGAACCATGCCAAAGCGGGGAAGCACCGTTTCATCAATATTCGGATTTTGCTGCTGCAGGTAATAACTCATTCCATTTAATAGGGTGCCCGTATAATTACCGCTTCCGGGGTGTACCACCATGCCGGCAGGTTTATTGATCAAAATAATGTAGTCATCTTCAAAAACAATATTCAGTTCCATTTTTTCAGGAACCACATCAGTGCTGTCGGGAGAATCGTAGCTAAAAATTACAATCTCATCAAGGCCTTTAATTTTATAGTTCGATTTAATGGGATGTCCATTGACAGTTATAAGTTCGGCTTCTATTGCGTTTTGAATTTTATTACGTGTGGCGCCTTCAATCCTGTTAAATAAAAACTTATCTATTCGTAAAGGCTCCTGGCCCTTATCAATTTTTATAACTTTCTTTTCAAAAAGTTCTTCACTGCCTTCATCAATAGTTGATTCAATTTCTTCGTCCATAACAGGCGCAAAGGTAAGGTTTGGGGATGTGCAGGTTGAATTAAACAATTGCAAAAACCTGAAAGAAAATGAGACCGGTTAAATGGGGGCAGTCCCTAACCTGAGCAAACCTGCAGGCTATAGCCTGTGTTGTGAAGGTGCATAGTTTTTCCATGCCGTTTACCGTGGTCACCATCTACAGGAACAGCCTTTCGTACACCTACACCGTTATGTGTAAGATTGTGGGTACAAAATGAGTTGTTGGATAGAAAGTTTATGTAGCTGACGTTAGGAATCCTATTGCGCATCGTTGCCACAGTTTACCCCGCCTTTTTTGCTGGGCTCGGTTCAAAAGCAGTAATACAGGGCGACATGGCAGATAGTGCTGAGCTTGTGAACGATTCACTTTGGATTGTTGTTCTAATTGTGGCCAAGGGGAAGCAGGGTTGTTTTTGTGCAGGGGCTGCGGGCAAACGGAATTCTATGCACAACAACCGAATCGCGAATTTTTACAGTAGAACATCAGGAGCGAAACTATGCAACAGTACCAGGTGACAAAACTAAACAGCGAGGAAACTTTTAGGAAAGACCTGCTTTCACCTTTACCCTTACTGTCCCTTGTCCGGCGCAGACATAGGCCTTGTCTTAAGGGTGAAGTTTTTGGGTCATCAGGACTCATATAAAACAACTGCCTTCATTAAGTCTGGTTGAAGGGTTTAAGAACTGGCCAACCAATATAAAAGTCTGTCTCACGCCATTCTTGCCAATAGTTCCCATAAACAATGAAAACAGGGGAAATGAAACTTTTTTTTATCTTAAAAAGAGCAAAAGAAAGAAGGCAAAATGTATATTTATCTTTGTGTAATAGCATCCTCTTTATGCATTAGCTTCCGCCATTATTAAATTTCAAAGTAAGTATGTAAGAGGGTTTAGATGTAATAAAATGAATTTAACTCTGCAGCGACACGACTTTTCACCCGAAGACACTTCTGGAATTGAAGCATTGGGATACATTGTTACTAATGATGTAAATAAACAGGCATCTTTTGCTGATTTCATGCGGGCATCTTTTGCAAATTTCAATTTACTAAAGTTATTGCAAGTGGTTGAGCAAGTTTTATATCCACTTACTGAATTGGCAATTAAACGTGAGATCAAATTTAATGGAACAGGCACGTTATCAATATACTTTGGAAATCACTTCAGAAATGAATCTGAAGCCCTGCTTTTTAAAAGAGCATTCTATAAAGAAGCAGGACAAATTGTTATTCAACATTGCTACTTCGTTCTGCCATCTTATTGTCAACGTCAGGGGTTGGCCAAAACTATTTTTCAGGAAAGTCTTCGGCAATATCTGAATATGGACGCTTCGAAGATACTTGTGCATGCGGGACTCAGCGGAGGTGGATATACCTGGGCAAAGCATGGTTTTACGATAACTAATCGCAGTGACGTTGATTCGATTTTGGCAAAAGCACGTCAAATGTTATTAACTTCTGAACTCCATTTTGTAGAAAAAATTTACGACCATTATTACAACAATCCGGATCCTGTGGCAAATCACCAGGCGTTTCCGGTTATTTTGTGGTCGGAGATGCCTTTTATGAAAAGTGTTCTAATGGGATGTGATTGGCTTGGGCAAATGGATTTAAAGAATAGAGAACAAATGAGTAACTTTATGAATTATGTCTTTAGAATCTAAATATAATGGTGACGCGGGTTATATAGCAGAAGACATGCTGTCCCTTGATCGGGAATTAGAGCGCCGCTGCTATGCTGTAAAAAAATCAACCCAGGAGGGCTATTTTGCATTACAGGAAGCGCTGCCGCTTTATCAGGTAACTGAACTTCAATACTTAGCCTTTCTCTTACTTAAAAATGATGACTTACAGAGTGCTGATAAGCAGCGCCAGTTAATTGAATCCTTAAATATTATAGTGCAGTTGTATCAGCCTTTAATGGACCAGTTTGATAATCATGGGCGAAGAATTATCAATGAACTTCGGGAACTTTCGCATTAAAATAATCTTGATCATTTATAATTAATTCACCCTACGCCAAATTTAGCAACCCCTATTAAATTCGACAATGATCGGTAATGTGAATTTATTATTAGCTGTTCCCAATCCAGCTAAAGTAAATTGATGTGTTGATGCAAAGCCCTTTCACCCTAAAAATTTTTAAAAGGCATGCACTGATTTTAGCTATAACGACGTGGCATAAGAAATCTTAACTTTGCCTGCATGATAAAAGAGGTGGTTTTCCGGGATTTGGGCAAAGACCAGCGCTATCAAAAAATTTGGGATTACCAGGAGCAATTGCTGCAGCAGAATGTAATTGCCAAAGCCAGGGCAAGGGAAACGGAAATTCCGGTGCATTCTCTTTTCCCTCAACACTCAGCCTTCAGTCCTCAGCCAACCACCAACCATCTTCTATTTGTAGAACATACTCCGGTTTATACACTTGGTAAAAGCGGCGATATAAGCCATGTACTTATCAGCGATATAGACCGGGAAGAAAAAGGAATTGAGTTCTTCAAAATAAACCGGGGGGGCGATATTACTTTTCATGGGCCTGGTCAATTGGTTGGGTATCCTATTTTGGATCTCGAACAATTTAAAACCGACCTAGGGTGGTATCTGAGAAACCTGGAGGAAGTAATTATTTTAACAATCGCAGAATACGGTCTGAAAGGCGACCGTAGCAAGGGCGAAACCGGCGTTTGGTTAGATCCTGATATTAAGGGGCGTGAAAGAAAGATTTGCGCTATGGGCATTCGCTGCAGCCGCTGGATCACCATGCATGGCTTTGCCTTTAACGTAAATACCGATCTGGATTATTTTAGTTATATCATCCCCTGCGGAATAGAAAACAAACAGGTTACTTCGTTAGAAAAGGAACTTAGCCGTCCCTTAGATTTTGCAGAAGTGAAACAAAAAGTGAAAGCTAACTTTGAAAAGGTTTTTGGAGTAACAACGTCAGACAATCTGTAACCGGCTCTTGAAGTAGAGGAAATCCTGCAAAATCAACCTTTATACCCTGGACGCCTTTCTTAACTTAAAAATCTTTCGGCAGGTAGAACTTATTTTTTTCTTTCAATTTGTTTTCCTCAAACAATTCGAAGATAAACCAGCCGGCATGTTCAAAATTTGACTTGTCCAGTGTTAGTTGCGGGTCTTTAATATGGCTGATTTCAAATAAAGGGGTGCCGTTTTCTTCAAAAAATTTTAGATGGTATTTTTTACGTGTAGCATCTGTCAGTGATATATGGAGGTAGCCATCTTTATTGGTGAAAACGAACATCGAAGGTTTCCACACTTCTTTGGCTATGAAATTTCGCAACTCAACGGTAGAATCGTTAATAGAGATTAATGTATCTTTTGTTTGGCGTAAAATAGAATCTTTAAATCGATTAAAATCAGCAACAACCACGTTGGCTACTATGGCGCCTCTGGTAGTTATTTTTACGGTTTGTATGTTTTTTGACACCAGTCCGTTGTTTGAAGAATTATCTTTTAAAATAATTCTCGCTTCCGTATCGGGCACTGCTAACCTGGCTGGTGTAAAAAAGTAGGCGCCGCCGTCTAAAACATAAAAAATTCGATAATAAGATTTCGCGTTGGGTTGCACAGGTTCGCTGAAGCCATTTTGTACTAATTGCGGCGAAGTGGCAGAGTAAATAGTGCGGTAATTTCTAAGACTGTCATAAGAACGTTGAACATTTAACTGTATTACGCTTTCATAAGGATTTATCCAGCTGATCAACACTTTTTTACTGCGTTCTATCACCGAAAATTTAGGTAAGGTATCCTGAGCAAAAACCTGGTTAGCCAATAAAAATCCAAAAATAATTCCCGCAACTCTTTTCAACTTTTTATAGAATTTGTAAGCAAATATAAAGGCGGCAAGTTATGAAAATGAAAGTTGGTTTTTTGATAAAGAATTGTTGCCCTGTAAACCGCCGCTATGTATCATTAATAATTTGCTGCCTTTTTTAAATTGCTTTTTTGAAACGAGGTCAACGATTGCAAAAAACAATTTGCCGGTATAAATTATATCCAGCGGAAGCTGAAACTGTTGCCAGGCCTGGTTCATAAAGGCAATAAGGGGCGGCGGATATTTGCCATATCCGCCAAAATGGTAATCGTGAAGAATTGAAAACGTTGCGAAATTATTTTCTGATATTAATAAATCTTTAACAGCCTGCTCCAGCATTTCATTGCCTTTCATACTGCTTATTCCAATAACATTTTGCTGCAATCTTGCCGACATAATTAAACCCGCCAGCATAGTTCCCGTACCCACCGAGGCTATGATATGCGTGTAATCGTTTTCGGGCACCAGTTGTAAAATTTCTTTAGCACCGAGTGCCCCTTTAATTCCGTAACCGCCCTCGTTTACCACATAGCAGTGGTTTAGGTTGTATGCCGAAATAATTTGTTCTTTTTGTTTGTATTCTTCGCGGGTAACAAAAATTAAATGCATACCCAATGAATGTGCATATTGCAGCGTGGCCGAAGGTGTGCCGGAGGGCTCTCCTCTAATTATGCCTATGGATTTTAAACCCACCTGGTTGCATGCAAAAGCCGTGGCTATGATATGGTTTGAAAAAGCGCCGCCAAAAGTTACAAGCGTATCTTTTTGCTGATCTGTTGCTTGCCGCAAATAGTATTTTAGTTTAAACCATTTGTTGCCGCTAACCACCGGGTGTATGGCATCCAGCCTTAAAACGTCCAGCGTTAAATTATCTTCTGACAGCCAGTCTGCCTCAATAGGTTGTATAAATATATTATTCGTATCCAATGGTTTGTTTGTTAGTGAAAGTGAAAATTTATTGGCAGCTTTAACTGTATCATTTAGTTTCGCAAAGATTAAAATAATAAAATATGCAACCAACACTTGTGATTTTAGCAGCAGGCATGGCCAGCCGGTATGGAAGTATGAAGCAAATTCAATCGTTTGGCCCTAGTGGTGAAACCATTATGGACTATTCAATTTACGATGCCATAAGAGCCGGGTTTGGAAAGATTGTGTTTATCATTCGCGAAGAATTTGAGGAAGATTTTAAAAATATTTTTGAGCCAAAATTGAATGGTAAAGTCGCTACCGAATATGTTTTTCAGCGTCTTGAAGATCATTTAGGGCAGCACAAGGTGCCTGCCGATAGAAAAAAGCCCTGGGGTACCGCGCATGCCGTTCTTGCGGCTAAAGATGTAATTCAGGAACCTTTTGCAGTTATAAATGCAGATGATTTTTATGGTAAAGAGGCTTTTCAGAAGGCACACGATTTTTTGGTGAATGAATGTAACGACAATACCTATTGCATTGTTGGCTACCAGCTCAACAGAACGCTCAGCGAAAATGGAAGCGTAAGTCGCGGGGTGTGCGAAGTAGATGATAACGGCAACCTGGTTTCGATAAATGAACGTACCAAAATTTACCGTCACAAAGAAGGAACCATCACCTACGAAGATGCTTCGGGATCGCACGAAGTGAACGAAGACAGTAAGGTGAGTATGAATTTCTGGGGTTTTTCGCAAAATGTGCTGGGTATTATAGAGACTCAGTTTCACAAATACCTCGATGAACACATCACCGAACCCAAAGCCGAATTTTTTATTCCGATAGTAGCCGACCAGTTTATTAAATCGGGTATGGGTGTCATAAAGGTGATACCTACCATGTCTCAATGGTTTGGCGTTACCTATAAGGAAGATGCACCTTCAGTTCAGGCTTCTTTGGATGCGCTTGTTGAGGCAGGTGACTATCCGACCAATTTGTGGGCATAAAGAATGCCGTAACATTACAATAGCAAAAAGCCCCGGCAGTTATCTGCCGGGGCTTTTTGCTATAAGTTATTATCAGAACAAACTTGCCTGCAAGTGGAGGTGGGTCTATTTTTATTTGGTAAATCCTTTCACCATAAAAACACAGTCCTCTACTTCTTTAATTTGTTTGGTACGTTCCATACCCTTAATATTAGATTTGGCAGGAAGTTTAACCCTTTGGTAAGTAGTATCTTCTTTTTTAAGTTCGTCTAATGCCCTGAATATATTTTTAGATTTTATGGCGAAAACAACGCCTTCTGACTGTTGCTGACTCGAACTCAGGATGCCAATGACTTCTCCATTTTTATTCAATACCGGGCCTCCGCTGTTCCCCGGATTTGCACTTATGGAAATCTGGCAACTTAATGTATCACCATCATTGCCTGTTTTTGCGCTTAAATAACCTTCGTTGTATACCACCTCATCGCGGGGAAAACCGAGCGTAAATATTTGTTCGCCTAAATCGGTATTGGTGTTTCTGATACTATAAGGAAGGGTATTAACAGGCTTATAATCTTTATCGTCGATCTTAATTATAGCAATGTCTTTAACTTCATCAATAAATACCAGTTGTGCTTTAAACTCCTGGCCTTTGGTATTTTGCACAATGATAGTTGAAGACCCTTTTACCACATGCGCATTGGTTACCAGATAGCCTTTACCATCAATCAAAAAACTGGTACCTCCGCGGTCAGGTTTTGCATGTATAGGCACTTTAGACTTTATATCTATTAATTGGGCATTTTGCGCGTGCTGGGTTCGCTTTATTTGCTCCACCTGGCTGCTGAGATAAAGCAACTGCCCCTTATTGGGCATCGGTGTCAAAAACGAAACAAGACTGCTGATAAAAAGTGCGGTTACCCCTGCAATGGTGGCAGCAATGGCGGTTACCCGCTTATACTTATGCCACAATCGAATTACTTTGCCTCCGCCTGCAACAGATCCTTCATTAATTTCGCCTGCTTCTAACAAATCACTATGAATGGTGTGAAACAAATGTTTCATATCACGATTTTGACCATAATCATGCATCTGTTCTAAAAACATACTATGCTCTACTACCATCTGGTCAATTTCGGGTGTCTTTTTACGGCGTTCTTCAAAAGACGCTTTTTCACCGGCCTCCATTTCACCACTCAGGTATCTTTCAACGGCATCTAAAAGTAAAATATCTTCCATTTTCAATTACTCTCCTATATTATATTGAGAAAAAAACAATTTCTTTAGTCTCATCAGGCACTTATACTTTTGGTTTTTCGCGTTATCCGCATTGGTATATCCAAAAGTTTCTGCTATTTCGGTCATATCCTTTTTCTGCAGGTAATAAGCTTCCAGCAATCCCTTGCAGGGAGCTCCCAATCCATTAAGGGCTTGTTCCATTATAGCAAAATCTGCGTTCTTTCGTTCCTGCAATTCAATGTCTTCTTCAACCGCTACAGTCTCCTCCAGGCTATCAGCCTGCAAAACATATCGGTTATTATGTTGAAGTCGTTTCAGCCAAAGCCGTCTGCTTACTGAATAAACGTAGGTGGTAATTTTACAGGTCAAGACAAAAGATTCGTTCTTTGCATTTTCATACAGTACAATCATCGCTTCCTGAAAAATATCCCTGGCATCGTCGTAAGAACCATTATTATTTAAAATAAAAGACTGAACCATATTAAAATTATCCTTGTAAATGGTTTCAGCCGCCTTTGCGTCGTTATTAGCCAGTCCTTTCAGTAAAATTTGTTCGTTTGCTTCTGCTTTCACAGTTCTATATTTTAATACCCCTTAATGTGGAAAAGTAACCCAAAAATGATTTAAAAATAAATTTTTTAAAAGCCGGGTTACCTTTTAAACCCTTTTGTATAAACATCAAATTTCACAAAACAAAAAAACACTCAACACATGAAAAAGCTGTTATTCGTATTATTCTTAGGTGCATTCGTAGCTTGTAACGAAAGCGCAAGCACAGAAAGCGTTATTGACTCTACAGCAGAGGCTTCTATCGATTCAGTTCAGATGGCTTCTGATACTATGGTTAATCATATCGACAGCACTGCAGATGCTAAGATCGATTCTTTACAGAAGTAATTATTCAATCAGCTATTGATTAATTGTCACTCGATTTGCCAGCTTGCGGCTATTTTATAGCTGATTAAGATTTTTATATGGCAAGCAATCGTTAAAGGCCGTTCCTATTTTTAGGGATGGCTTTTTTATTGCACCCAATTCATGTTTATTACAAAATGCAGCGGAGCTTGCGAAATGAATTGGTATTTGGCTTTTTCGGTAAGGCGCATGCCGCTGATAAATGTTGTTAGCTGAACGAAGCGTCAGTGACACTAAACAATTAGCTCTTTGGTGGACCCCGCTCCAAAAAAAAGAGCGGCATTTTCATACCACTCCATAACTTATTATTTTTGTTTTGACTTATACATTAAATCTGAAATGTAAAATATCTCCATCTTCTACTACGTAATCCTTGCCCTGTACTGCCAATCTTCCATTATCTCTGCAGGCAGCTTCAGAGCCAAATTTCACAAAGTCTGTATATTTTATTACTTCGGCCCTAATAAAGCCTTTTTCAAAATCGGTATGAATTACTGCCGCAGCTTTTGGAGCAAGCATTCCTTTGGTAATGGTCCAGGCTCTTACTTCCTGTACACCTGCCGTAAAATAAGTTGCCAGGTTAAGCAGCCGGTAAGTTGACGTTATCAAACGGCTGACACCACTTTCAGATAATCCCATATCTTCTAAAAACATCTGGCGATCATCAAAATTTTCCATAACTGCTATTTCGCTTTCAATGGCGGCACTAATCAATAAAATTTCAGCATTTTCATCTTTTACCGCGTCTTTCAGAATTTCTGAAAATTTGTTGCCTTTTACAACGCTTTTCTCGTCCACATTGCACACATAAATTACCGGCTTCATGGTTAATAGAAAAAGATCGGCGAAATGGCTTTCAAAATCTTCGGGCGAAACTGAAAAGCCCCGTGCATTTTTGCCCTGTTCCAGATGGCCCTTTAATTTTTTCAATTTTTCAAGGCCATTTAGCAGTTCGCGGTCACCTGTCTTTGATAGCTTCTCATTTTTTGAGATCTTTTTTTCAATGGTCTCCAGGTCTTTTAACTGCAGTTCAGTATCTACAATTTCTTTATCTCTCACCGGGTTTACACTGCCATCTACATGAATAACATTATCGTCTTCAAAACATCTTACTACGTGGATAATAGCATCGGTAGCCCTAATGTTTCCTAAAAACTGGTTTCCTAAACCTTCTCCCTTACTGGCGCCTTTTACCAGTCCGGCAATATCCACAATTTCAACAGTGGCTGGCACAACTCTGTTTGGCTTTACAAGTTTTTCCAATTCAATTAACCGGTCGTCTGGTACGGTAATTACTCCTATGTTTGGCTCAATTGTACAAAACGGGAAGTTTGCTGCCTGCGCCTTCGCGTTGCTTAAAGCATTAAATAACGTTGATTTTCCTACGTTTGGCAATCCTACAATGCCTGCTTGTAAACCCATTATTTTTTTATTTCTTGATTTTTTAATTTCCGTAACGGCATTTTCAATATTGCTTTTCGGGCCGCAAATATAGTTATTCGCAATTGGTATTCTTTTTTACCAAACCTTTACCTTCAAATTTTATAACAGAACATTTTAATTGCGCGATGCCCGATAAGCAGATTTTATTGCGCAGCAAAATTTAGTTCAATTCAATATAAATTGACCAGCAAAACAAATTATAGCAAATGGCATTAAGCAGAATATGGTCGGCTTTTATTATTGTGGCAATATTAGTTGCCTCGTTTAGAATGGTTTTTAACGACGACAATCAAATTTTTAGCCGAATGGTTACAGGAAAGGCCGACGATGCCTTTCAGGAAGTGCGATATGAAATGATCGGGTCGCCGACAGAGTCGGGATTTAGCTCACCAGAAGCATTTGCTAAATATTTAGAGGGATATGCATATGTACCCGCTGATTCTGCAAACGCCGCAACGGTTCTCATTGCCGACAATGTGTCTTCTGATTCGGTATCTCTAATGGTTGCTGCAAATCCAGGGCTTAAAGCATTTACGTTTAGATCGATACAAACCAGGTTGATAAAAAAAGCCGACGGAATAATAGAAACCTGTAAAGCCGCCGTTAACATTAGTATTGGTCTGATAGGTATCATGGCGCTTTTTATGGGTTTTATGAGTATAGCCGAAAGGGCAGGTGGTATCAGGCTTTTGTCGAAAATTATCGGGCCTTTTTTTAGTCGTCTTTTCCCTGAAATCCCCAGGGGCCATCCTTCAATGGGCCATATGATGATGAATTTTTCGGCAAATTTATTGGGATTGGATAATGCGGCTACACCTTTCGGTATAAAGGCAATGGAGAGTTTACAGGAGATCAATCCCAGCAAAACAACTGCTTCTAATGCCCAAATAATGTTTTTGTGCCTTCATGCGGCGGGTTTTACGTTAATACCAGTTAGTATTATAGCAGTGCGGGCATCTTTAAAATCTGCCAATCCTACCGATATTTTTGTTCCCTGTATGATCACCACTTTTGTGGCAACGCTGGCAGCAATGCTCATCGTGTCGGTTAAACAAAAAATAAACTTTTTACAACCAGTAATCATCGCCTGGCTGGGCGGTGTTTCCGCTGCAATTGTTTTATTGGTTTTATATTTAACGCGCCTGAATGCCGAAGAGGTGCAGGTGTTTTCGGGCGTCTTAAGCAACGGTCTCATACTTTTAATATTTCTACTGATCATAGCAGGGGCTATATATAAAAAGACCGATATTTTCGATGCATTTATTGAAGGTGCCAAAGGGGGTTTTGATGTGGCTGTAAAGATAATTCCGTACCTGGTTGGTATGCTGGCAGCAATAAGCCTTTTACGTACAAGCGGAACTTTTGACGTGATCATTAATGGCATGAAATCTTTCTTTTCTTTTTTTGGTGCCGATACCCGATTTGTAGATGGTTTGCCCACCGCCCTCATCAGGCCGCTGAGCGGTGGCGGGGCAAGGGGAATGATGATTGATACGATCAAGAATTTTGGTCCTGATTCATTTCCTGCCAGGTTAGCTTCAATTTTGCAAGGCTCTTCCGATACAACTTTTTACATTATAGCTGTTTATTTTGGAGCAGTTTCTATAAAAAATACCCGGTATGCTGTAGGGGCCATGTTGCTGGCCGACTTGGTTGGTATTATTACTTCTGTTACGTTGGCTTATCTGTTTTTTGGCGCAGTCTAAGGCTAAAAATCCGCCATTTGGCATAATATTCTGTCAATATTTCCGCAATTTTTTCCCTTTTTCGTTTGGCATTTTATTTGACAAACGCCTAAATAACTATTTAACAAAAAAAAATTATTATGGCTAAAGGAAATATCAGGGTTCAAACGGAAAATATCTTTCCGATAATTAAAAAGTTCTTATACAGCGACCATGAAATTTTTCTTCGCGAGCTGGTAAGTAATGCTGTTGATGCAAGCAGAAAATTAAAAACACTCAGCAGTATAGGCGAAGCAAAAGGCGATTTAGGAGAGCTTAGAGTGGATGTGGAGCTGGATGCCAAGGAAAAGACCATCAGTATTATTGACAGGGGAGTGGGTATGACACAGGAGGAAGTAGATAAGTACCTGAACCAGGTTGCCTTTAGCGGAGCCGAAGAGTTTCTGAAAAAGTACAAAGGGCAGAATGAAGAAAATATCATTGGAAAATTCGGTTTAGGCTTCTATAGCTCTTTTATGGTGAGCGACAAGGTTGAGGTGTATTCAAAGAGTTTTAATGAAGAAGATCCGGCAGTTTACTGGGGCTGCGATGGAAGCCCGGAGTTTGAAATGTATTCCATTGATAAAGAAGAGCGCGGAACGCGTATCGTGCTTCACATAAACGAGGATAGCAAGGAATTTTTAGATGCGGATAGAATTAAAGGCATCTTAACCAAGTTCTGTAAATTTTTGCCAATACCAATTTATTTCACCGATAAAAATGCTCCCAAAGAAGAAAAGAAGGAAAATGAAGCTGAAGAAGAAATAAAGCCAATAAACAATACTTCTCCTCTTTGGACAAGAAAGCCATCTGACCTTACAGACGAAGATTATAAGAACTTTTACCGGGAGCTGTATCCTTTTGGCGAAACGCCGTTGTTTTGGATCCATCTGAACGTTGACTATCCGTTTAATTTGACGGGCATATTGTACTTTCCTAAAATAAAGCAGAGCTACGAAATACAAAAGGATAAAATACAATTATACAGTAACCAGGTTTTTGTAACCGATGAGGTGAAAGATATTGTACCTGAATTCTTAATGCTTTTACATGGTGTAATTGACAGTCCGGATATCCCTTTGAATGTAAGCCGCAGCTATTTACAGGGCGATCCTAACGTTAAAAAGATCAACTCGCATATTACTAAGAAAGTCGCGGACAAATTGGAAGAGATCTTTAAAAATGACCGTAAATCATTTGAAGAAAAATGGGAGAGCCTGGGCTTGTTTGTTAAGTATGGTATGATGACCGATGACAAGTTCCTTGACAGGGCTAATAAGTTTCTGATAATGGAGGAAGCGGGAGTCAAAGGCGAAGAAACAAAAACGTTCTACACGCTTGAAGAATATAAAACTGCATCTGCCGCTTTGCAAACAAACAAAGATGAAAAGCTGGTAGTTATTTACACCACCGATCCTGTGCAGCAGGATGCGTACATCCAATCTGCACGTGCTAAAGATTATAAGGTCTTGAAGTTTGAAACGCTGGTGGATGCGGCCTTTATTAATAACGTGGAAATGAAGTGGGAAAAGGTTCAGTTTACCAGGGTAGATGCTGATATAGTTGACCATTTGATTGACAAAGGAGAGGGACAGGCAAGTGTTCTGAACAAAGATGAAGAAGAGAAATTAAAAACATTATTTGGCTTTCAGATACCTGAGTTACATGCAACCGTTGAAGTAAAAGGCTTAAGCGAAAGTGCGCCTCCTGTGGTTGCAACCAGGCCCGAATTTATGCGTCGTATGAAAGACATGGGAGCAATGGGTGGCGGAATGGCTAGCTGGTACGCCAATATGCCCGATGAAGTTACCTTAACTGTAAATGGTAACCACAAGATCTATCAGAATATATTAAAATTGGAAGATGCCCAATTACAGGAAAAGCAGGTGCGGAATCTTGCTGACCTGGCCCTGTTGTCTCAGGGATTATTGAAAGGCGGAGAACTCACAAATTTCATAAATAGAAGTGTTGAATTGATGGAAGAAGAGAAGAAAAATGTCGAAGAAATTCAGGCATAATAAGTTCTTTTAAAAGTAAAAAAGCAGGCCGTAGAGCCTGCTTTTTTTGTGGATATTTATAAAGCAATAAATCAATTTCCGTTATAAAGAAAAGGAGCGTTTGCATGCCTCTTGAACCTGAAAATTGTAACTGAATTAATGATATTCGATACTTTCAGATAACTTAAAGTCGCACATTTTTAGTTGAAGATTTTTTTGGCCGTTCCATTCATTTTCATCTAAAGTAAAAACTATGTCGATCGGTTTTTTTGTTTCGATCAATTCAAATTTTTCGGCCATGTTAAAGCCTATGCCGGTATAGGTAATATTGTTTTGCTGAAGAACAAAACGAATATGTTGTTCTTTTACAATTTTCGAATATCCAGTATCCATTACATTTTTGGCCAAGAACACCGGGCGCATATTGTCAGGCCCAAAAGGTTCCATTTGGCAAAGTATTTTGTAAAGAGAAGGAGTAATATCACAGAATGAGATTTCAGCGTCGATGATCACCTGGGGTATTAGCAACTCTGGCGCAATTGTGTTGTTTACAACTTCTTCAAATTTCCTGGAAAAAGCCTCCACTTTCTCCGGCAAAAGCGTCATACCGGCAGCCGCAAAGTGGCCACCATAACCTAACAGATATTCGCGGCAGGCGTATATGGCTTCATACAAATTAAAGCCTGGTACACTTCGGGCGCTGCCTGCTGCAACTTCACCGCTTCTGGTTAAAACTACCGTGGGTCTGAAGTAGGTTTCAATTAAACGGCTGGCCACAATTCCCACTACACCTTTGTGCCAATTTTCGTTATAAACAACAGTTGATTTTCGGGCTTTTAATAGAGGGTTACTGTTTAAGTAATGCAGTGCCTGTTCAGTTATTGTGCTATCAGCTTCTCTTCTATCTGTGTTGTCGCTGTGCAGCATTTCGGCATACGTAAGTGCTTTGGTGCAATCTTTTTCTATGAAAAGCTGAACGGCTTTTTTTGCGTCATCCATTCTTCCGGCGGCGTTTATCCGGGGTGCAATTACAAAAACCAGGTTATTTAAAAACATTTCTTTTTGTATGCCTGCCAGTTGGCGCAACGCCTTAATGCCCTCACAAGGGTTGTCATTTACCATTTTTAAACCATAAAAGGCGAGAACTCTATTCTCGTCAATTATCGGTACAATATCTGCCGCAATTGCGGTGGCAACCAGGTCAAGATATTTTAAGTAAGAGCTGTCGGCAAGCTTTAAATCATCCGCCAAAGCCATCATTAATTTAAAGCCAACGCCGCAGCCGCAAAGTTCTTTAAAGGGATAATTGCAGTCCTTTTGTTTTGCGTTTAAAATGGCTACAGCTGCAGGTAATTCATCTTCAGGCAAATGGTGGTCGCAAACGATAAAATCAATTTCAAGAATTTTGGCGTAGTCCACCATGTCAATGGATTTTATGCCGCAATCAAGCGAAATGATTAGTGTTATACCATTTCTTTTCGCATAATCAATTCCCGCTTTTGAGATCCCATAACCTTCTCTATATCGGTGGGGTATGTAATAATCAACAACCGGGTATATTTCGCTTAAAAATTGATACAAACTTGCGACTGCCGTTGTGCCATCTACATCATAATCACCATAAACCAGTATTCTCTCTTTGTGCTCAAACGCAGTTTTTATTCTGTCAACGGCTAATCGCATATCCTTCATTTTCCAGGGATCATGAAGAAATTTCAATTCGGGTCTAAAAAATTGCCTCGCTTTTTCAAAAGTATCATACCCTCTCTGTACTAGTATCTTGCAGATTGTATTATTGACCTTTAGTTGCTTTTGTAGTTCCGCGACTTTAGCTTCCTCAGCTTTTAAAAGCTTCCATCTTTTCATTATCAATAATTTCTGTCTGTAGTATATCTCACTAATTCTTCCAATGCATCTCTTACTTCTCCCGGTTCAAATTCATGAAGCACGGTTAACGCTTCATCTCTGAATGTAAACATCTTTTGCTCGGCATATTCTATTCCCCCGGCTTTTTGTACTTCATTTATCAAGAATTCGACGCTTTTTTTATTAGTGTTTTCATTTTTTATGATATAAATCAATTTTCTTTTTAAATCCCTGGATACAGTGTTTAAGGTGAAAATAAGGGGTAGTGTAAGTTTTTTCTCTTTGATGTCGTTACCGGTAGGCTTACCAATATCAGAATTTCCATAATCAAAAAGATCATCCTTTATTTGAAATGCGATGCCAACTTTTTCACCAAAAATCCTCATTTTTTCAATCTCATATTCATTCTTAAACGTGGTAGAGGCACCTGCTGAACAGGATGAAGCCACCAGGGATGCAGTCTTATTTTTAATTATTTCAAAATATATTTCTTCCTTTAAGTTTAGGTTTCTGGCTTTTTCAATTTGCAATAATTCTCCTTCGCTCATTTGCTTAACAGCTGTTGATAGAATTTGCAAGGTTCTATAATCATTATTTTCAAGAGAAAGTAAAAGTCCTTTAGATAGTAAGTAATCGCCAACCAAAACTGCTATCTTATTTTTCCAGAGGGCATTAATGGAAAAAAAACCCCGTCTCTCCAGCGACTCGTCTACCACATCGTCGTGCACCAGGGTTGCCGTATGTAATAGCTCAACTAATGAGGCAGCCCTAAATGTGCTGTCATTAATTTCGCCACCCAGTTTTGCACTAAGTAAAACGAACATTGGCCTTAATTGCTTGCCTTTACGTTTAACTATATATTGCATTATTTTATCTAGTAACGACACATTGCTTTTTACTGCATCTTTAAAATGAACTTCGAATTGCTTAAGTTCTTTTGCTATTATACGATTGGCTATTTCCATAATTGACGGGGCACAAGATAAAGCATACTATCAATGCCTCTTTAAGCACATATAATTAAATTGAATTGAGAAATAATTTCTACATTGCACCAATATATTCAAATGTGAGTGACATATAAAATACTCATTTTAAGATGGGTATAGTTTTTTTAACAAATTGAATGATAAATCAAATTAAATCTTAAAAATTTGGTTTTTAATGGTCATTACATATTTTTGCAAAGAATCTTAACAAGAATTTCAATTACAAATTTTATAAAACACTTCTATGGCTAGTAAAAAGTACACGTTAATCTTAGGCCTTATATGCCTGTTCAGTTCTGCAGCTTTTTCGCAGCAGAGCGATGCAGGTTATGATTGGAGAGATTCTTCAAAAATCTCGACTAGATTAATGCCACAACAAAGCGAGTTTTTGAACAATCAATATCCTTATCCCGCCCGCCCCCGCGATATGTGGGAACTAGGCCTTTCAGGTGGAGCTTCATTCGTAATTGGTGACATTTCACCACTTTTTGGTTATGGAGTTGGTATTTCTGCCCGTAAATCCGTAAATAATATG
This sequence comes from Chitinophagales bacterium, assembly GCA_038204535.1. Lineage (GTDB taxonomy): Bacteria > Bacteroidota > Bacteroidia > Chitinophagales > Chitinophagaceae > Segetibacter. The sequence continues at coordinate 11,649 of JBBRCW010000007.1, read as the reverse complement.
CTGTCTGTAAGAGGAGGCTATATTGGTTCAATTTTGAAAGGACTTGATTATAGGCTGAGGAGCTTAGCTTTCACTAGTAATGCTCCAAATGATCCATGGAGAGGTAATTATGGTGCCAATGAAACTATTGTGGCAAATTATAAAAATAAATCGCATCAGGCCCATATTGAATTGGTTGCTTCACTTCTAAACACCAGTTATTACCGGGGAAATCCAAAGAATGATTTTTATATTTTTGGCGGGTATAGCTTTTTGTCAATGGATATCGACGTAAATGCTTTAAATGCTCAAGGTCAAAAATACAATTTTGCACAGGTATTTGCGCCGAATTTGTCTCAAAAAAGAAAAGATATCAGGGATAGATTGAAGAATAATTTGTTAGATGATAGCTATGAGAGCAATGCAGGTGTTGTCAACGGAAACCGGGCAAACATTGGAGTAACAAGTAAATATGGTAGACAAGTGCAACGACATGCGATTTCTGGAGGCGCGGGTTTTTCGCATAAATTTAGTAACAGAATAAACATTGGTATCGAACAAAGATTTACGTATGCGTTTGATGACAATCTGGATGGCACTGCAGTATCAAGGTCTAGTAATGATCTTATCAGCCTTACCAGCCTTCGCATGAACATCAATATCGGAAGTTCGGCCAAAAAAGTTCAACCATTATGGTGGTTAAACCCCAATAATTTTATCTATAACGAGCTGAATAGCCCTCAACACATGAAGTTGCCAACTCCAGTCTTACCTGATGCTGATGGTGACGGCGTAACTGACCAATTTGATATGGAGCCTAATACTCCTCAAGGTGCACCTGTTGATGTTCGCGGTGTATCAAAGGATACAGACGGTGATGGTGTTCCAGATTACAAAGACAAGGAATTGCTGACATCTCAAAAGTGTTTCCCTGTTAACGCGGATGGAGTTGGTACTTGTCCTGAGCCTGCTTGTTGCACAGAGTTGAGAGATGCAATGAAAAATATGCAGCCAATGAGTGATTGTACAATTGGTAATTTGCCAAGTATTCAGTTTAAATCTGGTTCCAGATTGACTAACGATGCTCAAATGGTTTTAGCAAGTGCTGCTGGTCAAATAAAATCTAATCCAGGATGCAAAATTAAGGTTACCGGTTATGGTGCATCTAGTAAGAGTGCACAACAATTAAGCTGGGATAGAGTAAATGCAGTAATCAAATACCTGGTTGAAAAACAAGGTATTTCTGAAGACAGATTTATTTTCTCTTATGGTGGTGATGGTGATGCTTCAACTGTTGACCTGATGGGTACTACAGAAGAAGGTCCAGACACAGTTCCTGCTCCTCATCCGAATTTGAAAAGAGGTTAATCTTTAACGTAATATTTAAAACCCTCCTAATTAGGAGGGTTTTTTTTATAATTATATTTTTATTATTCGGTTATAGTGTTAAATTTGATGCAACTTTTTTTGCATAATTTTACTCATAATAAGCAATATTTATTTGTAGTTACCGTTTCGGTTAATTACGTTTGTTGTCATTTAAAGTACCCATTATTAAAATCTTATGAATAAGAGAAAAATTCTACTTCTGGTCTCCCTGCTTACATTTTCTGTTATTATTTCCTTCGGGCAATTGGGGGGTACGCACAATTATTTGGACACGGCTTATATTGCTCCAAGAAACATCTCGCAGCAAAATGATTTTTTGAGCAACAACCGAAATTTTCCAGCCAAGCCAAGAGATATGTGGCAGGTGGGAGTTTTTGCAGGCTTTCCCTGGGTAGATGGTGACGCACCTAGCGCATTTAAAGGAGCTGGAAAAGGTTTTTCATCCTATGCTACTGGTTTTGGACTTTCAGTTAGAAAGGCAATTGGTTATGTGGTTTCTATAAGAGGAAGTTTTGCCTACTATAATATGTTGGGAATGGATTATCAGCGAAACAGGAATTTTAATAATCATCCTATGATTCAGCAGCTGTATTTAACTGCTCCCAGGGGATATATACATAATTTCAGAACCCAGGCCTTTATTCCATCATTAGAAGCGCTGGTATCGTTAAACAACATTATGTTCCATAGCAAACAGAGCAGATGGAATTTATACGGTGTTGTTGGTTATTCCGCCTTCACTTATCAGACCAAATTAGATATAATGGATGGCAGCGGCAATCGTTACCCCTTTGAGAACATAGATGTTAATTTAAAACGGACAGAAATAAGATCTGAGTTAAGAAATTTGTTGGATGGCGTTTATGAAACAACTGGTTTAACCAGAAACAGGAGGCCTGATTTTGGAAATTATAATTTAAGGCACTCATTTTCTACCGGTGCCGGATTAGAATACAGAATTGGAAAAAAGACTTCAATTAGTGCGGAATATAAAAGAATTGCCACAAGAGACGATTATGTTGACGGTTGGTTTAGACAAAGTGGTGATCTTGTAAATCCTGTTTTTACCAGCGAGTGGGATAATATAGGATTTGTTTCAATGGGGGTAAATGTTAATGTGGGTAATTCCAGGAGTCGAATCCCGCCATTGTGGTGGATGAATCCTTTGGAGTTTGCTTATGGAGAATTAAGCAATCCAAAGCATATGATCCTGCCAAAAATTACTTTGGATGATGCTGACGGAGATGGTGTAACAGACCAATTCGATTTGGAGCCAAATACGCCCCCCGGTGCGCCTGTCGATACCCATGGTGTATCTAAAGACACTGATGGTGATGGAGTTCCTGATTATCGCGATAAGGAACTTTTAACACTGCAGAACTGTTTTCCTGTTGATGAAGATGGTATAGGTAACTGTCCCGAGCCAGATTGCTGTAAAGAATTGCGTACGGGAGTCCCTCGTATAACTACCTCTGAGTGTACAATAATTAACCTGCCAAGTGTTCAGTTTAACGGTAACAGCGTTCGTTTAAACAGAAATGCAACAGCGATACTTGAGAGTGTAGCGGAGCAGCTGAAAGCAAATCCGGGATGTAAAGTAAGAATATCAGGGCATGGTGCGGTAAATAAAGCAGCGCAGCAGCTAAGTTGGGATAGGGTAAATGCTGTTATGAAATACCTGGTTGAAAGACAAGGAATAGCCGACAATCGTATCATTTTTGAATATGGTACCGATGGAGATGCCAATACGGTAGATTTGTTGCCAACTACTGAAAATGGTCCTAACTCGGTTCCGGCACCTCATCCTAATTTGCAAAAGACAAATTAATAATATAGTAAATTGATTAGTTTGAAATGGTTGTTCCGAAAGAACAACCATTTTTTCATTCACGGAGGAGGCTGGAGCGTCTCTTTTGTTTAATTATAGAATGATTAACTAACAGAAAGCATATACTATAATATTGACACTCTAATTTGCTGATAAAATACTAATTTTGCAAATTCTATGCGCAATTACCTTGTTTTTCTGGTTCTGATTGTAGTTTTTTCATCTTGTGCTTCCAAACTTTCAAAAATTTTGAAGAGTACGGATTATGAGTATAAGTATAAAATGGCCGAAAAATACTATGCTGAAAAAAAATACAGTAATGCGCAGCTTTTATTCGAAGACCTCTTTCCGATTTATAAGGGTACGCCTAAGTATGAAGATCTTTACTTTAAATATGCATATACCGCTTATAATCAGCGCGATTATGTAAATGCGGAAAATCTATTCAAAACTTTTGTAGAAACTTTTCCAAATAGTCCCAAAGCTGAAGAAGCGGATTATATGAGGGCCTATTCATTTTATAAACAGTCTCCAAAGGCTGAGCTGGATCAAACCAATACAGCTAAGGCAATGGGTCAGATGCAGGTATTCATTAACACTCACCCTGGTTCTCAGCGTGTTTTTGAGGCTACGGAGATAATTGATAACAGCCGGGCAAAATTGGAAAAAAAAGATTACTTGAGTGCTGAGCTCTATTATAATTTGGGTTATTACAAAGCCGCAGGAATAGCATTTAGTACTTTAATTGATAATTATCCTGATACAAATAAGGGTGATGAATATAAATTAATGGTAATAAAATCGTATTATCAATATGCGAAAATGAGCGTTGAAGAGAAGCAGGCAGAGCGTTTTGAGAAAGTGGTGAATGAAGTGCAGGATTTTAATGATCGTTTTCCTGAAAGCAAATTGATTTCTTCGGTAGAAAATTATAAAAATTTATCTCTAAATAATATAAAATCAAATTCTAAATGAGCAAGTTGAGAAGGCAGATGAGTGCTAATACCAGTAATGTTGTTGAAACAAAAAGCCTTATTGAGATTAAAGCTAAAACTGGTAATTTATATGAATCTATTGCTATTGTAGCAAAGAGAGCAAATCAAATAAACATTGCTTTAAAGGAAGAATTGCATAATAAATTAGAAGAATTTGCCAGTCATACAGACAGCCTGGAGGAAATTCATGAGAACAAGGAACAAATTGAAATTTCTAAGGCATATGAGAAAATGCCCAATCCGGCAATATTGGCAACGCAAGAGTTTATGGAAAATAAGGTTTACTATCGTAAGAATGATTCAGATTTATTTAGTTAAAATCTTTATTGGATCATATTAACAGAAAGCGACAGTTTTTAACTGTCGTTTTTTATTACTTTACTGACGTATGATAAAGGGCAAAAAAATTCTTTTAGGCATTTCTGGAAGTATAGCTTCATACAAATCAATTTTTTTAGTTCGTCTTTTGGTTAAAGCCGGTGCTGAAGTAAAAGTTATTATTACTCCTGCGGCAAAGGATTTTGTATCGATCCTTACCTTATCGACGCTTTCTAAAAACAAAGTGCTTGTAAACCTGGCAGACGAAGACACGTGGGCCAATCATGTAATGTTAGGGCGCTGGGCAGATGTTATGGTTATTGCGCCTTTAAGCTGCAATACTTTGTCGAAAGCAGCTAATGGAGTTTGTGACAATTTACTGCTGGCAGCTTATTTATCTGCTACCTGCCCGGTTGTTTTTGCGCCGGCAATGGACGAAGATATGTGGCTTCATCCCTCCACAAAAAAGAATATGGAGACTTTGAAATCGTTTGGTAATCAGGTGATTTCTGTTACGAGCGGCGAATTGGCGAGCGGTTTGGTTGGTGAAGGAAGAATGGCTGAACCTGAGGACATTGTCACCTATTTGGAAGAAAATATTTTCAGGTCGCAAGAATTATCGGGTAAAACAGTTTTGGTTACGGCGGGACCAACTTATGAGGCAATAGACCCGGTTAGATTTATTGGAAATCACTCGAGTGGAAAAATGGGATATGCAATAGCTGAAGAGTTTTTTAGGAGAGGTGCGGATGTTTATTTAGTGAGTGGCCCCACGGCATTAAAAATTAAGTTCAAGGGAATAAGACTATTTAAAGTAACTTCTGCTAAACAGATGTACAATGTTTGTATAGAGCAATTTTCGAATTCAGAGATATCGGTTATGGCAGCCGCCGTTGCCGATTATACTCCGATGAATGTTGCAGATCAGAAAATTAAGAAAAGCAGTGGTAAATTATCAATCGATCTGGAGAAAACGGCTGATATATTAAAAACCCTGGGTGAGAAGAAGGCAGATCATCAATTAATTGCCGGGTTTGCGTTAGAAACCGAGAACGAAAAAGAAAATGCCCTGGCAAAATTAAAATCGAAGAATGCCGACCTGATTGTTCTAAACTCGTTAAACGATGAAGACGCCGGATTTGGAAAGGAGAGTAATAAAGTAACTATTTTTGATAAGGAAGGCAATGAATTTGCGTATCCTGCAAAAAGTAAACAATTAGTGGCTATTGATATAGTTGACCTGATAATAAAAAAGATACATGATAAAACCTAGTCTCATTTTTCTGTTCATCTTCACTTTCTGCGTAAATATATCGTTTGGACAAGAACTACGTGCCAAGGTAACGGTTTTGGCAAACAGGGTTCCCAATACAGTGGACAAGAAGGTTTTTCAAACATTACAGACGCAGCTAACCAATTTTTTAAATAATAGAAAATGGACGAAAGATGTTTTTCAGGCACAGGAAAAAATTGATTGTAATTTTTTACTGAATATCGATAGGGTTATTGAAACAAATGTCTATAAGGCTAGTTTGACTATTCAGGCGGCCCGGCCTGTTTTTAATTCGGCGTACCAAACGCCGTTAATTAATTTTCAGGACGCGGATGTTTCTTTTAGGTATGTTGAATATCAGCCCGTGGAATTTAATGAAAACCGTGTTCAGGGCTCGGATGCACTTGCCAGTAACCTGACGGCCACTTTCGCGTTTTATGTATATACGATTTTGGGATTAGATTATGACTCCTTTGGCCCAAAAGGCGGCGATCAATATTTTCAGAAAGCGCAGAGTATCGTGAACAATGCGCCAGAGGCAAGAGATATTAGTGGCTGGAAAGCATTTGATGGTTTACGCAATCGATATTGGCTGAACGAGAACCTGATGAACAGCAGGTATAATGTTATTCATGATGTTTACTATACCTATTACAGGCAAGGTTTAGACAAAATGTATGAAAAGGAAGACGAAGGCCGCGACCAGATTTTGGCATCGCTTGCTCAACTGCAGGCCCTTAACCAGGAGAATCCCAACCTGATGATCGAGCAGTTTTTTATGCAGGGAAAGTCGCAGGAACTGGCCCGGATATTTAAGAAAGGAAGCCCGCAACAGAAATCAAAAGCGATTGATCTTCTGCAAAAATTAGATGTTCCTAATTCAGGATACTACAAACAGGAAATAAAATGATGCGGAAACTTTGTTTTATATTCTTGTTGGGTTTAGCTGCCTGTTCAAACAGGAAAGTGCCCTCAGACATTATACAACCCGAAAAAATGAAGCCCTTGATTTTTGATATGATGAGGGCTGATCAGTTTGTTGATAGTTATGTATTAACGGATACCGCTTTAAAAAGTAAAGAACAGCACATAAAATTGTATGAGCAGGTTTTTTTAATTCATAAAACGAATCGCGATCAGTTTTACAAAAGCTTGTCGTATTACCAGCAGCATCCTAAGATCAATAAAGTTTTGTTTGATTCGCTGATGTCTTATTCGACCAGGCAGCGAGAAATTTTATTTAGAGATAAATACCAGAAGCCTGCGAAATAATCTTTCTAAAAACATTTGCCGTATGAAAAAAGTATTTAAAAATGCAGATGATGCAATTTATGATATTGCTGATGGCAACATCCTTATGCTGGGCGGATTTGGGTTATGCGGAATACCCGAAAATTTGATTCATGCACTGGTTAAGAAGGGGGTTAAAGACCTTATTTGCATTTCGAATAATGCAGGGGTTGATGATTTTGGCCTCGGATTATTATTGTTGACACGGCAGGTAAAGAAAATGATGAGCAGTTATGTGGGAGAAAATGCTGAATTTGAAAGACAACTCCTCAATGGTGAATTAGAAGTTGACCTGGTGCCCCAGGGCACGCTTGCTACCCGTATTCAAATGGCTGGTATGGGTATTCCTGCATTTTATACACCGGCAGGTTACGGTACCGAAATTGCCGAAGGCAAAGAAGTAAGAGAATTTAATGGTAAGATGTATTTGATGGAACATGCCTTACATGCCAATTTCGCCTTGGTTAAAGCCTGGAAAGGCGATACGATGGGTAATTTATTATTTAGAAAAACCACGCGCAATTATTCAGTTCCAATGGCTAAAGCCGGGGATATTACTATTGCTGAAGTAGAACATTTGGTAGAGCCCGGCGAAATAGATCCCGATGCCATTCATGTACCGGGAATTTATGTACACCGTATTTTTCAGGGAAGTAATTATGAAAAGAAGATAGAACGAAGAACTGTTCAATTATAGCAATGATTTTTACATTTCGGATAACCGCATTGGGAACTTGCCCGGGTCATATTTTTAAAACAATAAATCCATTTTTTAATGTTTATCAGCGCCGGCTTTTTAGGCATACAATATGGGGTGGATGATAAAATTGCCCGTTTTTTTGCAGATCGCGAACCGCCACATAACAATCTTTATTGGAAAGACAAATTGATGTACCTGAGGCCAGAGCCAGGCTGGCTTTTTATACCATTAATAGTTGACCTGTTATACAAATGCGGAATAGAAAGGGAGCAGTTACTGTCTGATAAATTTGTTTTGTTAATGGAACAAATTGGCCATATAAGCGCTTTGGAAGAAACGAGCCAGATGAATCATCAGCAGGCGTTGGAAGCCTGTATCAACCTTGTGGTAAATGAACATGAAAGTGAAAGCTATTTTAAGAACCTTGTTGATTTTATGAATGGAGGGTCTGAAAACCTTTTCTCTCCCTTAGCGCTTCCATTTAAGGCATTACACAGGGGCGACTATTTTCTATTTTCATTGTGCGCCCTGCGTTTCGACGATCAACTGCAAACTACACTGGTTAAGTATTGGTTCGCGTTAATCAGCACGCTGCTTTTGCTGGATGATGCTGATGATTTAATCGATGATCAAAAGAATGGGCATGAAAATGCGTTTATTGAAAGCGGTTTGCATAAGGCAGGAATTGACCGGATTGTGCAAATGGTGAGCGATAATTTAAAATGTATCGCCACCCTAAACCGATCCATGGCCGCAAAACTCGACAAGGGATTTGTTTCTTTAAATAAAATGCCTCATATCAATCAATTGTTAAATCAATAGTTATGGCCCTCGATAAATTTGGGATTGCAAAACGAATTGCGCTTGAGTTAAAAGATGGCATGTATGTAAACCTGGGGATTGGTATTCCAACCCTTGTTAGTAATTATATTCCTACCGACATTACCGTTATTTTGCAAAGCGAAAATGGAATGCTGGGCATGGGGCCATACCCTTTGGAAGAGAACATTGATGCCGACCTGATAAACGCCGGTAAAGAAACCGTAACCGTTATACCTGGCGGATCTTTTTTTGACAGTGCCGAAAGTTTTGGAATGATAAGGGCAGGAAAAGTAGACCTGACAGTTTTAGGCGCTATGGAAGTAAGCCAAACCGGTGACATTGCAAATTGGAAAATTCCAGGAAAAATGGTAAAAGGTATGGGCGGGGCTATGGATCTTGTGGCAAGCGCTAAGAATATTATTGTGGCAATGCAACATACGAACCGGAGCGGTGAAAGTAAATTATTGGCAAAATGCACCTTGCCATTAACCGGGGTTGCTTGTGTAAAGAAAGTAGTTACAGAGCTGGCTGTCTTGGCTATTACCGATGAAGGATTTGTTTTACTGGAACGTGCTCCCGGAGTATCGGTGGCTGAAATTCAGGAAAAAACAGAAGGTAAACTGATCATAAATGGCGAAGTGCCAGAAATGACCATTTAATGCCTTTGAACGGCATGCTTATGTCTTCGCATTTTTATTTTTATTCCTTCTTCATTTTCCATATCCATCCGGAATTTTGAAAATTTATGAGATACAAATTCTTTACTTTTCTATCTGTATGCTGCTTTTTTATCTATACTTCAAATGCACAACTTATTCTTCCATTGAGAGAAAGGGCGGCAGTAGAAGAAGAAATTTTAAATGACCGCCTGGATAACCTGTTACCCAATTTAATGCGAAAAGCTGGTATTGACATGTGGGTGCTGGTGGCAAGGGAATATAATGAAGATCCTGTTGCATCTACTATGTTGCCGGCGACATGGTTGCATGCGCGGCGCCGCACCATCATGGTTTTTAACGATAAAGGTGCAAAGGAAGGTGTAGAAAGACTGGCCGTTGCACGTTACGATATCGGGGGAGTTTTTAAGGGTGTTTGGAATCCTGAAAAGGAGGCGAACCAATGGAAACGCCTGGCTGAATTGGTGGCGGAAAAAGTGCCTAAAAAAATTGGTATAAATGTTTCGCCGCTATATGCCCATGCCGATGGACTAACCAAGGCAGAGTGGGATAGCCTTATGCAATACTTACCTTCAACTTACAGAAAAAACGTAGTAAGCTCCGAAAAACTGGCTGTTGATTGGCTGCAGATTCGTACCGAAAGGGAATTGGCTTTATACGAGAATATCAGCCGCATTGGGCATAATATTATAGCGGAGGCTTTCTCCGAAAAAGTTATTCACCCGGGTATTACTACCACCGAAGATGTGGTATGGTGGTTAAGAGAGAAAGTAGCCGGCTTAAAACTGCAGACATGGTTTCACCCAACGGTTGATGTGCAACGGAGCAATACAGGGTCAGGTGATTCGGAGCGGTCTTTTGCTGCCCGTCCCGGCCAGGAAGTTATTCTGCCCGGTGACTTGCTGCACGTTGATTTTGGTATCACTTATTTGCGGCTAAATACCGATGTGCAGCAATTGGCTTATGTTCTAAAGCCCGGAGAAGACGAACCGCCTGCTTATTTAACCAAAGCCCTTGCAAAGGGTAACAGGTTACAGGAAATTCTTACCAACAATTTTGTTTTAAATAGATCGGGCAACCAGGTGTTGTCAGAAACGCTTAAACAGGCAAAATCAGAAAATATTGTGGCAACTGTTTATTCTCACCCCATAGGTTATCATGGCCATGGCGCAGGACCCGCCATAGGAATGTGGGATATGCAGCAGGGCGTGCCAGGCACAGGTGATTATCCGCTGCAATACAATACTGTTTACGCCATAGAATTAAACGCGGCAGTCAATTTGCCCGAATGGAATAATAAAGAAATTCGCGTTATGCTGGAAGAGCAGGGACTATTCAACCAAAAAGGGGTGCATTTTATAGATGGCAGGCAAAAAGAGCTGCTGCTAATTCCGCGTAAAAGAGGTCATCTTTCACATTAGCAGGAAACGATTCTTAAAAGGCGTTTGAAAACGCTTATTTCAGTTTTTAAAAAAGGGCTGTTTACTTTTTTGAGTTTACATCAGAAGCCTAAAAAATGGGAAATCGATTTCAAAAATCCATAGGCTGGCGCTTCTGCAAGACATTGTTTACATCTGTTAAACATAAACAGGCAATCTATTAAATCTGTAAGCATGTGAAACACCAGCCCAATTGCGATTATACGGAAAGGTTTTCGAAAAAAGAGAAGTAAAACATAGATCAGTATAGCATAAAAGGAATGCAGAAAATGAAAACCAATACTGCATCTGTTGGCCTGGAAAACTGGGGAGATGAATAGGTGGTCTATATCAACCAGCATGGTGGCAATTAAAATCAGGTACACCTTTTTCCATTCTTTTTTAAAAAATAAAAAAGCGATAAAAAATGGAAAAACAAAATGCAGAAAATAGTGTACGAAAATTTGCATGCGGTGTTTTATGTCTCTTGAATGTCAACAAACGCTTATCGCGAATGTTGGCCATGATTTTTCGAATGCTGAAATTATTTGCGCGGGTTCAACTACCATCATTAATAAAAGGATTGTCATTTTTTCGCTTTGCATGTTTTATCAAGAGCATAATAATTAATGTATCATTTTTTTACTGGTGCAAAAAAAACATTGCAAAACCATGTCGTTTATTTATCAGGATTTCACGCCCGCCCTGCTGACGCCAGTCGGACAGACAAAGAGATAAAAAGAACAAAGACGCAAAGTTTGCCCATTCTACTTTGCGTTCCGGCGTTGCATGTGTTTGCTCCATTGCGAGACATTCAAAATAAACCTTAACAACATTGTATTTCAAATCTATAAATTATCACTTTCCAGATCCAAAATCAGTTAGAGTTCCTTAAACGAACTGCTCAGCGACACTCAAAAATAACCACTGATACCCGCTATCGACCGCTTTTACCAATAC
>JBBRCW010000006.1:0-50161 GCA_038204535.1 Chitinophagales bacterium | reverse complement strand
CCAAACAAAATTTTAGTATAGCGAAAAACCTTTTTCCAGTATTCCTTTCATATCTACGGCATATACCGATGCCGAATTCTTCAGATCTCAATTAAAAATCGATGCTTTTATAATAACCGCATTTGCCAATATTGCTTCAAACTATACAATGAAAGGCTGTTTTTAAGGGAATGACCCTTTTTTTTTAGGATGCAAACGAAAAATAGTTCTTGTTTCCCCTTGCAAATTGCACCTGGCTTTGTTTTAAATTGTATCACACGAAATTTGCCCTGCTAAAACCCAATCGCTTTATTTTTACAATCATTATGCAGTATATCAAAAATATTATTTTCGATTTAGGGGGTGTCTTACTTACCCTTGATTATAAAAAAACCGAAACAGCATTTGTTGATTTGGGCGTTATAAACTTTACGCAGCTTTACAACCAGCAAAAAGCATCTCCTTTATTTGAACAGTTAGAAACCGGTAAAATAGAAAATGAAGCTTTTTATGATGAGTTTAAAAAGAAAGCCAATATCAACCTGCCTAATCATCAGCTGGAAACGGCATGGTGCGCCATGTTAGGGCATTTTCCGGCAGAGGTATTAGAATTTTTAGACGATATAAAACGCAGGTATAATATTTACCTTTTTTCCAATACCAATCGTATCCACCACCTGGCTTTTCAAAATATTTACCGGCAACAAACGGGAAAGCAGAATTTTGATGATTTTTTTATAAAAGCATGGTACAGCCATGATGCAGGCATCCGTAAACCCTATGCCGAAACTTATCGCCGGCTTTTGCAAATGGAAAATCTGGTTGCCGAAGAAACCCTTTTTATAGACGATAGCGAAGTAAATATTATTGGGGCCAGCGAGGCAGGTTTGCAAACTACCTGGCTCAGAGATCCTGTAATGGTGTGGCAGCTTGGTCTATAAAAATTCTACTTTATTTCCTCAAATTCAATATAATCTTTATCAGAGGCACTGTTTTTTGAAGTGGAGCTTTTTGATTGATATTCTGGCTTTTTATTTATAGGATCGTTGAAATTGGGCGGGGGTTCATTGCTCATATTCTGGTTCATATCGCGCATTTTTTGCTGCATTGTTTTTGAAGCGCGCATTACCGGCAAAACAAATCCAACCACAAACCTGTAGAGTATATAAATCAATAAAAACAACAATAAATAGCCATACATAATGTCATAAAGGTACTATTGACCGGGTTTAACCAAAAGAATTTGAAATATTTAAAATCATTTTTACAAAACCTTAACTCAAAATAGATGGCAATTTTGCCATTTATAAAAATTGAAATTTGGTTAATATTATTTCTTTGCCTTACATTTGCGGCAGAAAATGAAACAACAGAAGGGAACGGCTAACCGTTCCCTTCTCTTATTATCACAATGAACGAAACAATTATTCAAACAGTAGAACAATTGCTAAACGACTTGCTACTGACCGAACAGGGCGATTTTTTGGTATCCGTCAAGGTAAAGCCAACCAACAATATCAAAGTTTTTGTAGACAGCGATGGAGAACAAGGCATGTCTATTGAAAAATGTGTAAGATATAACCGTTCCTTATATAAGCTTTTAGAAGAAGGCCCCTTATTTCCGGACGGCAATTTTTCGTTGGAGGTTTCATCGCCAGGTATTGATGAGCCGCTTAAACTCACCAGGCAATATCAAAAAAATATAGGCAGATTGATAGAAATTATTTTTTTAGACGATACAGTAAAACTGGGTAAATTAATAGAAGTAACCGACAACGATATCTTGTTAGAGCAAACTACAGGTAAAGGCAAAAAAGCCGAAACGCACCAATTTATTATTCCATTTAATAATATTAAATCAACAACAGTTCAAATCCAATTCTAAGCTATGTGCGGTAACACACGTGGTTTATTTTAAATTTTTTTGCTATGGCAAGTATAAACCTTATTGAAGCATTCCAGGAATTTAAAGATGCTGAAAATATTGATCGCCCTACTATGATGAAAGTTGTAGAGGATGTTTTTAAAACCCTTTTGCGCAAGAAATACAGTAGCGATGAAAATTTTGACGTTATTGTAAATGCCGAAAAGGGCGATCTTGAAATAATACGTCGCCGTATGATTGTGGACGACGGCGAGGTCATGGATCCACTGGCAGAGGTTGCCTATAGCGATGCGATAAAAATTGAACCAGATTTTGAAGTGGGTGAAGAATTGTATGAAGAGATCAACCTCATTGATTTTGGGCGTCGGGCTATTCTTGCGGCCAAACAAACACTGGCCAGCCGCATCAGCGATCTTAAGAAGAATGTTTTGGTAAAGAAATACGGAGATAGAATTGGCGAAATAGTAAATGCCGAGGTTTACCAGGTGTGGAAAAAAGAGGTGTTATTGTTAGATGAAGAAGGAAATGAACTGATTTTGCCAAAATCGGAACAAATACCCAGTGACTTTTTTAAGAAAGGCGAAAGTATAAGGGCAGTTGTTGAGCGGGTAGACCTGAAAAATAATAATCCGGTGATTATTCTAAGCCGCACTTCTTCAAAATTCTTGTCTAAGTTGCTAGAAATTGAAGTGCCCGAAATATTCGATGGCTTAATTGTTGTGCGAAAAATTGTTAGAGACCCGGGCGAAAGAGCTAAGGTTGCCGTGGAGAGTTTTGATGACCGTATTGACCCTGTGGGTGCCTGTGTAGGTATGAAGGGTAGCCGGATACACGGTATTGTTCGCGAATTGAAGAATGAAAATATTGATGTTATAAATTGGACGAATAACATTAATCTGCTGATACAACGGTCTCTTACTCCTGCCAAAATAACCAGTATGGATATTGATCAGGAAGGAAAACACGCCAGTGTTTACCTTAAACCCGACCAGGTAAGTTTGGCTATTGGCCGCAGGGGCGTAAATATTAAACTGGCATGCGAATTAACTGGTTTCGAAATTGATGTATTCAGGGATAATGAGGGCGAAGTTGAGGAGTTTGATATAGACCTGGAAGAATTCAGCGACGAAATTGAACCATGGATCATTGACGAATTGAAGCGTATAGGTTGCGACACTGCCCGCAGCGTGTTAAACCTTACCGCCGAGGAACTGGAGCGTCGCACCGATCTTGAAAAAGAAACAATAGAAGATCTGAGAAAAATATTGAGCGAAGAGTTTGAAAAAGAGTAAAAAAACTGGTTGCTTTTTTTTGAAACCAGGGCAGTTTATATAATCGGAGATAACCAGTAGGGGATAATTAGCTTAAAATTCGTTGTGTTGCCTTTTAGTTTTTTGTGTATGGCGAGCTGAATATCGTTTGTTTTATTGTTCATAAAATAACCTTTTCAAAAATTGTGAAGGATAGAATAATAAAAAGAATAGAACCATTGTTATCGTGTGGGTTACCATTTTCAATTGTAAGAATTAAGACCAAATGTTGCCTGATTAAAAGGGGAACGACCTGCATGAACACCACCAGAATAAAAGAAGTTACTTCCCGAACAAGAAAAGCCTTTAAATCGTTGGCTTTGGGAAAAAACTTAGGATTACTTTTGAGCCACGATTTTAGAAATGTGGCACACGAACAAATAAGAAAATTAATGACAGAACTCAAATTACCGCGATTATTAGCTGCCGCCAAAGAATTTAATATTGGCCAGGAAACCTTGGTTGACTTCCTGGTTGGTAAAGGATTCAATAAAGACGATCTAAAGCCAACTGCAAAACTTAGCGAAGACATGTATGTGTCGTTACAACGTGAGTTTCAAAGTGATAAAGTTGCAAAAAATAAAGCCGACCAGGTAGAAATACCTAAAGGCGTTCAACAAGAAGGAAGAAAGAAAAGAGACGAAGAAGAAATTACTTTTGGTAAAAAACAGTTCATTTCAGCCGCTCCGGTGGAACCCGTTGCAGTTGAACCTGAGCCGACACCAGTTCAGGAAAAAGTGGTCGTGGCACCTGAGCCGGTAGAACAACCGGTTAGTGAGCCGGTTGTAGAAATACCCGCAGTTCCCGAACCGGTAGTTGAAGAAATTAAGAGAGAAGAACCTGCTGTTACAATACAGGAAAAGGAACCTGAAGTTGAAGCGCCGACCGTTGAAGCCGCGACGGTACCCGAAGCTCCGGAAGAAGAAGTTATTGAAAAGCATAAAGTAGCCGCGCCAGGTATTGAAGGGCCGAAGATTGTTGATAAAATAGATTTGTCAACTATTGATTCTTCTACCCGTCCTAAAAAAGGTGCAAAGAAAAAGGAGGAGCCTAAACCGGTTCAAAAATCCACTGCACCCGATAAAAAGGAAGCTGCTCCGGCATCAACTAAGTTACCAGAACAACCTAAGATCGTGCCCCAGGTAACCCACGTACAGGCTCCACTGGCGCCTGCACCTTACATTGAAACCGCACCGGTAATATCTAATATTAAAGCTGAAAAGCTGGAAGGCCCAAAGATAATGGGCAAAATTACCTTGCCGGTTAACAGCGATACGCGACCTAAACCTGGCAGCAACATTGAGAAACGTAAACGTAAGCGCATTCCGGTAGATCCCAGAAAAGGCGGTGAAAGCCCTGTTCGCGATCCCAACCAGCCAGGTGTTTATAACAGGCAGGGTGGCGGCGCATCGCAGGGAGGTTTTAATCGCAATGATGGCCGGAGCGGTCAGGGCAACAGGCCGGCGGCTGGTCCGGGTGGGTTTAATCGCCCGGCTTCAGGTCCTCAAGGGCCCAGCCAGGGCAACAATCGCCCGATTGTACCGGCAAGTGGTAATCGTTTTGGTCCGCGTTCGTCTGAAAAGCGCCGCGATGATAAAGAAATAGATCAAAAAGAAATTCAGGATAAAATACGAGAAACGCAGGCGAAATTATCGGGCGGGTCTGGCCGCGGCAAGAGCATGAAGGCAAAATACCGGAAAGCTAAGCGGGATGGTTCTACCGACCAGCCAGGACATGAGGGAGATGACAACAAATTGTTGGTGACCGAATTTATTAGTGTAAGCGAATTGGCTAACCTGATGGATGTAAGTTTTGCCGAAGTAATAGGTAAGTGTATGAGCCTCGGCATCATGGTTTCTATTAACCAACGTCTTGATGCGGAGGTAATAGAACTGGTAGGCGGTGAGTTTGGTTTCGACGTTGAGTTTATAGACATGGAAGCCCAGGCAGACATGGACGATGATGAAGATGAAGATGATAGCGAAAACCTGGTGTCAAGAGCGCCGATTGTTACCATTATGGGTCACGTAGATCACGGTAAAACATCTTTACTTGACTATATACGCAACGCGAATGTGGTAAGCGGCGAGGCTGGCGGCATTACCCAGCACATTGGAGCTTACGAGGTAAAAACAGGTACAGGTAAAAAAATTACTTTCCTTGATACACCTGGTCACGAGGCGTTTACCGCCATGCGTGCCAGGGGTGCAAAAGTTACCGATATTTCGGTTATTGTGGTTGCCGCCGATGATGCGGTGATGCCACAAACCAAAGAAGCCATCAGTCACTCGCAGGCAGCCAGTGTTCCTATGATATTTGCGGTAAATAAAATAGATAAGGATGGTGCAAATCCTCAAAAAATATACGAACAGTTGTCGGGTATGAATTTGCTTGTAGAAGAGTGGGGTGGTAAATATCAGAGCCAGGAATTGAGTGCCAAGAATGGGCAGAATGTTGACCTTTTACTGGAGAAAATATTGCTCGAAGCTGAACTCCTGGATTTGAAAGCAAATCCCGATCGCGAAGCTTCGGGAACGATCGTAGAAGCATCATTGGATAAGGGGAAGGGTTATGTGGCCACCTTGCTGGTACAAAACGGCACCCTGCGCCAGGGCGATATAATGGTGAGCGGTCAGTTTTATGGCAAAATTAAGGCCATGTTTAACGAACGCAATCAAAGGGCAACCGAGGCCCCGCCTTCAACACCGGTATTGGTTTTGGGTTTAAATGGTGCACCTCAGGCAGGTGAAAAATTCAGGGTGTACCAGGACGAAGCAGAAGCTAAAGATATCGCAACCAAGCGTTCTCAGATATTACGCGAACAAGGTTTACGTGCACGAAAACATATTACACTCGATGAAATTGGACGTCGTTTGGCTTTAGGCAACTTTAAAGAGCTAAACCTGATTATTAAAGGTGATGTGGATGGATCGGTAGAGGCATTAAGTGACTCATTGCAAAAACTTTCAACAGAGGAAATTGCTGTTAGAGTAGTTCACAAAGGTGTAGGCCAGATATCTGAAAGCGATGTGTTGCTGGCAACCGCTTCTGACGCGATCCTGATTGGATTTAACGTTCGTCCTTCGCAAAGTGCGGCAAAAGTGGCGGATACGGAAGGTCTGGAGATCAAATTGTACTCAATTATCTACCAGGCTATTGATGAAATCAAGAGCGCCATGGAGGGAATGCTGGAGCCTAAGTTTAAAGAAAAGATCACTGCAAACGTTGAAGTGAAAGAAGTTTATAAGTTTGATAAGGCAACAGTTGCAGGTTGTATGGTACTTGATGGAAAAATATTCAGAAATTCTAAGATAAGAGTCATCAGGGATGGTATTGTAGAGTTTCCGAAAGGCGAAGGCGGAAATGGAGAGCTTGGATCGCTGAAGCGCTTTAAGGATGATGTTAAAGAAGTAAGCACCAATATGGAGTGCGGACTTACGATTAAGAACTTTAGCGATTTACAGGTGGGCGACATTGTAGAGGCCTTTGAAGAAGAGGAAGTTAAAAGAACTTTATAATTGGCGAAGCTTTAATTATGAAGTATTTATAGAAGTTTTATAGCTCCGGCTTTTACCGGGGCTATTTTTTTTGTTAAATGATTTTAGTTAATGCCAATAACAAGGGTCAAATTAATATTTTTGAATTCTTACAGTTTAATATGAGACAACGTATAATACTAATAGTTTCGCTTCTTACCATTCACTT
This sequence comes from Chitinophagales bacterium, assembly GCA_038204535.1. Classification (GTDB taxonomy): domain Bacteria; phylum Bacteroidota; class Bacteroidia; order Chitinophagales; family Chitinophagaceae; genus Segetibacter. The sequence continues at coordinate 43,282 of JBBRCW010000006.1, read as the reverse complement.
TTCGCTATTTGCCCAGCCGCGCAAGGTAATTGCCGACAAAATCGTCGCCCAGGTAGGCGATAAGATCATTTTAAGGTCAGACATATACAATGCGGTAACAGATATGAAACGGCAGGGAGTCCAGATGCCAGACAATCCTGAATGTGCATTGGTTGAGGCCCAGTTAATACAAAAAGCATTGGTGTTACAGGCAGAAAAAGACTCGCTTACAGTAAGTGAAGATGAAATTGAAGCTTCGCTAGAAAACAGGGTGCGTGGCTTTATTCAGCAATATGGATCGAGGGAAATTTTGGAAGAGATAGCCGGTAAAACAATCTACCAGTTAAAAGAAGACTTTCGCGAGCCTTTTAAGGAGCAGAACCTTTCTGACCAAATGAAAAGAAAAATAGTGGACAATGTAAAAATTACTCCAACTGAGGTCAAAGAGTATTTTGAAACCATTCCGAAAGATAGTCTCCCTTTTTACGAAAGCGAACTGGAGGTTAGCCAGATAGTGCTATATCCAAAGGCTAACCGCGATGTGGAAAGTTACGTGACACGCGAGCTGAACGAATTTAAAAGGCAGGTTGAAAATGGATCAAAGAGTTTTGAACAACTGGCCAGGCAATATACCGAAGACCCGGGAAGTAAAGAAAGCGGCGGACAGTACAATCTGAACCGGAATGACAAAATTTGGGATCCGACGTTTTTATCAGCAGCCTTTAAATTAAAAGAAGGCCAGATTTCGCCCGTCATCAAGAGTAAATTTGGATTACATATTATACAATTGGTAAGCCGTTCGGGCGACGACGCCATGGTGAGGCATATTTTGAAAATACCGCCGGTAACTGATACGGAAGTAAAAGAGGCGATCATCAAATTAGATTCAGTAAGGTCTAAGATAGTAGCCGGAACAATAAATTTTGGAGAAGCTGTAAATAAGTACAGTGAAGATGAAGGCAGTAAGTATAATGGGGGGCAGCTTCAGGCAAGGGATGGCTCAACCTTTGTAACCATCGACCAAATGGATAAGGACATGGTGCTGGCATTAAAAGATATGAAACTGGGCGATTATTCAATGCCGCTGGTTTACACCGACGAAAGAGGAAGAAAGGCCGTTAGGGTAATAAATCTAAAAAGCCGTACGGAACCGCATCGCGAAAGCTTAAAGGAAGATTACAGCAGAATTAGCAGCAGGGCTTTAGAGGAAAAGAAAAATAGTACACTTGAAAAATGGTTTCAGACCCATATACCCAATTTTTACATTATGATTGATAAAGAATTTCAAAACTGTAAGAGTGTAAAGGAATGGGTAAAGGAAATAGCTACCAATTAGGCTCAAAAAAATTTTTAGTCGATCCCGGCCACAGGCCGGGATTTTTTTTTGGGTACTTTATATTGCTGTGTGATTTAATTTGGAGTTAATAATCTCTCGTTTAGAAGAGTGTTTAAAAGGATGTGTGACAATATTGTGGATGCATTAACCGTGAACTTTACTTTATTTGCAATTCAATACTCACTATGAAGGGAAAGATCATCATTATTACGGCTCCGTCGGGTGCGGGTAAGACAAGCATTACACGTTTTCTGTTAAACAAGTATCCATACCTGGCTTTTTCAGTTTCTGCTGCAACGCGTTTGCCCAGGGGAGAAGAACAAAATGGTGTAGAATATTATTTTATGTCCGTAGATGAATTCCAGGAAAAAATTCACAACAAAGAATTCATGGAGTGGGAAATGGTGTATGAAGGAAAATATTATGGAACCCTTAAAAGTGAAATGGAAAGATTGTGGAAGAAAGGTAAAGTAGCCATTTTAGATATAGATGTAAAGGGTGCCATACATGTGCAAAAGCAGTATCCCGAAAATTCGCTTAGCATATTTATTGAACCACCTTCGGTAGACGAGCTAAAGAAAAGACTGCATGGCCGTGGTGTAGATGACGAAAAAACTATTGACACCCGCATTAATAAAGCCAATTATGAGTTATCCTTTAAACATTCGTTCGATGTGGTGGTGGTGAACAATGAATTTGAAAAAGCCTGCAGGCAAACTGAGGCGGCGGTGGTAAAGTTTATGAATGAGTAGTTTAATCACTGACAAAAGCAAACCAGGTGTGTCTATTATGAATATGATATACTGATCAAATTAAGAAACAATGGCAGAAGTTTACGGAATATCGAATTGCAACACAGTAAAAAAAGCACGGAACTGGCTACAGGAGAACCACGTACCCTATACATTTCACGATTTTAAGAAAGAAGGGGTTACCGTTAAAAAGCTACAAGAATGGTGCAAAGTATTTGGCTGGCAAAACCTGGTAAATAAAGCTGGAACTACCTGGAAAAAACTTTCGGAAGAAGAAAAGGAAGGCATAACTAACCAGTCTGCAGCAATTAAACTTATGATGACAAATACCAGTATTATCAGGCGACCTGTAATTGAAGCTGATGGAAGCTGTTTAATACGATTTGATGAAGAAGAATATGCTGAAAAATTGCGTAAAAATTAATACTTAAAGGCAAAAGGTGAAAGGCAAAAGGTGAAAGGTGAAAGGCAAAAGGTGAAAGGTGGCGAAAGAAAATATGGCCGACGCATTCGCCGCGTCACTGGTATTTTTAATCTTGCAAAACAGAGCCCTGGTTTAATTTGGTCAGGGTTACTTTTCTAATTTTAAAAAGCAACTTCCAGTTCAAACATCCTTATATATATCCGCGCAGTTGATTCACCAGTCGAAATATAATGACCATCTGTTAATACAAAGCCCTCGCACCATTTGGTAACGGGATCCACCACCACGTATTCACTTACGCCGCATTCTTCATATAATTTCTTTTTGGTAACAAGGTCGTATTTTCTGTCTTCCGACAATATTTCTATCACCAGGTCGGGCGCACCGAAAATGCCACGATTTTTTATGATGTCTGTTCTTGCCGTTGAAATAAAAAATATGTCGGGCTGATAAATATTTTTGTTGTTGAGATAAACATCTACCGGTGCAAAAAAGACCTCTCCTTTTTCATTTACATCTACAAAATTACTGAGCGTTTTGAATATTTTTGAATGCACCCTGAAATGCGGCGTATTTGGAGCAGGAGACATAATGATGGCATCGTTTATTAATTGACAATACGTTCCTTCCGGCAACATTTCAAATGCCTCTATTCCTGTGCGGGGTGGTCGTATCAAAGTTTCCATATCTGTAATATACTCAAAATTTGGAACTCATTCTAAATGCTTTACTTTTAATAAATATCATAAAACAGCAAGCATGTCGTACACCAATAAAACCGTATTTATAACAGGAGCCAGCAGGGGTATAGGAAAAGCGATCGCCCTGCGTTTGGCAAAGGAAGGCGCCAATATTGTTATTGCTGCGAAAAGTGTTACTGAAAACCCCAAACTTGGGGGAACCATTTTTTCAGCGGCCACGGAAGTAGAAAAGGCAGGTGGAAAAGCACTGGCCGTTAGATGCGATATAAGAGATGAAACCCAGATAAAAGATGCAATAGAAAAGGCCGTATCAACCTTTGGTGGAATTGATATTCTTATCAATAACGCTTCGGCGATCTCTTTAACATCAACAGAGCAAACTGAACCCAAACGGTTCGACCTCATGCATGACATAAATGTGAGGGGTACTTTTTTTGTAAGCCAGGCTTGTATTCCCTATTTGAAAAAGGGAGAAAATCCGCATATCTTAAACCTTTCGCCGCCCATTAACCTTGATGTAAAATGGATGGGCCCGCATGTGGCATATACAATGAGCAAGTATAACATGACCATGATCGCGTTAGGATTGTCTGCCGAATTGAAGAAATTTGGGATTGCTGCTAATACCTTGTGGCCCCGAACAACTATTGCTACGGCAGCTGTTCAGAATTTGTTGGGTGGCGATGCATTGATAAATATGAGCCGCACTACCGATATTATTGCTGATGCTGTTTACTTTATTTTAAAGCGGCCATCTGCCGATTGTACCGGTAATAATTTTATTGATGAAGATGTACTGGCAACGGAAGGGATTACCGAACTGGACAAATACTCTGTGGTGCCCGGCGGCCAATTATATACCGATCTTTTTCTGTGATCATAAACGCATAGCAATGAAGTGGCTTGCCTCGATTTTTATTTTTCTAATCGGTTTGGGGTAGCAAAATAAGGGCATATTTGAAAAGCTGTATGCCCTGGAAGGAATGTGGCGAAAGTAAAAACCCAGCGGTGCCTTATTTGAAGAATGGACAAAGGTTGATAACAGCCATTTACAAGGCAGAAGCTATGTGATAAAAGGAAATGATACAATGGTGAGGGAGCAAATACACCTGGCCAGGGTTAGAGACAGTGTTTTCTATATTCCAGGTGAGAAGGATCAAAACAGCGGTAAGCCAGTATCCTTCAAATTAATTTCTGATAAACAAAACCACTTTGTTTTTAAAAATAACGACCACGATTTTCAGCAGCGAATCATTTATCGGTTTGTCAATAAAGACAGCGTGGTGGCCAGAATTGAAGGCCTGCTTAATTGAAATGAAAAATGGTCTGAATTTTACTTTTCAAGGGTAAAGTAAATTTCAGACCATAGTGCTTATGCAGTAAATTTTTACGCTTCTTTTGTCAATTCCTGTTCCCCCATCTCCAGCCTTTCGGGCCGCATTTGCGGAAACAACAGCACATCCTGAATACTTGCCTGGTTGGTCATTAACATGCAAAGCCGGTCAATACCTATACCGATCCCACTGGTAGGCGGCATACCGTATTCCAGGGCACGCAAAAAGTCGTAATCAATAAACATGGCCTCGTCATCACCGCGCTCCATCAGTTTAGCCTGCTCCTCAAAGCGTTCACGCTGGTCAATGGGGTCGTTCAACTCGGTATACGCGTTGGCGATTTCCTTTCCATTCACCATAAGTTCAAAACGCTCTACCAAACCCGGTTTGCTGCGGTGTTTCTTGGTAAGTGGGCTCATTTCTATGGGGTAGTCTATAATGAAAGTCGGCTGTATAAAAATGCCTTCACATTTTTCGCTAAACAATTCGTCCACCAGCTTTCCTTTGCCCATCGAAGGTTCAACATGAACTTGTAGCTTCTTACAAACTTCTCTAATTTCATCCTCATTCATTTCGCTTACATCAATGCCGGTTTGCTCCTTTATAGCATCGTGTATGCTAATGCGTTTGTACGGCGCCTTAAAATCAAGCTCTATATCGCCCGCCATTACTTTAGTTGTACCATTTACCGCAATGGCTACTCTTTCCATCAGTTGCTCTGTAATGTTCATCATCCACTCATAATCTTTATAAGCAGTATAAAATTCCAGTACGGTAAATTCAGGGTTGTGGGTTCGGTCCATGCCCTCATTTCTAAAATTGCGGCTAAATTCATATACCCAGTCAAAACCGCCCACTATCAGTCTTTTCAAATACAGCTCGTTGGCTATCCGCATGTAAAACGGAACATCTAACGCATTATGGTGGGTTGTAAATGGTTTTGCTGCCGCGCCACCCGGAATAGCCTGTAAAACGGGTGTATCCACCTCAAGTGCCCCATGCTCATTTAAAAATTCGCGCATGGCATTCATTAGTTTGGTGCGTTTTACAAACACCTCTTTTACCTTCGGATTAACTATCAGGTCTGCATACCGCTGGCGATACCTGAATTCCGGATCAGTTACGGCGTCAAACGTGTGGCCTTCGGCTTCTTTTACAATGGGTAAAGGTTTAAGCGATTTGGTCAGTAAGGTAAACTCAGATACATGCACCGAAGTTTCCCCGGTTTTTGTGGTAAACACATAACCTTTCACTCCAATAATATCACCATTGTCGAGCAGCTTTTTCCAAACCTGGTCGTACAGGGTCTTGTCTTCGCCGGTGCATATAGCATCGCGTTTTACATAAAGCTGAATTTTACCTGCGCTGTCCTGCAATACGGCAAACGATGCTTTGCCCATATCGCGAACACTCATTATTCGTCCGGCCAAACAAACATCTGCAAAATCAGCTTTATTTTCTTCGCCCTTATAATGCTGTTTTATTTGAACCGAGGTTGAATTAACGGGATATAATGGAGCCGGAAAGGGATTGATGCCCAGCTTTTGTAATTCAGTAAGTTTATCGCGACGTATTTGTTCCTGTTCCGAAAGGTGTTGACTCATGAATGATTGTAATTTTTAAGAAGCGCAAAATTAACGCAACCAACTTAATAATCCTTTTAGTTTTGGAAGTGATGCCCTTTAGGAAACTGTACAAATGTGCGACCCCCCAATATTGACGGGGCAGGCGGCAACGATGCTGGTTTAACTTAAAACAGCCCGGACAACAGCATTTGTTTTAAAAAAAATGTGGGTTTTAAACCGAATAAATTACCTGATCCGGCGGATCAGGTAATTGGGAGGAAGCCACGATAAATTTCATTTAATCAACAGCTTGTGGCTGCAATTCAACATACAGGTGCGAATTGTTAAACAATGCATCGAAAACCGGTTTATTTTATAATTGGCTGGGTCCAGGATGTTTCTACATCGCCCTTCTGAAAAGGGTTTTCCTGAGGAGTATCAGAGATAATTTTGGCCCGAACATACAGTTCGTTTTTATTCAACGTATAGGAAGCTTTTTTACCCTTTACTCTTTTAAGCAATAGGCGCTCAGGTTCCTGACCTTCACCTGAAGTTTTACCGTACCGGGCTCCCCAAAATTCAATTGTATAATTTGTATTGGGTTTGGGGTCTACTTCCAGTCGAAGAGTGCCCATTTTTGCCTCTATTTTTTTTAGCGCCACTCCCGTAGAAGCATAAAAGTCGCCTTTTTCCATCGACTCTATCAATGCCTCTGGCGTAAGCTGTGCCGCCCTGACCATAATCCAGCCTCGTCCCGGATTACTCAAGCCTACTTTATATTCCAGGTAATTATGCGAATCATCGGTAGCTAATCCATACAGCAGGGGCTTGCCATCCTGCAGGTACCGCATCAAAAGGTGATCCCAAAGTTCTTCCATGCCGTAGGTAGTGCTGTCTCCATAGTTATGCACGTGCGGATGCCCATTATACACCTCAAAGAAGCGCTCTCCGCGTAAGCCCATCATATCGTTGGCTTTGATGGCCCAGCCAAAATTTGGGTGATTGATATGGGGAAACATGGGCTGTCCGGTGCGCTCACGTTGCTCATATACGGCATCCAGATTATTTTGCATTACTTCAGCTATGCTGTTTCCTCCCTGGGGCAATATCAGCTCTTTTACATTGATAGCGTTCATGTGAATGGGCTTGTCCTCAAATTTGTCAGTCACCTCCTCGGCTTTAAATATTAGGAATTTGCCTTTTTCCTCGAACAGGGGACGAAATTCTTCCAGCGTTTTTAACTTCACCGAAATGCGCCCGGCAGAGTCGGTCTTGTAATTGACCCACTGGTCGCCGTACTTGGCCAGGTATTCTTTGAAACGATGCTGCCGGAAAGGGTGGGCAGGTATTTCTTTCCAGAATTCTTTATCGGCCAGAATATTGTGGTCCGATAGGGCAATGAAATCATAGCCCCTGGTTTTGTACCAATCCAAAATAAGCTCGGGAAAATCGTCCCCGTCGCTCCATAAGCTATGCGTATGGGTATTGCCCTTGTACCATCGGGTAGATTGTTGAGCAATGGCCGCAAGGCTCATAATTGTAAGTAAGAGTATAATTACTAAAGGGCGCATATTGTTTAGCATAAAAGTGTACAGAATGATGGTTTTGAAAGTTATATCATACTAATAAATAAAGTTATCTTTTGGTACTTATAACGCCTTTTTTAGCTTCTTCTATTTCCTTTGCTACCTCTGGCCTTAGTATTGCCTAATGAAATCGGAGTTGGTTTTTCTCTTCGCAGGAGGTCCCTTTTTGCTCGGTAAGGTGCACCTGGGGTATATTGTTAAAGGAACTACATCATTGAAATGAGCACTTGCCAGGCTTCATTAATTTTTTGCTGGTCTAACAAATGAGCGGCATATACATGCAGCTCAATTTCCATTTCATCGGGGGTTAGGGAGTAGTATTGAAAAATGTTTTTCAGACGATCGTCGTAAAAAGATGGATCAACGGTGGGTATTTTTGTAACAGAAGCCAATAAATTAATCTGCTCCGCAGTAAAAATGCCGCTTGAGGTAATAGCAGCGGGCAGCGCGCCGATGCCAATGTTCATTTTATCTGTTCCATTTTTCAAAATCACCAATGTATTTCAGTGTCAGCAACAGTTTTAATAAGAGTATTTATTAAATCTTTGTCTGCCAATATGTTTGCAGCAAAATTAAAAACCCCATGTACTATTTGTTAGACTGTACCGGGGCCAAATGCATGTATTGGTTAGACAATACCAGGTTGTCCAGAATAGATTTCTTCCAAAGGGTGTATCCATTATCGTTTAAATGCAAACCATCGGCTACAAAATACTTTTTTTGCGGATAGCCTTTCTGATCTATCATCAAAGGAAAAATATCGATATAAAAGTCGTTGCCATTTTGGCTTAAAATTTCATTTTTTACCAAAAGATTGGTTTGCCTTATTTTATCAATAATATCGAATCTTCTGATACTGGGTTTGATAGAGATAAAATAAAACGGGATATCACCAAAGTGATTCCGGACAAGATTTTTTAAAATAAGAAAATTATTAAAAACCTGTGTAGGGCTGCTGCCATCGCCCAAATCGTTGTCTCCGGCATATAAAACAAATCTTGAAACATCGTGCATAGGAGCAACGATCCGATCAAAAAAATTAATACAGGCAATCATGGTAGAGCCGCCAAATGCCAGGTTAACAGGTTTGTATTCTTTAAAATCTTCAAAGAAATTTGGCCATAAAGTAAAAGTCGAGCTGCCATAAAAAATGGATTCCGGCCTATACATACAATTTTCCCGCCTTAAAACGGCGGACTTTACATCCTCTTCGTACCAGTTCATAAAAAAATTCTTTATAGTCTTATAGATAAAAGACCACTTTTCTAAACTTTAATTTCCTACTTAAACGTTTTTGAATTTTAATGATAAACACCTTTTTATCAAATTCAACTAATAAATAGACGCACTTACAATCAAAAAGTCTACTTCCCATCGCTAAATTTTATAATTACTTCCTTTTATTTGAATATTTAGTGTATTTGTAAAGTCAAAAATTATAAAAAAATTTTCAAAGTGAGAATAAATGTTTGTTTTACGCTTATTCTCAACACCAATTGCACATAAAATAACTTTACAAGCCGATGGCATATTTGTTTGCATTACAAATATTTTACCAGACTAATAATATTAGCGAATAATTGCTCAGGATATTGCCTGACATATCAGTTGGACAGATAAAAGCCAGTCAATGGGGTGATATTATTAAAAACATTTTGGCTTTTATTAAAAAGTATATAAAACAGGAAAGGAAAGCGATAAATTTTTGGTAAGTGTAAGAATGAGGTAAAGGTCACCCATAAAGTAAACAAACGGGGTGGTGGTACGGATTTTAGATTACAAGTTTAATAAAATTTATGATTACAACAGTTTATCCCGGAAATCCTTACCCATTAGGGGCAACTTTTGATGGAGATGGGGTGAATTTTGCCCTATACGCCGAAAATGCAGACGGGGTAGATCTCTGTCTTTTTCAAACGCCCGACAGCGAGACCGAATCGGTTAAAATAAGAATGAAGGAAAGGTCGCACTATGTTTGGCATGCTTATGTACCAGAGTTGAAACCCGGCCAGTTATATGGGTACCGGGTTTTTGGGCCCTATGATCCCCATAATGGTCATCGGTTTAATCCGCATAAATTATTGCTTGACCCATATGCGAAAGCAATTTCCGGCCCTATTCAGTGGCACGACGCTTTGTTTGGATACAAGGTTGGCGATCCTGAAGGCGATGTAAGTTTTAGTGAACTTGATAGTGGCCCATTTATCCCCAAATCCGTTGTTATAGACCCGTCTTTCGACTGGGAAGATGACAAACTTCCCAACATTCCTTATCATAAAACCATTATTTACGAAACCCAGGTAAAGGGATTTACCAAACTGCATCCTGGTATACCCGAAGAAATAAGAGGCTCCTATGCAGCGCTTGCGCATCCGGTTTGTATCGAATATTTAAAAAAGTTAGGCATTACGGCCATTGAGCTAATGCCAGTTCATCATTTTTTAATAGACCGGCACTTAAAGGAACACGACCTAACCAATTATTGGGGCTACAATTCGATTGGTTTTTTTGCCCCCGATGTTCGCTACAGCAGTTCGGGCACGTTAGGCCAACAGGTTACCGAGTTCAAGCAAATGGTAAAAACCTTTCATAAAGAAGGTATTGAGGTCATTCTGGATGTAGTGTACAATCATACCGGCGAAGGAAACCAAATGGGGCCCACCGTTTCTTTTAGAGGGATAGATAATGCGAGTTATTATCGGTTAACCGATAACAAACGGTATTATATGGATTATACCGGCACGGGTAACACGCTAAATGTAATGATGCCCAACGTGCTTCGGTTGATAATGGACAGCCTTCGCTACTGGATTATCGAAATGCATGTGGATGGGTTTAGGTTCGACCTCGCTGCTACGCTTGCAAGAGAATTACATGAAGTGGACAGGTTAGGTTCATTTTTCGATATTATACACCAGGACCCTGTTATATCGCAGGTTAAATTAATCGCTGAGCCGTGGGATATTGGTGAAGGCGGCTACCAGGTGGGGCGTTTTCCGCCGGGATGGGCAGAATGGAACGGAAAATACCGCGATACTATTCGCGATTATTGGCGGGGAGTGGAGAGCGGTGTAGGCGAATTCGCTTTTCGATTTACGGGAAGCCCCGATTTGTATGAGGGCGATAACCGCCATCCTACCGCCAGCGTGAATTTTATTACCGCTCACGATGGCTTTACGTTAAAGGACATGGTTAGTTACAACGACAAACATAACGACGCGAATAAAGAAGGCAACCGCGACGGCGAAAATCACAACCGGTCGTGGAATATGGGTGCCGAAGGGCCGACGGACGATATTGAAATTAACCTGCTGCGCGAAAAACAGGTGCGAAATTTTTTAACCACTTTATTTTTATCGCAGGGTGTGCCCATGCTGGTTGCCGGCGATGAATTCGGCAGAACGCAGGGCGGTAATAACAATGCCTATTGCCAGGACAATGAAATATCGTGGCTAAATTGGGAGAACGCTGATGAGGACTTGTTAGAGTTTACCCGCAATCTCATACAGTTTAGAAATCTTCACCCCGTATTCAGACGGCGAAACTGGTTTAAAGGGTTGCCAATTAAAGGCGAGGGTATGGAAGATATTGCCTGGTTTATGCCCGGCGGACACGAAATGAATGATCATAACTGGAACGAGGATTTTGCCAAATCTTTGGGAGTTTATTTAAACGGAAAAGGGATACACTCACTGGGTCCGCGCGGCGAGCCGGTTATCGATGACAGTTTCTATATGATCTTTAATGCCTTTCATGATTCTATGAAATTTACGCTGCCTATAAAAAAGTATGGGAAAAAATGGACCATTGTGTTAAACACGGGCAACCACCCCGAGGAAATAGAGCAGGGAAAATACAAGGCACACGACAAACTTTTAGTTGAGGGCCGTTCTATTATTATTTTAAAGCAGGAACAATAGATGAGCAGAAAGACAGGAGTAAATTTTAATAGTTCAGGCAGTGCTGAGGTAAGGCTCTGGGCACCAAAATGCACGGCAGTTTCAATCGTAATTGAAAACAAACAGGCCGAAATTGCCCTTCAAAAAAAAACCCAAGGTTTTTGGTTTATACAAACGAACGATATTAAGCCAGGCGACCGGTATAAGTTTTTATTAGATCAGAAAGATGCCTGGCCAGATCCTGCATCCCTTTCGCAACCCGATGGAGTGCACCATGCTTCCGAAGCGATTGACCTTGCCGCATATAACTGGACCGACAACCACTGGAAGAATATTGACCAGGAGAAATACATTCTTTACGAGCTGCATGTGGGGACCTTTAGCAGCCGGGGCGATTTCAAAGGACTCGAAGAAAAACTTGCCTACCTGAAAAAATTGGGCATTAATGCAATTGAGATAATGCCAATAGCGCAGTTTCCGGGTAACAGAAATTGGGGATATGATGGTGTTTTTCCCTTTGCGGTACAAAATTCGTATGGCGGACCAGCGGCATTGCAGCATTTGGTCGATAAATGCCATCAAAACGGAATGGGGGTTATTTTAGATGTGGTGTATAACCACCTGGGGCCTGAAGGCAACTACCTGGATATTTTCGGACATTACTTTACAGATAAATATAACACCCCCTGGGGCAAGGCCATCAACTTCGACGATGGCTGGTGCGATGGTGTCCGGGAATATTTTATTGAAAATGCGCTGATGTGGTTCAGAGATTTTCATATTGATGCGCTTAGGTTAGATGCGGTGCATGCAATTAAAGACCTTAGCCCCAAACATCTGTTAAAAGAAATTAAAGAACAGGTTGACCTATTGATGCAGGCCTCGGGCAGAAGGCATTACCTGATTGTTGAAATGGATTTGAATGATACCCGGTTTATCAATCCAATTAATAAATGCGGTTATGGTTTGGATGCGCAGTGGGTTGATGAATTTCATCATGCGCTGCGGGTGGCATCGGGTAATGAGCAAACCGGGTATTACGAAGATTTTAACGGTTTGCATCACCTGGCAAAATCGTACATGGATGCCTATGTGTACGATGGCATGTATTCGCCCCACCGAAAAAAAATGTTTGGGGTAAAAGCCTCCGGGAACCCCGGTAACCAGTTTATCGTGTTCTCTCAAAACCACGACCAGGTAGGTAACCGCATGCTGGGCGAACGAACCAGCCAGTTGGTAAGTTTTGAAATGCAAAAGTTAATGGCCGGTGCGGTTTTTTGCAGCCCGTTTTTGCCTATGCTTTTCATGGGGGAAGAATACGGCGAAACAAACCCTTTTCTATATTTCGTAAGCCATACCGATGAAGCGCTGGCCAAAGCTGTCCGCGAGGGAAGAAGAAGGGAATTTGCGTCGTTTCATGGGGAAGGTGAAGCCCCGGATCCCAATGCAATAGAGACTTTTGAACAATCGAAACTACAGTGGCAATTGCTGGAACAACAGCCACATAAGGCTTTGTTTAATTATTACAAATTCTTAATTGAAACCCGCAAAAGCGAGCCTGCCTTACATTTATTAGACCGAAAGCTGGTAAAAGCAGAGGTAGAGAAAGAACAGCAATTGCTGATTTTAGAGAGGGGATCAGCAAATAATAAGTTGATTTGCATGATGAACTTTTCTAAACAGCCGCAAAGATTTGAACCGGCAAGCGAAGGAGGGCATTATATAAAGCTGGTAGATTCGGCGGCGGTTCAGTGGAATGGACCGGGCGAAACGGCTTTAGCAACGTTAACCGGGGAAAAGATAGCCATCCAGCCTGAATCAATTGTCATCTACAAAAGAGTCTAAAACCGTTGGCATCTATTTTTTAAGCAAAACTTTGGAAGTGCTTTTTTTAGCGGTTTTAGTACCGAAAGGCCTTCAATTTATAAAACCAAAGGAGCGCCTTGCGGCCTCCCCAAAACATTCAATCAAACGCTATGTACAACCCTGTAGCCACCTATAGATTACAGTTTAATAAAGATTTTTCATTCACCGATTTTGAAAACATGCTGCCTTACCTGCAAAGGTTAGGTGTTAGAACCATCTATTCTTCTCCTATTTTTCAATCCACCCCCGGCAGCACGCATGGATACGATGGATTGGATCCGCACAAGATAGATCCGGAGATCGGAACCAGGGATCAGCTGCAATCCATCCATAAAAAATTGAAGCAGGAAAATATTGGGTGGCTACAGGATATTGTTCCCAATCATATGGCATTTCACCCGGCCAATCCATGGTTAATGGATGTGTTGGAAAAAGGACAGAAGTCGCTATATGCTTCTTTTTTTGATGTATCGTGGACGGGCAAAATCTTTCACGGAAAGATGATGGTTCCTTTTTTGGGCGATCCTTTATCTGAAGTGATAGAGAAGAAAGAATTGCAGATCGACTACCAGGATCAGCGTTTGGTTTTTAATTATTTCGATAGTCATTATCCCCTGAGTAGCCTTTCCTATTTAAAAGTGCTGCAGGATTGCGAGGGAGAAAATAATGCCATTAAAACGCTGATCGAAGCGCTGCATTCGCTGCGGCAGGTGGAAGATGCAAAAGTGTACCGCCTGGAGTGGGACGAGTTCCTGCTTCAATTTTCGTCGCTGATGAAAAACGAAGCATTCAGAACTTTGGTTACGGCAAGCATCGAAAAGATCAACCTGGATAACGGGCAGATAACCCAGCTTGCTGCCAGCCAACACTATCAGCTAAGTTATTGGCAGCGTACAGATACTCGTATAAATTTCAGGCGGTTTTTTACGGTAAACGGATTGATCGCTCTAAACATTCAGGACAAAGAAGTTTTTGAACACTACCACCAATTCATACAACAACTGGTAGCGGATGGAATAATGCAGGGATTGCGAATTGATCATATTGACGGTTTATATGACCCCACTGCTTACCTGCAGCAATTGCGTAAACTGGCCGGAGACGAAACTTATATTGTGGTGGAGAAAATACTGGAGCCCGGCGAGCACCTGGTAAAGGATTGGCCGATACAGGGCAACTCGGGTTACGATTTTTTGGGAACGGTTAATAATTTGCTGACCAATAACAAGAGCAGGGAAAAATTTACAGCCTGGTACCAGCAATTGACTGGCGACGATACCTCCATCCATCAGCAAATAAAGGAAAAGAAGGCATTGATACTGTCCGAAAATATGGGCGGCGAACTGGACAATCTTTCTGGCTTATTCAAGAGTCTGAACCTTGCATCTGAAGAAGAAATTCAAACGCTGAAGCCCGACGAATTGAACCTGGCAATAGGCGATTTTTTAATTGAATGCCCTGTATATCGCTATTATGGTAATCAAATGCCGTTAACCAGCCAGGAGGCGCTTTCAGTAAAAGATATTTTGGATAACATAAGGCAAAATAAGCCTGGTGAAAGTAAAGCGATTGACTTGCTCGAAAATGCTTTGCTGGTTAGGCCCCTTAAAAAAGTGGAATATTATAATGAAGGGGCGTTACGGTTCTATCAGCGATTAATGCAGTTTACTGGTCCATTAATGGCCAAAGGGGTAGAAGATACATTGATGTACACGTTCAATCGTTTTATTGGACATAATGAGGTAGGCGATTCGCCGGAGGCATTTGGAATTACAGTCAAAGAATATCATGATAAGATGATTGTTCGCAAACGCGACTGGCCTTTATCTATCAACTGCACCAGTACCCATGATACTAAGAGAGGAGAAGATGTGCGGGCCAGGTTGAATGTGCTGACCGATATACCCGAAGAGTGGTTTGCAAAAGTGGATGAATGGCGGCAAATGAATGCCGCGCTCAAGGTTGACGGGGCACCCGATGATAATGATGAGTATTTTATTTATCAAACACTGATGGGTGTTTATGCCATGCCGGGTCAGAAAGAAGATGACTTGATCAATCGACTGGAAGAATACCTGCAAAAGGCACTTCGCGAAGCAAAAACCAATAGCAACTGGGCAACACCTAATGAGACCTACGAGAATGCCGTAAAGAGTTTTGCAGTATTGTTATTAGATAAGCGTAAGCCTTTCTTTAAAAGCTTTAGCGAATTTCATTATAAAGTGGCTGAACATGGTGTGGTTAATTCCCTGGTGCAGGTGATGTTGCGGTTTACTTCGCCGGGCGTACCAGATACTTACCAGGGAACCGAATTGTGGGACCTTAGTATGGTTGACCCCGACAATCGCCGCCCGGTTGATTATGCGAAAATGCGGTTGTGGTTGAACGATATTGAAAATGAATATTCAAAGGATGCAAGGCAGGCAATGGCCGATTTGTGGAGTGACCGTTTTAACGGCAAAATTAAATTATGGCTTACCCACCTTTTATTCAATTTAAGAAAACAGCATACCGAAGTATTTACAAAAGGGGAATATGTATCTCTGCCGGTGGAGGGGGAATACAAAGAACACATTATTGCTTTTGCACGCAGGTTTAAAGAAGTAACGATTGTAATAATAGCGCCATTGCACCTGGCGGCTCTTTGTGCAGCCCGGCAAAAAGACGTGCTGTGCATAGACTGGCAAGACACCCGAATATTGATGCCGGCAAATGTACAGGGCGACGTTACAAATTTGATGTCGGGTCAAAAGGCGCCCTTTAGTAAAGAAATCTCGATACAAGGTGTTTTTACCGAAATACCTTTGGCGATCTATAAAATTGAAGAGGTACGTAAAAAAGAAAGAGCTGCCGGAATACTGATGCACATAACATCATTACCATCGGCTTTTGGCATTGGTGATATGGGGCCGGAAGCTTACCGGTTTGCTGATTTTTTAAATAAGGCCGGGCAAAAATACTGGCAGATATTACCGCTCAATCCCACTGAACAGGGGCAGGGCCATTCGCCCTACAGCTCTATTTGCAGCATGGCGGGCAATACCCTTTTAATTAGTCCTGACCTGTTAGCCAAAGACGGCTTTTTAACGGAAGAAGAAGTCATGAGGAGCCGGATGGCCAGTGTGAGTAAAGTGAATTTTACTATGGCCGAAAAAACAAAGTCCAGCCTTTTTGATAAAGCGTGGAAAGTGTTCAGCAGCCAACCCGAACACACCTTAAGACAATCTTTTGAAGCATTTTGTAAACAGGAGAATGCATGGCTGCACGACTTTGCGCTTTACATAGTTTTAAAACAATTAAACAAAGGGCAGGCATGGTTTCAATGGCCCGAACAATATCGCCTGCGCGATAGTGATGCCCTTGTGCAATTGGGTTACGAACACGAAGACAACATCTTACAGATAAAATGGCTGCAATTTATTTTTCTGCAGCAATGGAAAAAGCTGAAGTCGCATTGTAACCGGCAGGGTATTGAAATGTTTGGCGACCTGCCTATTTACGCGAGTTACGATAGCGCCGATGTTTGGGCTAAACCCGGTATTTTTAGTTTGGATGAAGAAGGGAAATTGATACATGTGGCCGGCGTGCCACCCGACCATTTTAGTGCCGATGGCCAGCTTTGGGGCATGCCCGTTTTTAAATGGGATGTTTTAAAGGAGAATAAATATGAATGGTGGATAAACAGGCTCAGAAAAAATACCGAACTATTCGATCTTTTGAGGCTCGACCATTTTAGGGCATTCGCCGACTATTGGCAGGTGCCTGCCGGAGAAAAAACTGCCCGTAATGGCAAATGGCAGCCCGGCCCGGGAAGTGATTTTTTCAGGGAAGTAAAAAAACGATTGGGCGATCTGCCTTTTGTAGCAGAAGACCTGGGCGATATAAATGAACCGGTTTATGCACTGCGCGACCAGTATAAAATGCCTGGTATGAAGGTGCTGCAATTTGCCTTTGGCGGTGGAATGCCCGGCAATCCATACATACCTCACAACTACAGTGAGAATTTTTTGGTATACACTGGTACTCATGATAACAATACCACCAAAGGCTGGTACCGAAAAGATGCAACGGTGACCGAAAAGGATAACCTTGAAAAATATGCGGGCTACCCGTTGACAGAAGAAAACATAAACGAAATGATGAACCGGCTTGCGCTGGGCTCAGTGGCAAAGATCGCCATCCTACCCATACAGGACATATTGGGGCTTGATGAAAATGCAAGAATGAATAAACCCTCCACCAGTCAGAACAATTGGTCGTGGCGACTGCTGCCGCGGGTGCTGGATGGCGAAGCTGAAAAGCATTTATTGTTTTTGACGAAGCTATATAACAGGTAAATAAAATTTGCAAACCAACGAATAATGAAATTTGGCGGGACTGGGAGTGTCAACGTGGTGATAAAAAATTTAAATTGAACCATTGCAGAACCAAACCAATGTTTCAGCAGTAAGTTAAAGACTCAGATTACTCTCTACCTCTAGTTGTTATGATTAAAATTTATATCGTTAAGAGAACGATCCGCTCTCCTTTTACCAATGAATTTGCAACGCAATATTTAAAAAGCCGCGGATTGGTTTACACCAATTGTCTTTTAGCCGCCGATATCATATGCGCTGTATCATCCGAAATAAGATCTTTTAGCTGGATGAGGAAATTGATGCCCTTTAAAAAATTTATTACCTGGACCAATGAGCCACGGTTTGATAAAACCTTTGAACATTTTGAAGACGCGAACTGCCGTATCATGAATGTGTATAGCGGAGATGTTTTTTTTCATAACCTGAATTTCCTGGGTTCTTATCACAATAATTTTGCAGTTGACCTTGGTATTGATCTGAAGGCGCCACCGGGCGTTCCTGTCACGACCGATGATTTTAACCGTAAAAACAAGTTCTGTATATGCGTTTTTGGTTATCGGGATCCTGCCAGTGCTGCCTTGTTTTATGATGGTAAAAACATTGACCTTTTTGCCAAACGGCAGCAACTGGCTATTTACCTGCACGATTGTGGTAAGACGGATATAGTGGGCAACAACTGGCCCGGAGACTATACGATACTGGAAGCATCGGGCTATGAAAACAAAGAAACAGAGTGGTGGACGAGAAAGATTGCGCTGATGAAAGAATACCGCTACAACATCTGTTTTGAGAATACAGCCTTTGCCTTTTACTGTACCGAAAAGCTATGGCATGCTATTGCTGCGGGTTGCCTGCCAGTTTATTTTGGCCTGGGCACCGCTGTTTACGAAACATTTCCGCGCAATTCTTTTATTGAAGCTTCTGAATTTTCAACCAATGACGATTTGCTTCATTTTATGGAAAACATGTCTGCCGAAGAATACGTGAACCGTTACAATGTATGCCTGCAGGTAATGCACAGGTCTTGTTTCGATCGGCTTTCAATGCCTGCTTACAACACAGAGATAATTGACCGTTTTATTGATAGTGTTCAAATACTTGCAGGAGCAAAATAAAAGATGGCAGGTTGTATGTACCGGCGGTGCCTAGATCTTTCGTAATGCAGGTTCTGTCCTTCACTTTAAACGGAGGTGTATTTATATCCTACGCTTCGCACCGAATGAAAATACTTAGGATTGCGGCTGTCCTGCTCAAAATATTTTCTAAAGTTCAGAATAAAGTTATCAATGGTGCGGGTGGTGGGGTACACATTGTAACCCCAAACGGATTGCAGAATTTTTTCGCGGGTAACCACTTCATTTTTATTTTCAATAAGCAATTTTAGCAGCATAGCTTCTTTCTTACTTAACTGAATATGATCTTTGTTCCAGCAAATGGCTTCCTGTGCTTTAAAGTCTATTTTATTATTTCCAAACTCATAGGTGTCGCCAACCGTTTCTTTATCGAGTAATTTTTTGTTTTTGAGTATCAGCTTATCAACTCTTAACAGCAGCTCTTCCAGGTTAAAGGGTTTGGCCATGTAATCGTCGGCGCCTTTTTTTAGGCCCAGCACCCGGTCGGCGCTGGTGGTTCGGGCGCTCAATATTAATATGGGCACTTCGTTATTCTGAAGGCGAACGTTTTCGGTTACACTTATCCCATCAATGCCCGGCAACATTACATCCATAATAATCAGGTCAAAATATTCATCCTTGATTGCTTTAATGGCTTCATTACCGTCGTATGCAGACGTGATCTCATAGCCTTCCAGCTCAAGGTTTAGCTTAAGCGCTTCATGAAGGTTCTCTTCATCTTCAACCAATAAAATATTTGCCTTGCTGTTTTCTTTCAGCATAATGATCAGCTTTTAAATTCAACGGTAAATATCGACCCTTCCGGCTGGTTATCGGTCACCTTTATTTGGGCGCGATGGTCTTCGGCAATTTTTTTGCAAAGAAATAAACCTAATCCGCTTCCTTTTGCGGTTCGTGTGCTTTCATTGCCCACCCGGTAAAATTTTTCAAATACCTTTTTCTTTTCTTCTTTGGCAATGCCCGGCCCATTATCCTGCACAGATAAAACGATCTTACCGTTTTGCCGATAAAGGCTTACACCTATTTTCCTGGTTTTCGGGGTATATTTTATAGCATTATCTACTAAATTATTCAGCAGCATCTGCAACAGCAATTGTTCTCCGTTGATGGTTATTGCCTGCTGTATGTCAGTTTCAATAATTCGTTGCGGAAAGCGATTTATAAACTCGCTGGTGCCGGTTTGCACCAATTCGCTCAAATCTACTTCGCTTACTAAAACTTTGTAAGCCCCCGCATCCAACTGGCTGGCCAATAAAATATTATTGCAAAGCGTATTCAGGCGGTTTGCTTCCTGTAAAGTATTCGAAATTAATTTTTGCTGCTGAGCTTCTTCCAGCTTTCTTTTTTGTAAAGTTTCCAGGTTTAACTGCGTAACCGCAATGGGGGTCTTTAGTTCGTGGGTTACCGCCATCATAAAATTTTGTTGTTGCTGCGAAAGTTTTAACTGCCGCCGGGTTGCACGGTAAACAAATACTGCCCCCAATAAAATCAGCGCCAAAAAGGTAATTCCTTCGCCCACGTATTGGGTGGTTTTACGGCCCCTGGCATTTAAAATATTCTCAACCTGAGAACGGTATGCAGGATCGTCTTTTTTTAATTCGTTGATCAGCAGATCGGCCATGGTTTGGTTTTGGTTGGTAAGCGATATAAACCAAAATACCAGCGCCGCTACTATATAAACCAGTAACACCCAATAAACCAGGGTAATTAAAGCCAGCTTACTTGATGTCAGCCTCTTCATTGCATTTGTTTAACCTTTTCAACCCGAATACCTGCATTCAGCACGTGCTCTAAAGGATCTTCGCGCATGGCCTGCTGAAGAGTAAAAGTATAGGTGCCCATTTTAAGTGCCGCAGGTTTGCTGTTAAAAGGAATGCGGTGTTCAAAAATATCGTCCATACCGCTGCCCAGCCATCCTTGCAGATTATTCGATAAAATAAATTCGCGGCGCACCTGCAGCGTGTCTGATGGCCCCCTCATATTAAGATTGATCCAAACATTATTATACCTGTAAGAATCCTGGTGACGAAAAACCAGGTAAATATTATACAGCGCTGAAGTATCTTTTATGTTAAATTGAAAAGAGGGTTTTTCTGATTCGGGCCAGCTATGCGATGAAAACATTTTTGTTTTTTCATAAACATCGATGGTGTTGCACGAAATAGCAGCCGATAAAAAAATGATGAGCCAATACTTATTCAAGCGTGTGTTTTTTATAAAGATATGTTTTTAGGTACTTGCCTAAAGTTACAAACGTATGCCCTTCTATAAAGCATTTAAGACCTGTTCTTTTGCTTTCTCCAGTTCGTCTTTCATGAGAATGACGCTTTTTTGAATGTGGCTGTCATAAGCTTTTGAGCCGGTGGTGTTAATCTCGCGGCCTATCTCCTGCATAATAAAAGATAGTTTCTTGCCTTTGCTTTCGTCGGGCTCGCTTAAAATAGACCTGAAATAATCGCAGTGATTGCGCAGCCGAACCTGTTCTTCGCTAATGTCTATCTTTTCAATATAATAGATCAGCTCCTGCTCAAGCCGGTTGGGGTCGTAATTGTCTTTACCTACATTGTCTTCCAATACTTTTCGTAAGCCATCGCGAATTTTTTGCTGGCGCTGCGGCTCCAGTTTTGAAATGATGTCTTGCTGGATCAGAATATTTTCAATGCGCAGCAGCAGGTCGTTCTGTATCGACTTTCCTTCTTCGGCCCGGTGTGTTTTCAGCATGCCAATGGCATTTTGCAGCACCACTTCAAAACTTTTATAATCTTCGGACGAAAGCATTTCGTTGCTGGGTGTAATTACTTCGGGCAGCTTTAGTAAGGTGCTCAATATACTGCCGGAATCCAGGTTTAACTCGGCGCATAATTCTGCAATGGGCTGGTAGTAAGCTTTTGCCAGTTCTTTGCTGATGGTAACGGGTTTTGCGGTGCCGTTTTGCTTTATAAAAATGTTACATTCCACACTGCCCCGCTGTAATTTATCCTGTATAAGTTTGCGTATATCCAGCTCGTATGGTTTTAGCAATGAAGGAACCAAAATGCGCATGTCAAATTGTTTACCATTAAGCGATTTGATCTCTACTAAAAAAACTTTATCTCCTACGGCCTGTTCGGCTCTGCCAAAACCCGTCATTGAATGCAGCATATTGTCTATTTGTTAGTGCGTAAAAGTAAATGAAATAATATGATTTCGGCCAAGCGGGTGTATTGGACAAAGGGAGGTGTAATTGTTGCTCAATTAATTTGAAGTTCAAATATCAAGACGCTTTCGGTCTTCATGCAGACTCTTTCAGCTATCAGGCTTGGTACGAATTACAAACTATAACGCCTGCATACCGCGCCAACGCGGCTGATTTGCTATAAACGGCCCTCCTCCAAAAAACTACATAACCACCCAAAAACCAATAAGCTGGCTGAGCGCTCCAATAAAAACACCCCAATAGATTTCCATGGGGTGGTGGTCACTTACAATTAACCTGGCAGTACAAACCAGGCCACCGGCAATCGTAACAGCGGCCATTATTAACCCAATTGGTTCAGGTGAAACGATACCTAACAAAAGAAAGTAAGTAACTGCGCCGCCAACACCCAGGCCGTGCATACTTATCTTAAAATAATTATTAGCCATTAGCGCCGCCGACACCGATAAAAAAAGTCCCAGTAAAAAATAAGTAAGAATGGCTGGCGAACCGGGCAGGGTACGGCTTACGTAAAATGCCCACCAATAAAATATAATACTGGCCACATAAGGTATGATCCTTTCTTTTTGCGTTCCAAGCAAAATAGAGTCGGCGAATTTAAGGCGCCATAATAAGAAAACGGTCACCGCCGGAAAAAAGCAGGTAATGACAAAAAGCGAAATAAGGCGCAGCATCTTTTGGTCATCCTGCAGCGCTGCAAACGCATATGGGTATCCATAAATTAAATAAGCGCTTATATAAACAGGTATAAAAAGCGGATGAAAAATATAAGAAAGAAACCTGGCTGCCCATTTTAATGGCCAGGGCTGCGGGTATGGATAAGAAATTTCAGTATTCATCTTGTCAGTTGTACGCAGGTATTTTACAATTCTTTTCTCAATCGTGCAACCGGAAGGTTTAATTGTTCGCGGTATTTGGCAACCGTTCGCCGGGCAATGTTGTAGCCTTTTTCCTGCAGCATTTCCGTTAATTGTTCGTCGCTTAAAGGTTTGTGCTTGTCTTCAGCATCTATTATATTATTGAGTATCTTTTTTACTTCGCGTGTGCTAACTTCTTCGCCGCTATCGGTACTGAGCGATTCGCTGAAAAAGAATTTTAGCCGGTAAGAGCCAAATTCGGTTTGCACAAACTTGCTGTTGGCCACACGGCTTACTGTACTTATATCCAACCCTGTTAGTTCGGCAATGTCTTTAAGTATCATCGGCTTCAGCGTGGTTTCATCACCGGTTAAAAAGAACTCATTTTGGTAATTCATGATGCTTTGCATGGTACCCATCAGCGTTTGCTGCCGCTGTTTAATCATATCAATAAACCACTTGGCCGAGTCGATTTTTTGTTTGATGAACAGAACTGCTTCTTTCTGCCTTTTGTCTTTCTTCGCCCCTCTTTCGTAATCCTTCATCATATCGCGATAGCCTTCGCTTATGCGAAGATCGGGGGCGTTCTTACTGTTTAACGTCAGCTCAAGGCTGCCGGCGTTGTTAAAAATGAAAAAATCTGGTATTACATAACTTTCGGCTTTGTTGGTTTCGCCAATATTTCCGCCGGGTTTCGGGTTTAGTTTAATGATCTGATTGATGACCTTTTTTAATTCTTCGTCGTCAATACCTAAGCCCCGCTGTATTTTTTCGTAGTGTTTTTTGGTAAACTCATCAAAGTATTTTTCAATAACCAGCATGGCCTGCACAACTTCCTTGCCTTCTGCCAGTTTGCGTTTAAGCTGTAACAAAAGGCACTCCTGCAAATTCCTGGCGCAAATGCCCGGCGGATCGAATTGCTGAATTTGTTTGATCAGTTTTTTGATCTCGGCCTCGGTGGCTATAATGTTTTGCCGAAAAGCAAGATCATCCGAAATGGAAGTCATTTCTCTGCGCAGGTAACCGTCGTCGTCAATACTGCCAACAATTTGTTCGGCAATTTTATGGGAGCGGTCATCCAGTTTCATCATACCCAATTGGGTAATGAGCATTTCATAAAAACTGGTTTCCACCCGTATGGGTATCACTTTTCCTTCATCCATTTCCGGGTAGTTCTCATCGCGAAGCTTATAATCTCCTATCTCGTCGTCGCCATCGTTTACATATTCACTCAGGTCAAGGTTTTCATATTCGTCTACTGCTCCTTCCTTTTCAAAATCCTCGTCGTTGCTGCTGTCAAATTCATCAACCGGGTCACTATTAAAATCGTCCAGCCCGTCTTCGCTTTCCTCTAATGCCGGGTTTTCTTCCAATTCTTCTTTAATCCGCTCTTCTAAATTGGCCGTAGGAACCTGCAGCAATTTCATTAACTGAATTTGCTGAGGCGATAATTTTTGTAAAAGTTTTTGCTGTAGTGATTGACTTAACGACATTGTTACCAGGCTATCGGATGAACTTAATGGTAATCCGGATTTATTTTTTCCAAATCTATGCTTTCAGCTTTAACAAATGGCTTCCGGCGATTTCGCGGTAAATTTACATACAAAACCATGCACGATGCACCCACTGGTCATTTGTTTGTTTCTTAATTTATTTGTATGTCTCCCGTACCATTTGCCGGCACAGCCGGTAAAGGACACAGTGACGCTTTCCAAAACAGCGTACCTGCTTAATAAGAAAAATGGTATTAATCACTCTTTTTCAAAAAAAGCTTTTGTTGATAATAATTTACCGCTTTTGTCCAAACCAGCCTCCCTGCTATTAAGGCCCCTTCCGGCAAATTTCTATTCTGATAACCTGGGTTTCTTTTGTTCCCATGAGCTTCAGATTGAAAAGATCACAAAAATTCCATTTCGGTTCAGGCTTGGTTCGGCAGCTTATACCGATTTCATGGAAGGCAAAAATACCGGCCGATGAAACAGTATGGTAAACTCCCCGCTTAACTTACCAAAACGATTTGTATATCATTATATTTGATTTATAACAAATCTTTTGCATGCGCCTGCTTAAAATAATTTCGGTAATAATAATGCTGCTGGTCATCGTTTACTTTTTGGGGCCACACCCGGCAACACCCACATATAAAAAAGACTTGGTTGCTATACCAGCAAGCCCGGTTTTGCTGCAAACGTTTGTTGAAGCGGGAGAAAAGGCGCATCGCTTAAAACCGGGGAACCAGGCGGAAATTGTTTGGTATGACAGCCTGAAGACCAAAACCAAATATGCCATTGTTTACTTGCATGGGTTCAGCGCCAGCAGGGAGGAAGGGAACCCCGTGCATGTAGATATCGCTAAAAAGTTTGGTTGTAATTTATACCTGTCGCGTTTGTCGCAACATGGAATTGATACCACTGATGCACTGGCAAACCTTACCGTCGATAATTTATGGGCAAGCGCAAAACAAGCGCTGGCAATTGGAAAGCAATTGGGCGATAGCGTAATTCTTATGGGAACTTCAACCGGAGGCAGCCTGGCATTGCAACTGGCTGCTGACTACCCAAATGATGTGGCGGCGCTGGTGCTGCTTTCTCCCAATATTGAGATCAACGATCCCAATGCATGGTTGATTAATAACCCATGGGGCCTGCAGATAGCCAGGTTGGTGGTTGGCTCCGACTATAACCGGGCTAAACATAATTCGCCGTTATATAAGCAATATTGGAATTACGAATATAGGCTGGAGGCTGCCGCTCAGTTGGAGGAATACCTTGAAACCGCTATGACCAAAGAGACGTTTTCGCACATTCATCAACCAGTGCTGGCTTTGTATTATTATAAGGATGACAAA
The DNA here is from genome assembly GCA_038204535.1 of Chitinophagales bacterium. Classification (GTDB taxonomy): domain Bacteria; phylum Bacteroidota; class Bacteroidia; order Chitinophagales; family Chitinophagaceae; genus Segetibacter. Next base: position 17,448 of record JBBRCW010000006.1, on the reverse strand, counting down.
CAACAGGATCCGGTGGTAAAGGTTTCCGCAATACGGCAAATGATGAATGAATTGGGAACGTCGATATCACAAAAGACAGAAAAGGCAATTCCTGATGCCGGAAACCATGTTCTCGGTTCTTATATTTTGTCAAAAGATATTCCTGCTGTAAAAAGCGAAATCAGTGTGTTTTTGTCCAAAATTATACATCAGGGAGTCTTCTAAAAAGCGCATTTGATACTCATTTAAACTTTTAAGTGCGGAAGAGCAGGCAGTTTATATTAGACATAACCCCCACGCCCCGTTTCAAATACTTACTTTAGCTGCAAAATTGCTTGTTATGTTTCGCAGCAGAATTGCGGGTGTTGGCATGTATGTGCCTGAAAAAGTTTATACAAACAACGATCTGACCAGTTTAATGGATACCAGTGATGAATGGATTCAGGAGAGAACTGGTATAAAAGAGAGAAGATATGCCGGCCGGTTGTCTGAAACTACTACCACCATGGCTATTGAAGCCAGCCGGGTGGCGATTGAAAGAGCCGGCATTACCCCAACCGATATTGATTTTATTGTTTTTGCTACATTAAGCCCCGACTATTTTTTTCCGGGGTGTGGGGTATTGCTGCAGCGCCAAATGAAAATGAAGGAGATCGGCGCATTGGATGTCAGAAACCAATGTAGCGGATTTTTGTATGCCCTTAGTGTGGCCGACCAGTTTATTAAAACGGGTATGTACCGGAATATTTTGGTAATTGGCAGCGAAAAACATTCGTTCGGGCTGGACTATTCAACCAGAGGGCGTAACATCAGTGTTATTTTTGGGGATGGTGCGGGAGCTGTTGTTTTGCAGCGATCGAACAATAATGAACAGGGTATTTTAAGCACCCATTTACACAGCGACGGAGAAAACGCGGAGTCATTGGCTATGTTCAATCCGGGTACCCATGGAAACCATTGGGCAACGAATGGCGCAGTCGCCGATTTTGACGATGCCGAAATGGGCCAGGCATTTATGAGCCACGCTATGATTGATAAAGCCCAAAATTTTCCGGTAATGGATGGACAGGCGGTATTTAAGAAAGCAGTTGTAAAAATGCCCGAGGTAGTAATGGAAGCACTGAAAGCCAATCACCTGCAGGCAGCGGATATCGATCTTTTAATTCCGCACCAGGCAAATTTGCGTATCAGTCAAATGGTTCAGCATTTTCTAAAATTACCCGATCATAAAGTATTTAATAATATTCAGAAGTTTGGAAATACAACGGCTGCCAGTATTCCAATTGCACTTTGCGAGGCTTGGGAAGCCGGAAGAGTAAAGGAAAATGACCTGGTTTGCCTGACAGCCTTTGGCAGTGGGTTCACCTGGGCCAGCGCGTTAATTAGATGGTAATTTTTTTTGTTTAAATTTTTTAAGAAGATGGCAATTCCGAAATTCGTCCGCCAAAACGGTTGAAGCTTGAAATTTTTCTTAACCAGGTTTTTATTTTTACGGATTGCACGCAAAAAAGCCATTCTTGCCAAATTTTCAAATGATTTTCGATAATAAATCTCCATTTGTACGATATAGTGATTATGATGGCGGCGACAAATAATAATCGGCCGAATATTTTTGGGCATTGATCAGTTGATATAACAATGAGATGGTTTTGATAAATAGCAAAATGGAAGAAGAGGCCGCAGTAATAATCGTATAAGGATAAACCCAAAATGGCAGGCTAAAATTCGCGGCAACATTTTGAATTGTGTATGACTGAAACGTGTCATTACGCATTTTTTATTGGTATTTCAATTGGTAAATTAGTAAAAAGGTATTGTTACACATTTGGAGGACATTTTATAAGTGAGGTCAGCCGGAGATAAATTTGAAATTAAATGAGAAAAATAGTTTACCTGGTAAATCCTGTTTCCGGTACATCAAAAAAAGATTCAATAGAAGCGCTGATTGAGCGAAAAACCGGAGAGCAGAAGATACAGTTTGAGATTATACACACTAATTCGGTGGGCAACTATGATTTCTTAAAAGATAAGATAGAAAGGGAGGCAGTATCCGACGTAGTAATGGTTGGCGGCGATGGCACAGTTAATGCGGTAGTGGGTGCATTGCAAGGTGTTAAAGTTGATTTTGGTATTTTGCCAATGGGCAGCGGAAATGGCCTGGCTTATTGCGCCGGTATTCCACGTCACCCATTAAAGGCCCTTGATCTGATATTTACAGGAACTTCATCAAATGTGGATGGATTTACCATCAATAACCAGTTTAGCTGTACATTAAGCGGCCTTGGTTTTGATGCCCAGGTAGCACACGACTTTTCCATTACAGGTTCCCGGGGTTTATTCAACTACACCCAACAAAGCCTGGTCAATTATTTTAAGGCACAGCCTTACCAATTCGAAATCCTCATCAATAATTTTTCGTTCTATACCGATGCATTTTTTATATCGATCGCCAACAGTAACCAGTTTGGAAACAATTTTAAGATAGCTCCCAAAGCAAGTTTAAACGACGGTTTGTTAGATGTTGTAGTAGTGCAAAAAATGAATAAAGCCAAACTGCCATTTGCCATTCTTTGCCAAATTAGAGGCAACAACGAGCTGCAAAAACTGGTTGATGATATGTCAACTAAAAACATCCTTTACTTTCAGACTCCCTCTTTAATCATACGTAATTTAAAACATGCCCCATTTCATGTTGATGGTGAACCAAGGCGGACAGAAAACGAGTTTAAAATTGACATCATTAAGGATTGTTTTAAGTTAATCCAGCCCAATTAAGATACCTTTTGCACAATTGATTGAACATAATAGTTATTTTTCCTTTCAATTATGATTTTCCATCAACGTGCGTTTCCCTTTAGAATGGGGGTTTGTCTCTTAATATTTTTGTTGAACACTTTATTTGCTGGTGGTCAAAAGGTATCTATACAATCCGTTAAAGCAAACAGCCATGAAGTTGAGGTATATGGTAAGTTCGAGCTTACTGTTGAACTGACTGCAAATTTTAAAAATCCTTACGACTATAATGAAATGGGCTTGCAGGCCGTTTTTTTAGCGCTCAATGGCAAACGAGATACCGTTGATGCATTTTATGTTGAGCCCTACAAGCGGGATCTTTCCTCAAATATCGCCGTTAAAACAGGGGTACCAACTTATAAAATAAGATATGCTCCGCAAAGCACGGGACTTTATAAATATTGGCTGTTAAACAATGGACGGCAATCGGATGAAGGGCATTTTACTAGTTTAAGAGATGATAAGGCCCCAGGTTTTATACGTAAGAACCGGACCAATTACCTTCAGTATAGTAATGGAAAGCAATTTATTGTCATTGGCGAAAATGTGAATTGTCCGGCCGAAAATGTATTCAGTGATTATACCAGGTGGATGGATAAGTTATCGGCAAACGGTGCCAACCTTATGAATGTCTGGATGATATACGCCGGATTTGGGATTGAATGGACCGATTTAAATAATAAAGCGTTTGGAGGCCTAAAAAAATACAATCAGCAAAATGCGGCGCATCTTGATTGGTTGCTGGACGAATGTGATAAAAAAGAACTGTACCTGTTATTGGGATTAAATACCAGCGGCGGGGAAAGTTCAACCGTAAATCCTCCATGGAGCCAAAACCCTTATAACGCTAAAAATGGCGGCCCCTGCCAAACGCAAGGGGAATTTTTTAAGAACAATGAGGCAAAGGCTATTTTGAAGAACAGGCTAAAGTATATAGTTGCCCGATATGGTTATTCAAAAAACATTATGGCCTGGAATTTATTTATAGAAGCCGACGGCATTAAAGATTACAAAAATTATAAAAAAGATGTGGTTGAATGGAACGGCGAAATGAGTGCTTATCTGAAAAATATTGATGTGAACCATCACCTGGTTACTACAAGCTATTCATCTAAGGTAGAAAACGAAAACACCTGGAAACTGCCGGGCATAGACTTTACACAAACCCATAGTTATGTAAAAACTGAATTACCAGAAAAAAGGATTGTGCAGGCAAACCGTGCGTATTTGGACAAGTTTAAAAAGCCAACGCTTACCGCGGAGTTTGGAATTGATCCTGCAAATGTTGACCTTAATAATCTGGACCCCCATGGAATTTATTTTCATAATGTGCTTTGGTCGTCAGTAATGGGCGGAGCTATGGGTACAGCGCTTACCTACTGGTGGCACAATTACATAGATCCTCAAAATCTTTATTATCACTTTAAAACATTGGCTGCCTTTGTTAGCAGGATACCTTTAAAAGATGAAAATTATCAGCCAGCCAGGGCAATCATCCGGGGCAGTGCAAATGATATATCCATTCGGCCTAATGCAGGTTGGTTTGCCCAAACAGATACGGAATTTATGGTAGATCAATTGGGTAATATCTCACCTTCGGAAGACAGGCTGGGAATTTACTTATATGGCAAGCTGTTAAACACACAATGGAGAACGCCGGTTATATTCGCAGTTAATTTTATGAACAAAGGCTATTTGTCTGTTTCGGTTGGCGATGCAACTTTATACCCGGCTTTGTCCGTTTCGATTGATGGTAAAAAACCCGTTGAAAGAAAAGTGGTTAAGAACACAACCTATCGTTTTGCGATACCTGCGGGCACGCATACTATAAAAGTTGAGAATAGCGGAAATGACTGGTTTTGGGTAAATGAATACAGTTTTTCGAATGCCGGCGCCAATATTAATGCCTACGTACTAATAAATGAGTTAAAATCAAAAGCAGCTGGCTACCTGCTTAATCAGCAATACAACTGGAAAGCGCGACTGGTAAAAGAAACCTTAGATAAGCAAAATGGAACACTGGTTATACCGGGCATGCAAAAAGGCAATTACTCAATTACCTTTTATGATCCTGCCACATTAAAAAAAATAACAAGTTTTAACCAGGCGTTTTCAACTGGTGATCTCACTATTCAACTGCCTGTAATTAGCTGGGATGCTGCATTTACTGCAGAAAAGTTAGAGTAATTATTTATTCTGCAATCTCCCACACCTCTCTGCCACGCAACAACTTATCAAGATTTCCCTCGCCTTTTGTAGCAATGGTCTCATCAATTTGCATTTGCATTACATCTTCGTAACAGGCACGTTCGGCAGCATAAAATACACCAAAGGGTCTTGGAAAATTGTCGCCTGTTTTTGCGGGATCGTCAAACATGCGCACCAATGTTTGGGCTTTATAAAAATCTTTTTCGTCGTGTATCCAAAGGTCGTCTGCTGTAACGTCTGCTCCTAATTCAACCACGACAGGCTTTAATCCGTCTAACTTAATTCCCTTATCCTGAGCTGCACCAAAAATCAGTGGCTTCCCTTGTTCCAAAAACAAACATTCATTTGCCTTTGATTTTTTCTCAGTAAAAATTTCAAAAGCGCCATCATTAAAGATGTTGCAGTTTTGGTAGATTTCAAGCAGGGAAGTGCCTTTGTGCTGGTGACTGCGGCTAAGCATTGCCTGCAAATGTTTTGGATCGCGGTCCATGCTGCGGGCAACAAAAGTGGCATCTGCACCCATGGCCAGGGCCAGCGGGTTGTAAGGATGGTCGATGCTGCCGTAAGGAGTGCTTTTGGTAACTTTGTTTTCTTCACTGGTTGGCGAATATTGCCCCTTTGTTAAACCATATATCTGGTTATTGAACAGCAGGATGTTAACATCGAAGTTGCGGCGAAGCAAGTGCATCGTGTGGTTTCCCCCAATACTCAGGCTATCACCGTCGCCGGTTACGATCCATACACTCAATTCGGGGCGGCTTGCCTTTAATCCGCTTGCAACGGCGGTCGCACGTCCATGAATACTATGCATACCATAAGTATTCATGTAATATGGAAAACGGCTGCTGCAGCCAATTCCGCTAATGATCACTATATTTTCTTTAGGTACGCCAATACCGGGCATTATTTTTTGAACTTGTGCAAGTATGGAGTAATCTCCGCAACCGGGGCACCATCTTACTTCCTGGTCTGTTGCAAAATCTTTGGCTGTTAGGGTTGGCAAGGTCTGTTCTGCTACTGTTGACATCTTTTAGATCTACGTTTGAATATGCAAATTTCATCAAAATAAGTTAAAGGAACAGGTTATTTACAATTTTTTAGGATAATTAATGGTTTGGGACCATATCCCTGTCAATGCCGGTTTATAAATATTGAGCAAAAGAAACCTTTATGATCGTTGATCGGCGTACCAAATTAGAATGACAGGTAATCAGCAACGATTTTATTGATCTTGGGACTGAAAATTCAATACCAGCTCAAAAAAAAAGCAAGCCATTTATGCAGCTTGCTTTATTCTTCTATGATAATCCTGGGGCTTGAAATTTTTCAGGCCAGCAAATATTACGGCTTTTGGATAATTTTCTGCGACAGGGTTTTCATATCCGGGTTAACCTCTTTCAGGCTCATTGCCTTTACTTTTTCTTTGAGAGAAGAAATATTGGCTGCATCCACTGTCTTAAGTGCAAATTTTCTTACGCCTATATCGGCATCATCCAGCAAACCTTCCAAAACCTGCACGCTTCCCCTTACATTGACCATATTGCGTATGGAATGTGCGGCGGCAACCCTGATGACGGGATTGCTATGTTTTGCGGCTTCTTGTATCCCATTTAAGGCCTTATCACTTTTCATTAATCCCAAACAGCTAATTGCTTTTGTAGCAATGGCAGGATTTGAATGCTTTGAAAGCTCGATCAAGGTGGGAATGTCATCCTGGCTTAGCTTGCTAACTATAGCAACATAGTCAGGTTCATCCAGGTTTATCATTTTTATGAGTTCTTCTTTAGTAAATGGCATGATAATAAATTTAAAAATTAAACGGTAAGGTTACTTGCCAGTATGGTGGTTATTTCGTTTGCGATCAGGTCAGGCGGAGGATTGGTGATATTGTCGGTACCCAGGCCCGTCATCAAACGGTTATTATCGCTAACGTGGTTTAGGCCTAAAACGTGGCCTACTTCGTGTGCCAGGGTGTACCGCGATGCGTATGAAGCAACCACAGCCATTGGCCGATTGGCGGGGAAGGATGCGCATCCGTTTAGCGAACCGCTATTATAGGTTACTGACCTGCACATATATACTACAACATGATTGGCCGCTGCATTGTTTCGGTTATTGCTTAATGCATTTTGCTCAAAATAAATCTTAAACCTAATTTAAAAGTTGATTTTTAACGTAAATGATTGCTTTTTTGCCTGTACATTGTTTGAAGGTAAAATTTTTTGTGCAAAAATTTTATTGAAAATCAGTCTTTTACAAAGGTTGGTTGTAAAATAGTTTGTCTTTTTGGCTTTTTTCTAAGTTTCTTGCTATTACCTTTGCAGCCCCAATAAACAGGGGTATTATAAGTTGGCGGGATAGCGCCAATTTCAATTAAAAACAAAATAATGAGCAAACTACATTTCACAACCAAATCTGCGAACGAGGCTACCGTGCAACGTAACTGGTACGTTGTTGACGGCACTAATCAAACCGTTGGTCGCATTTGTGCTAAAATCGCAGCTATTCTTCGAGGTAAGAACAAGGCGTACTACACTCCCCACGTGGACTGTGGTGATTTCGTAATCGTAACCAATTGCGAGAAAGTAAAATTTTCGGGTAACAAAATGGATGAAAAAGTTTACCTGAACTATTCCGGATATCCCGGTGGTAAAAAAGAAGAAGTGGCTAAAGACCTCATCAGGCGGCGCCCCGAGGTGATCGTTGAGAGAGCTGTAAAAGGCATGCTTCCTAAAAACCGCCTTGGTCGCAAAATGTACAAAAAATTGTTTGTGTATGCCGGTGATAAGCATCCTCATACCGCACAGCAACCAAAGGAATTAAAATTTTAAAAATCCTTCGACATGCTCCGGGTGACATTGTCAGACTGAGCTTGTCGAAGCCCAATAATATATAAATGGAAAAGCAAAAAAATGCCGTTGGTCGCCGTAAGGAAGCCGTAACAAGGGTTTTCCTTAGCAAGGGCGATGGACAAATAATCGTTAACGATAAAGATTACAAGGTTTATTTTCCTTTGGTTTATTTACAAAACCAGGTTGAGCAGCCTTTTAAAACTGTAAATGCCGCCGATAAGTTTGATGTTAAGATCAACGCTACAGGTGGTGGATTAAAAGGACAGGCTGAAGCTGCTAAATTGGGAATCTCCCGCGCATTGCTGGAGGTTGATCCCGAATTGCGCCCTGCTTTAAAAGCTGCCGGTTTATTAAAACGCGACCCACGAAGTGTTGAGCGTAAAAAACCTGGTAAGAAAAAAGCCCGTAAGAGCTTCCAGTTCAGTAAGAGATAACAGCCAGCCCCCTCGATCCCCCAAAGGGGGAAGTTTGGGTAAGTTCTTAATATCATTTGTAAACTTTTAAAATAAAACTGCTTCTCAACTCCCTCCTTTGGAGGGCCGGGGAGGCTTCCTATTAATTATGGAAAATAACACTTCACTACAACAGCAGCTTTTGGAGGCCGGTGTACACTTTGGTCACCTTAAGAAGAAGTGGAACCCTAAGATGTTGCCTTACATCTTTGCTGAAAAGAAAGGTATTCACATCATAGACCTCAACAAAACTGTTGAAGGTTTACAAGAAGCAGCGGCTGCTATGAAATCTATTGCCAAAAGCGGTAAGAAGATCATGTTTGTTGCTACCAAAAAGCAGGCAAAAGAAATTGTTACCGAAGCAGCGCGCAAAATCAACATGCCATTTGTAACCGAGCGGTGGTTAGGTGGTATGCTTACAAACTTTAACACTGTTCGTAAGAGCGTTAAGAAGATGCAGAACATCGAAAAAATGCTGAACGACGGTAGCGCTGAAAGCCTGACCAAAAAAGAGCGTTTAACCTTAACCCGCGATAAAGACAAACTGGAGAAAGTGTTGGGCGGTATCGCTCAATTGGGCCGTGCCCCTGCAGCTTTGTTTTTGGTAGATATCGGACACGAGCACATTGCCCTTGCCGAAGCCAAGCGTTTAGGCATCACTACATTTGGAATGGTTGACACCAACTGCGATCCAAATAAGGTTGATTTCTCTATTCCTTCAAACGACGATGCTACCAAATCGGTTGCGATTGTTACAAACTACATTGCAGCGGCAATTGCGGAAGGCCTTGCGGAAAGACACGCGTCAAAAGATGATGAAGTAGAAGAGTCTGACAACGAATCTGAAAAAAGAGCGGCCCGTTTACAAGCTGAAGCTGAGCAGGAAGCTGCCGGCCGTGGTGGCAGAGGTCGTGGCCAGCAGGCTCCCGGAGGTCCCGGTGGTCCAACTAAGCGCCGTGTACCAGGTGGTGCCAGCCGCAGAACACAAGGCGGTGGCGGTGGCGGACGTCCCTAACCTTCATCTGCAAGGCGTAAAGCCAGGCGGGCCAAAAAACAAATTGATGAAGTGATGTTCAGTTTGCAACAGTTTTGATACAGATGAGCTTTGCTGCTTCGATTGCTATCGAAACGCTTAAACAAAAAGTACTTTATTTAACATAACAAATAAGCCTTTGAAACAATAAGGCTTATTTCATTTTTTTAAAAAATTTAAAATGGCCTCTTAAGGGTTGAGTTATTTCTCCCCTTCAGGGGTTGGGGGATTTAATTATGTCAACAGTAACTATTACAGCCCAGGATATAAATAATTTACGTAAAGCGACAGGAGCCGGTATGATGGATTGCCGCAAAGCGCTTACCGAAAGCAATGGCAATTTTGAAGATGCTATTGATTGGCTGCGCAAACAAGGCCAGAAAGTTGCCGCCAAGCGCAGCGACCGCGAAGCCAAAGAAGGTGTAGTGGTGGCTAAAACCACTTTCGACCACAAAACCGGTATCGTAGTAACTATTAGTTGTGAAACCGATTTTGTAAGTAAAAACGCCGATTTTGTTGACTTTTCAATAGTTATTGCCGATGCTGCCATTGCCAACAACGTAAATAGTGCAGAAGAACTGAACGACGTTACTATTGATGGCGTAAAGGTGTCGGACATGATCAATGATAAACTGGCCTCCATTGGTGAGAAAATTGGAATTGCCCGTTTTGAAAGAGTGGATGCGCCCTATGTTTCGTCGTACATACATGGCGCCAACCGCATGGGGGTGTTGGTGGGTTTTAATAAAACAGCCGAAGAAGCCGGAAAAGATGTGGCTATGCAAATTGCAGCTATGAACCCATTGGGTTTAGATGCTCAAAGCATTCCTGCCGATACCATAGAAAGAGAAAGAGCGATCGTTACAGAAACTATTTCTTCCGATCCTAAAATGGCAGGCAAACCCGCCGAAATGATCGCTAAAATTGCGGATGGTAAATTAAACGCCTTCTTCAAAGAAAATACTTTAACCGCCCAGATTTTTGTAAAAGACAACAGCAAAACCGTTGCCGATTACCTTAAAAGTGTGGATAGCGAATTAAAGGTGATTGAGTTTAAGAGAGTAGCGTTAGGATAAATTTATTTCACTATCTGATTTTACAAACAGGGACCGAATTATATCGGTCCCTGTTTTTTTATTGACTATCTGCCAGGCAATATTTAGGGAAAGTGCCTGTAAATATTTTTCCGATGCATAACCGCTGTAAGGTTGATTGCCCCTTGTTCAAAAAAAAAATTACCGCTGCGGGTTTTTCCAAGGTCAGGTTGAGGTATGGCATTGTTGGTAGCAGTTCTTTAGGGCTTGGTCACACAAATAAATATGTGAGCTGTCTTTACCATAAAACAATGTTTGCTGTTTGTCTTCATTAAATTTGAATGTTAGTTTTAGTATGCTTTCACCAAGACACTGTGGAGTCCACCAAACCGGCCTGTCGCCAAACGTCTTTAAAAAAATTAAGGAATCGGAATTATTATAATGAGACGTTTCATATTTTCTTAAATTGATAATTCTGCTTAATTCTTTCGGGCATAAGCTTATCTCCATCCAAATACAACAATCTATTTTAGGTATTACCTGGTCTTTGAGGTTTAGAACAGTTACACAACTGTCAAAAGGGTTCTTAAACAGAACTGTATATATTTCCGTAGGAGATTTTGGGCTTGAGTTATGTATTATTCTCGAAATATCTGAGCCAAATTTGTCCAATCCAGTGTAAAGAAAACCAGAAACGATAGCAGAAATGCCAATAAATAAAACAATGAAAATTTTCTTCCACGATAAATTTGATCCTTTTACAAAAAGAAAGATTAAGAACGAAAAGAAAACAAGTACTAATAATACTAATAAAAGTGTGTCAATCATCATTGATAGTTCAAATTAGTAGGATGATCGGAAAAATGCTACCGACTTTGCAATATTAGATTGATTTGCCGCTAAAAGATCCTTTGCAGACTTTTCAAAAGATTTTTGTTTTCGAGTTTCATTGAGGCATTTTAGCGCGGCCTTAAAAGATGCCTTTTCAGCATCGGTTAATTTAGCTGACTTCTTATCCTTTTGCATTGCTTTATAAAGCGCTTCTTCTTCCTGGTCGGTTGTGTAGAAATTAATATCAAGGCTTGGAAGAAGGGCTTTAATGACATTGCGTTTAAAACCTCAAATTCAAAAGTTGCCCATTTTATTGAGTTATCTTAATTACAGAATTTAAAACAATCTTCAATGCGGAATAAAATACAACAGATATTAACAGCTGCTCTAAGTCTCTTCATTACTTATATATCCAGTGCGCAAACAGTTCAAAGAAAAACAACAGATACATTGGGCGGGCACAAAATTGTGAATGATGGTTCAGGAAAACTGCTTTCATGGCATTAACCTTCCGTACCGGGTGCAGCCTATGCTCATGTATCCCTGCTTGCTGCGGAATTTATTAAATCCGGCACACCGATCGATCATAAAACCGGCCTGCCGCTATACCTGGTTACCTGCTGTTTCGAAGGCCCGCATATAAAAGGTGAAGCTGATTTTAAGGCAGGAAAAACAGGTGAAAACTGGATGCACAACCCGGCCATGGTGTATGCTGGTATGGCGTACAGCCTGGTAACCGGATACAGGGTTTTTTGCGGCGACAACAGCTATATCAAAATAGTAAAGGACATGCTGGATTACAAATTGCAGCACGGTACAACACCCTCTGGCTGGGCTTGGGCCAATGTGCCTTATGCTAGCAGCAATCCCTTTGAGAAGGAATATTATGGTGCAACTAAATGGGAAAAGGATGGTATGCGTGGTGATGGCCTGCATGGCATTGAGCCCGATAAAGTAGGTGATCTTGGTTTTGCTTACCTCCTGTTTTATGAGACAACAAATGATACAACTTATCTGAATGCAGCCATCAATTGTGCCGATGCCCTCGCCAAAAATGTAAAAGATGTGGGTGGCGACCTTGCCTATTTTTCAGGAGTGCAAACCAAACATTCGCCCTGGCCTTTCCGGGTAAATGCAAGGAACGGAATAGTGATTGATGAATATTGTTCGCAGGTTATTGACCCTATTCGTTTGTTTGATGAATTGATAAGAATACAACATAGCACCGCTATTGACACCGCAAGAGTGAATGCATATACAAAAGCCCGCAGTATTGCCTTTAACTGCCTGTATTCAAAAGACGGCCCGATGAAAACATATATCTGGAATGTTTATTTCGAAGACATTCCCAATGATCCGGAACGCACCAACAGAAACCAGGTGTCCCCTTTGGAAACTGCAAGGTATTTATTGAATAGAATTAGGCGGTACATGCGCAAACCCTCTTCTTTCGTGCAAATGGTTGCGGCTCCAGGTGCATTAAATTGGATAACCGGCGTTGAAATATCCACCTCCTGCAATTCCTATTATTAAATCTAAAGGCATATTCATTTAGATAATCTTGCAAATAAGCAGGCGAGCATTTGTGATGAGTGCCTCTTAACCATATTTTTACTTACATGATTTGTTGATGCAACTCTTTAAAACCTTTACCCTTTTGAGATTTTTTCGTTGTAAGATTAGGCATTTCTTTTTTCAATGCTGCCCATGAAGGATAATCATCAGTAATGATCTGGCTTCCTTTCTCTACCATTTTCATCTACAGCCTGTTGAAATATATCGCTTTCAAATCCTTCAATATGTTTTAAGCCAATATTGCCAATACGCTCATCGTCTAACTTTTCAACTCCAATCATTACAGCTTGTTTATCTGCAAGGCTTCTGCCTGGCTCATTCTCAGAGTAGCCACCAATAAGGGTTTCATCCATTACTACTTTATTTTTTAAAACTTCAGACCCTCCATGACGCATAGCTATTTGTAATTTACTTTTGAAAAACCAGGCTGTCTTTTGCTGTACGCCTACTTCTGTCCCCAGTTCTACTGTTGATATTCCCTTCTTTTTACTTACCATCCTAAACATCATTTGAAATGCTTTTAAAATGGGCATCTTTAAATCATGAAACACTGTATTAGACGTTACACTCTCATCATACATACATTTTTTACATCGCCTATGATAAGAAGTTCTCCCTTGATACCAGGCGGTACCGCCATATCTTATACAAGTAAATCCTTTACGCCATTTGTGTTTAACCAAGTACTCATAACAGGCATCGTTTGAGTGAAACTGCTTTGAAAACTCAATTTGGTTTATACCCTGGAACATAACTAATATATTCAGCTTAAAGATACTAAATATATTAGTATTTAGTGTGTATTCAAAAAGCTTTTGTGCATGTTTTACCTAATTCTAAAAAATTAATATGAAAATATATAAACTTCAACAATTTTTTTTTATCCTTAGTTTGGATAATTCTTTCGCTCAAAAAACAACCGAAGCTGATTTATCTTTAAAAAATTTATATGGTGATACAGTACCCAATACATCGGTCTCCTTAAATACATTATCTAATACTGCTTTAATACTGCCCGATACCAGGGCTGGTGAATGGCCCGAAATCAGGGAGCGGATAATGAAGCCTTTAAATAAAGGCCTGGGAACCGGCCCACTTTCGGGCTTTGCTGCAAAAGTTGAGGGTGGCAAATACCCAAGTTTAGGTGACATCTCAAAAAGGGCGTCAGCGTAACTGTTATGACCAGTGTAAAGTGGCACGACAAAGGAAGATTTGTTGCAAGCTTGTATATTGAACTGCTGGTGGTAATAAACGACAACATGACTTATTTGTCATCACTCACCACTCACTCACAAATCACCACTCACAACTTACCCCTCACAACAACTCACCACTCAATCACTTGAGCTCTTTTTATACACTAACGGATTTTGATTGAGTTGCTTTCGGAATAAGCGGTTGAAATTTGAGAGGTTTTTAAAGCCTGTTTCATAACAGATATCCAGTACCGACAAGTCTGTTTCTTTTAGCAGTTTGCACGCTTCTAACAAGCGCATTTCAATTACAAAACCCAAAAATGATTTCTGCGTTCTTGATTTGAAATATCGGCAAAATGCCTAAGGGGATAGTTGTGCGATTCTGGCCGCTTCCTCGATGGTGATATCTTCCTTAAAATTATTGAGCGCATAGTCAAGTATCTTTTGCATTTTGGCGCTGTCATTCAGGTTGATGCCACTTACCGTAGATAGCGAAAGCGGCTGGAGTTCTTTAGATATGGAAAGGAGGTGAAAAATTTCAATCCATCCCCGTAGCTTTCCTGTTTTTTCTTCCTGCATCATTTCGTACATCACGTTCCTGATCTTTTCTTTTGTTCGGCCGTTAATAAGCAATCCGTTCATTGAAAAAGAAAGTACTTGTTTCATTTCGCTCATTTCCGAAGTGGAAAAAAAAGTCTTACCTAAGAAGTCTTCCAGAAATTGAACGACCAATGAACTTGGTTTGATGATGGCTTCTTCATCATAAAAATCGTCGTCTGCTTTGTAGAGGTGAGGAACATTTTTTCCAATCAAAGCCATCTCACCCTGGTGATATTCAGAGAAACTATTGCCAATAAATTTTTTACCAAAACCAGTTTCGCAATACACCAATTCGTACTCTTCATGAAAGTGCCATGGTGTTTCAAAATAGGGAGAAATGTAACGGCCAATGACAAAAGAATTTCCTTTTGTGCGGGGTAGTTTTTGATAGAGGGCTCTTTTTCTCTCCTGGTTGGTCAAAACAGTATCGGTTTAAGTTTAATTGTGGAAGAAAATTAGGCAAAAACCTCCTTATTTTACAGGTGTAATTACTTTTCTCCTTCAAAAACGATATTATTTTTACTGACGAATGCTTGAAAACAAAAAAATAGTCATCATTGTTGGAAAGGCTGGTATCGGTCTAGCCGCAGGCGGGGAGTATGCTGCTGCAGGTGCTCACGAAAATATTGCAGATGAAGCCGGCGAGCTATGTCTGCAACACTTCGGTGGCTTTTATTAAATTGCCAATGATAGTGGCCGTACCTCTGGTGACGGCCCTCTGCATGAACTTACACCCGAAGGCTGGAGTAAAACCTTTGAAGTTAACCTCACAAACCGGAAGTTTTTTAATAGGGAAGTAATACAAGAATTTTTAGCACTTAGAATGTATAATCATTTAAAGCGGGCTCGATTAAATTGGCAACCGCCAATGAGCCTTTTTTCAATCCAAATAGGTTTTTAAAATTAAAAATGTAATCGGTTCAACTTAAAGGCAACTTGTTTGGAATTGGGTATATAAAAGGTTTGATGGATGGGCTTGCTTAAATTTGTTTTTAATCAAAGGTCACAAAATATATTTTCGCTACTATGGCACCTAACACTATAAAAAAAGACATACAATCCCCTTCGCGCAGAAAGTTTCTCCGGCATTCGACAACGTTGCTTGCCGGTGCTTTATTGTTGAAAGGATGTGCCGTCAAAGCTTTGACAGGAACAACAGGAAGCAAAACAAAAGTAAACGGGCACCTGTGGGTGTATGCCAGCAAGTTTCCGCCTAACTGGGATGTTACTCCGAATCTTGAAGCCGTGTTTGCCGACTTTAGCTATGCCGGCCTTGATGGAGTAGAATTGATGGAAAGCACGTTGCGGTATGATGATTCGGTTAGCCGGATTAATGGCTTCATTAAAAAATATAACCTGCCGGTTGCCGGTACTTCTTACGGTGTAGGAATGAAAATGTGGGATGTAAATGATCATCAAAAAATAATGGATGATCTGAAGTTGGTGCTGCCGAGACTACAGCAAGTGAATGGGAAAAGATTGGGCATTTCGGTGGGGGAAGCAAAAGGTGTAAAAACAGAAAAGCAATTGGATGCACAGGCCGATATCCTGAATAAAGTGTTGGTTCTATGCAGTGACAATGGCATCGAAGCAAACCTTCACAATCATACGTATGAAGTTAGTAACAACATGCACGATTTAAAAGGAACATTAGCACGCATTCCCAACATCAAACTGGGTCCTGATTTAAATTGGTTAATTCGTGGAGGTGTAAATCCTGTAGACTTTATAAATACTTACGGAAAGCAAATAACTTACCTGCACATTCGCGATCAGTATGCAGATGGAAAATGGACTGAATATGTTGGGCAGGGTGTAACTGATTTTCCCGCAATTGCCACGGCGCTCCATGCACAAAACTTTAACGGTGATGTTGCTATTGAGTTAGCCTTCCCCGGCGATTTAACGCCTGTTAATCCCTTAAAGGAAGACTGGAAAATAAGCAGGGAATATGTAAGAAAAACGTTTGGCTGGTAACCATTTTTAAAACAACAAATCCTAAAAAAGATCGAATGAAAATTGCTATGCTGGGTTCTGGTTTAATCGAGCGTTTTTATGCTACTTCGTTGCATGCACAACGGCGTAAAGATTCTATTTATACGGTCTATCCAAAAGTTGAAAATAACGCAACGCAGTTTACAGAAGATTACCAGTTGCCTCACTGCACCAGAATGGAAGTCTTACAACAGCTAAACAAAGAAGAGCAAACAAATAGTAACAACAAAGCGCATTATTTTTCGATGCTGAAAAGCCTAACTATCAATGGATACATCACTTCTGAAAAAGGGGCTACAAAGGCGTTTCGTTACGATCCTGTTCCGGGAAAATGTCAAGGGTGTATCCCTTATGAAAAAGGTGATAGGCCATAGGCAGCTACCTGATAATTTGTAATAATAATTGCCATCTTATTTGGTGTGTAAAATACCCAGAGCTATATTCGTCTCAACTGTGAACCACTTGTTCTATTTTTAGCAAAGAACTTTCCAAACAATACACTCTAAACAAAACACCATTATGATCTCTTTTCTTATCTCCATTGCAGTTTTGGTAGCTGGTTATTTCATTCTTTCAAAAGTAGCGGAACGTATTTACGGAGCAGATGCCGACAAAAAAACACCGGCACTCACCCACGCTGATGGGGTTGACTTTGTGTCAATGCCCCTCTGGAAAATTTTCCTGATCCAGTTTTTAAACATAGCAGGGCTGGGGCCTATTTTTGGTGCAGTTGCAGGCGCCATGTGGGGCCCGGTGGCGTTTTTATGGATCGTACTGGGTTCCTTGTTTGCGGGTGGCATACACGATTATTTTTCGGGAATGCTTTCCATACGACACAAGGGTGCAAGCATTACAGAGATCACCGGTCATTACCTTGGCGATGGAGCAAAACACTTTATG
>JBBRCW010000005.1:0-53566 GCA_038204535.1 Chitinophagales bacterium | reverse complement strand
AGTTAGTTAGTTAAAATAAAGTAAGGGATGCCTTATAGCTTTTGCAATGTGAACCTAAACATAAAAACAAATACTGACATTAAGTTTCCCGATATAAACCTATTGCAACACTTTAATGCTTTTAAGTCCTGTTGCCGACCTCAGGGTTATAATACGCACACCTTGCGATTGACCTTTTAAATGAAGCTTCAACTGGTTTGTACCACTTTGCAATGTTACATTGCTACGGTAAAGTACCTTTCCATCAACCATGGCAACCGTAAGAAAACCTTTATCAATCTTGTCTGCGAAAACATTCAGATGTATCTCATTTGCTGACACCGACACCAGCTTCATTTGGGGCCGCTGCAAAGTAGTAAAATCAACTGCTATTGTTTTAAAAGAAGTTGACCTGCCATCTTTGTCAAATTGTTTCAACTGGTAATAGTTCAATCCGGAAAGCGGGTCGTAATCCCCATAGCTATACGACTGTGGCAGGGACGAAGTACCGGCACCCTTGATGGAGGTTAATACAATAAAATTTCTTGTATCGGATGAACGAAGTATCTCAAAATAATCATTGTTCACCTCCTGCGTGGTTTGCCACGACAGGTGTATAGCATTGTCTTTTGCCTGGCCTGTAAAACTTAATAGCGATACAGGCAGCGATCCACCCGCTTTTGCCACGCCAATCATATCCAGAATGGGCGCGTCGGTAAATTCAATAGTGTTGGCACCTTGTTGTAATGCCACTGTAATTTTAAAACTGCCCGGCGAACCGCCCTGGTAACACCAGCTTCCGCTAGCCGCGATAGGAACCACCTGCGGTGCCCCATTGTTTATTTTAACTGTAATGCTACGTGCTGACGCAGCAAAATAGGCCACATCAAGTGTATAATCGTCGGCTTCGGTTGCCGTTATATTCGAAAATAAAACTTTGTTTGTGCCGGTTACAGCACTCACCATAACACCGCCCGATGCCCTGACACAATTGGTCTTGGTTGCGCCGGTTAAGGCAGCATCTTCGGCTTCGTAAAAGGTACTAATTCCCGAAGTGCCGGTTCCTGCGTTGTCTTCGGCAATTTTTTCTTTGTTATCGATATTGCTTTTAATGGCCGGGGTTGAAACAAAGTCTCTATATGCAATTCCAATAAGTGTCACGTCTCCATTGCCATCTACCGGAGGCAATGCGGGAGGAAAAAAATAGGCATACCGCTCTACAAAATCCTGTGCTTCCAGCCAGGGCAATGCCAGTTGTATAAATGCTTCGTGGGTGGCAGAGGTGGTGTTCTTGTTTGCATTAAACTCTGTTATCCATATTGGCTTTTTGTAAATCGCATAAATGTTGTTTACATAGTTTTTAAACCGGTTAAAAACAAGTTGCGGATCGGGAGACGTGCTTTTGGTAGACAGGTAACTTCCCCAGTCGTACCAGTGAACAGCGATAAAGTCTACTTTAACATTATCAGTATTGGCTTTCGTCATAAAATCGCTTAACCATTTGGTAGCTTCCCCCTCGGTAGTTGCCGGCGAACCCAAACGATAGCCGGTAGCGGCCAATTTTTGATGAAGCGTAACGGCTTCGGTTGAAGAAATGTTAGATTGATCTGTGTTATCAGGTTCGTTGAATGACAATAAATGCGTTACGTCATCTTTAGCAATGTATGCATCAATGTTTGCCGGATTGTTTGCTGCTCCCCTGCCCCATGCCATCATTGCATATTCACGTAATGCAGTCGTTGCATCGCCTGTACCCCAGTCGTAAAACCACGAAACGTTTAAAGGCGATATCCAATTATTGTTGGTATTGCCTACACCCTTCTTCAAAGTATTACGAAGTGGCAGCATCCGGATAAATGAAACCTTGTCGTTTAAATTGCTGCTCAGATCTACCTGTATATCGCTTACGGCAGCTACAAATGTATAGTTGTTGCCGGTTCCATCTTCGTTTTCGGCAAGCGTAGCCATATATCCCTGTTGCAGGCTTATGGATGAAATTTTGTTTTCCAAATCCTGCGGTATGGCACTTCCCTTTAGGAAAGCTCCAGCTACACAGTCAGCCTGCGTTCCTGCCTGGTTAATATTTTGAAAGATGGTTAATTGTGCATTAGCCACCGGGACAATTAAAAGGCCGGTAATTAATAAAGTAAGGCTCTTATTCAGGAAAGTGCGGCAAACTTCGTTTAGAGACATAACAGGTATTTTTTGTGGTTACAAAACCTTACAACCTTTTGTTTGGGAATGTACATGGCCTTTAATCAGCCATCTGTTGTTGCAGACAGTGCGAATTGATTACTGGATCAGCTTAAAGCCGGACGACTTTGATTCAATTCAAACAATCGACCTAAGAGACAGTAACTCCTGGTTTTTGTAATATAATTTTTATTCATGACGGCAATATTTTATGGTTTTTTATTAGGCCATAAAGCTACCATCAACCATAAAAGCAGCGGGGTGCATATTCAGTCAAAATAGGGAGGTTGGCGGCCCAATACTTATAAAAACATGGTCAATACTTTTCTTTGATTTTCCGAGGTAGACTAATGAATATTTCACGCAGGAGGCAAAAGGAACAAAGACACAAGGTCACGTTCTAACTTAGCGTAGGTAAAGATTATCTAATAATCAATCAAAAAATGTGGTAAAGTAAATGTGATCCCGGATGACGTCTACTGGTTTCAGTGTAATTGATGTTTTCCAAAGCCGTCATGCCGAACTTGTTTCAGCATCCCTTGAATAAATGTTTGATGGGACAAACTATAATGAAAAATCGGAGTTTCTGGTTTAGCAACCAGGATATATTCTGAAATGCCATGAGTCATCCAAAAAAATCATGTTTTCATCTGGCCCTTATATTCAGATGGATTGACACCAAACTGGTCGTTAAAACATTTTCTAAAATACTTAATATCGTTAAAGCCGGCTTCATAAGCAGCTTCGTTAACCGTGTGCCCCCCTTTTGATAACAGTTTTGAAGCATACTTTAGACGAATAGAACGGATGAACTCAGTTCCCGAAAAACCAGCCACAGCCTTTAACTTGCGGTAAAAGGTAGACCTGCTCATATTCATGGCATAGGCCAGTTCGTCGTTATGAAAATCCGGATTGCCGATATTTTCTTCAATATGTTTTATAACGGAGGCCAGAAAACTTTCATCGCTTGAGGATACCTCCAGGTTCAAAGGCTCGAGGAAGATCTTTTTGGCGTAAATAACTTTTAATTTTTGCCGGGTGCTAATAAGGTTGTGTACATGCACCAACAACAGTTGCGAATTGAAGGGCTTAGGAAGATAAACATCCGCCCCTTCTCTTATACCTTTTATGTGGTGTGTAGTATCTGTTAAGGCGGTAAGTAAAATTACCGGTATGTGAGAGGTACGGGGATCGGACTTTACCATACGGCACAGTTCAATACCATCCATTTCGGGCATCATAACGTCGCTGACAATTATGTCGGGTACCAGTTCGAAGGCTTTTTCCAATCCATCTTTACCATTGGCTGACGATACCACCGTATATTCGGCCGCCAGTATCTCACATACATAATCATTCACATCAGCATCATCTTCTACCACTAAAATAATGGGAAGGTCTTCAGTTTGAAGTTCGTTTGAGTTGTTCATATGTGGCAAATCTTTGTTATTAAAGGCTAAGGCGGATTGAAGGTTGGTTTTGTTTCTTACAGATGTAACTATATCTTCTTTTTTCTGCAGTGGCAAACGAACAATGAATGTGCTGCCAGTTCTTGTATCACTTTCTACCTGGATGGTTCCTCCGTGCAGCTCGGTCAGTTCCTTAACAAACGACAAACCTATGCCTGTACCCGATATGGTGGTGGCATCCATTTTCTTCTTGCCCTGGTAAAACCGGTCGAAGATGCGAAGTTTGTCTTCTGCTGAAATACCGACACCGTTGTCGGATACCGAGATAATGCACATTGATTGATCACGTTTTACAGAAAGCGTTATACTGCCGCCAGAAGGGGTAAATTTAAAAGCATTGGACAGCAGGTTATAAATCACAATTTCCAGCTTATCCGCATCGAACGACAATGAAATAAAACGCTCGTTAAACTCAAAGTTGTAGTCGATCTGTTTGCGCCGGGCCTCATCTTTAAACAATCCAAAAATTTCATCTGCAAACGAAACAACCTCCCCGGCCCCGGCATTGAGCCGCAACGATCCAGCTTCGGCCTTTTGAAAATCAAGCAACTGGTTTACCATGCGCAACAACCTCTTTGATTGTTTTTGTATCATCCTGATGCTTTTCTTAACAGGCGCATCCACTGCATTTCTCCGCAACAAGTCGTCTATGGGGCCCAATATCAATGTTAGAGGTGTTCTGAATTCGTGCGATATATTGGTAAACAAATCGGTTTTAAACCGGGTGAGATCATGTTCCTGCTTACGGTCCACCTCTGCCAGTTGCAACTGGTTTTTTAGCCTAACCTGTTTTAAACCAAGATGGCGGGAATACCATAACAAAAACGCAAACACCAGGGTGTATAAACAATAAGCCCACCATGTTTTCCAGGGCGGAGGCAAAATTTTTATTTGCAACAGCCGGGTTTCAGAATTCCAAACCTTGTCGCTGTTGGTGGCCCTGATTTTAAAAGTATAATTGCCGGGTTCAAAGTTGGTATACGATACCGTTCGCTTATTGCCGGCCATCACCCACTGTTTGTTAAAGCCTTCCAGCATATAGGTGTATTCATTTTTATCCGGTGCATGGTAATCGAGGGAGGCAAAATCGATGGAGATGATATTTTGTGTATAGTTAAGCGTGATGGCGTTGGTTTCGTTAAAGGGCTTAGAAAGGACATTTCCTTCGGGTTGACTTTTACCAAACTCATAAGGCGCATTATTGATTCGAAGATTTGTAAAATATACTGGTGGAGCAAACCGGCTGATGTGAATGCTATCGGGATTAAAATAAGTTAGACCTTCTACCCCGCCGAATAAAAGCAACCCCTGGCTTGTTTTGTACGTTGCATTTTCTGAAAAACCATTGGATAGCACACCATCTCTTTTATCAAACACCGAAATAGAAAGGTCGGGATTCAGGCTGCAAATTCCTTTATTAGTGCTTACCCAAATACGGTTTTTTTCATCTGCCTGTACCGCATGTATGTAATCGTTGGGCAGACCATCTTTTGAAGTAATTCTGTTAACTACCAGGTTGCCGTTGGCCATCCCACTTATTTTGTTTAAACCAAATTGGGTACCCACCCAAAGGTTGCCCAGTTTGTCTTCTGCCATACTTAAGATGGTATTGTTACTCAGGCTGTGCAGCTCATCGGCCGTTTGTACAAAACAAATGAAATCATCAGTGGATTTGTTGTACAGGTGCAGGCCTTTGTAGGTACCTACCCATAAGCGTTTTTTTGAATCCTGGAAAATACAACTGACCCTTTCGTTTTGCAAGGCGCCTTTTGCACCAAACAGCGGCGGATAATTTTTGAAAACTGGTGCATTATTTTTATCGTACCCAATAATCTTTCCAAGACCAAACTCTTGGGTGCCCACCCAAATGGTTCCCATATCATCCTTAAAGAGCGCACTAACTTTTTTACCTGGCAAACCATCTACATTGTTTTTAGGGGTGTAGGTTTTCTCTTCATAAGTACCTTTTCGGTTTACAATACGGGACAAACCACCATTACTACCCATCCACATCTGATCACCATCTTCCAAAAAACATTTCACTACTTTGATATTATACCGGTCTTCTTTAGTTGTTTCGATTTTTAGGGAAGAGAATTGTTGCCAGTCGTCGCTAACCTGTACGCCTCCCCGCGAGTACCTATCCATAAACGATTTAACCGGTCTGTTAAAACAGTTAGCACATGGTTGTTGTCTATGGGTTGGGGCAATTGCGGATCATAACCAATGTTGCGAAACTTTTTTCTCCCGGGATCAAGTTTGCAAACGCCGGCGCCGTCGGTACCTATCCACAGCAGCCCCGAAATGTCTTCGCTGATAGAAATTATTATCTTATCGTCGCGGTTATCATAAGGAGTAATGTTCAGTAGCACCCGTTCGAAGGTTGCAGTACCCGGATAAAACTTATATAACCCCCCACCCCAGGTGCCTATCCACATGATACCACGGCTGTCCTTAAAAATGCGATATACATTCTCTGAGCCAAGCATTTGTTTGTCGGCAGGGTTAGAGGTGTACTGCGAAGTTGTTTTTGTTTTAAGGTCGTACCGTAGCATACCGCGGCGCCACGTGCCCAGCCACAAACAATCAGCCGTGCTATCCACCAAAACATTGGTTATATCTACCGATGGATATCCAAGGTTGATAAGCTCACTATTATTGGTAGCCGGATCGTATAGTTGAACACCTATACCCGTTGCTACCCAAAGGTGCCCTTTCCCATCTGGTTTTATATCATAGGTTTTCCACTTGCGTTTAAGAACACTAAACAGGCGGGTCTTTTTATCCAATAACAGGAAGCCCTGCCAGGTACCTATGTACAGGTATCGGTCGTTGGGTTCGTATAGCGACAGAATATAGTCTTTGTTTACCTCGCCGGCGGATATTTTGGTATTATGATAATTGATCAACTGGCCCGAAGAAAAATCGTACATACTCAGTCCTCCCGATTTGGTTCCGATCCACAGGTTGTTGTCGGCACCATTCAACAATACCTCTATGGACTGACTCATCAGGTTGTTGCCTACGTTAAGGTCATTCTTTAGTAATTTGATTTCGTAGCCATCATACCGGTGCAATCCGCCACGGGTACCAAACCACATAAATCCTTTTTGATCCTGAACAATGGCAGTAACTTCATTATTAACCAAACCGTTGTCTATATTGATGACCGAATTAAACTTTTGCCCGTTGGTCACTAAAAGCATACTCTTAAAAAAAATAAAGCATACAAGAAGAATGGAAGAAATTAAAGGTCGGGCTGATACCATAAACGCAATCGTGGAGACTAAAGTAAGTAAAACCTTCGCAATGAGGCCGGAAACGTTTCTAAATAACGATAACCAACATTGCTACAAACAATAAGATCAATAAACAATACACCACGACCTGCATGATAACGTTTGAGCGAAAAAGTTTTTTTAAAAATGACATGTTCAAAAACGTGTTTAGATATTGCAATTAGGCGTAAACAAGATGCTCCACAATAAAACAGTTACTAATTATTTTTTTTACTTCTTTCCAAATCGTATTCCTTTTTGTGCATCAGCCCCCAAAAGGCAGGCGGCTGCAATTCGCTGCTCCACTGCATACTTTTTTTGTTCATACTATCCGGCAAGTCTTTTTCGGCATCGCCCAGAGGCTTACTTTCCCCAATATCTTTTTGCAGATCGTATAGTAAAGAGGCCTCTTTTTGCTTCAGCAATTTTTTGTTGCCTGCCGAAACCACAGCAAATGTGTTTTTATCGAAGTGCCGCCAAAACAACCAGTCGTGAGGAGCCGATGAGATCGTCTGGTTTAAATAAGGCAGCAGGTTTACACCGTCTATCTTGTTAGCAGGTTTGGCGGCACCGTCAATATTTGCTATTGCAGTCGCGAAAATATCAAGCGATATAACCGGCTTTGTATATACGGTGTTTTCAGGCACATGCCCAATCCATTGCATGGCGAAAGGAACCCTTATACCCCCTTCAAACAAACTGCCTTTTCCTCCGCGTAAAACACCATTATCGCTTCCATTATCTTCTTCGGGTCCGCCGTTATCCGACAGAAAAAACACCATTGTATTTTTCTCGAGGCCATTTCTGTACAAGGCATTCATTACCCTGCCCACGCCATCATCTACGGCGCTAACCATGGCGGCATAGGTTTTTCTTTTGGGATCGTTAATATGCGCAAAACGGTCGAGGTATTTTTGGGTAGCCTGCAACGGGTTGTGGGGAGCGTTGTAGGCCAGGTACAATAAAAACGGTTGCTGTTTATTTTTCCCGATGAATGATTCTGCCTCTCGGGACAGGGCATCGGTCAGGTATTCCTTTTCTTCAACTACTGTATAATTTCTTACCAGTTTGGTACGGTAACTTTCACCTTCGTCTCCGGCCTCCGCACCATTTTGTATGGTCCACTCACCCGGCATGTAGCGGTGACCTCCACCCAGAAAGCCATAAAAATCGGTAAAGCCCCGTTTTAAAGGATGCAGGCTGGGGTGCGCCCCCAGGTGCCACTTACCAATGATCATGCTTTTATAGTTCGCAGGCTCAAGCATATTGGCCAGGGTTTGTTCTTTTAAAGGCAAACCCATCTTTTCATCATCGGCCACGTATAACGGATTGCGGTCGTAACCAAACCTACTCTGGTACCGGCCTGTAAGTAACCCGGCCCTGCTTGGGCTGCATACCGAGAAACTAACATAACCATTGGTAAATCTTACACCCCTGCGGGCAATCGCGTCAATGTTGGGAGTAGGTATTTCGGTGCAACCGTTAAAGCCAACATCAGCATAACCCTGGTCGTCGGTGAGGATAATAATGACATTGGGCTTTTTGAAGTCTCCTTTTTGTTGAGCATTGATCTTCTGGACATTGATCGATATTGCTGCAAACAACAGCGTTGCAGCCAACTTTGCTTGTATCATGTAATTTTATTTATCCGGCTAATATTACCAGCCAGTTACTTTATTTCAATTGCGCCTACATCCGGCTTACCAATTACCTTGTTGCCCATAATATCTTTCTCCACCTTCAGACCAAATTTCAACCCTACCTCATCGTTGGGTATCGCTTCAATAACACTTCCTTTATCACCTACGAGGTCGTGATTTTGCGGTATATAATCCTGCGTGAGCAAACCACCTTTTTTTGAAAACGATGGATCGCCCCACAATGGGCTGTCATCCTTAAAAGGTAGTTCAACCGGCCAACTATTGGCACGTACAAAAAGATTGTTGCGGCACACCACATTGGGAATGCTTCCGGGCTCAGAATCATCCAATGGTTTCTGGTCGCCCGATACAGCAAGTGGCTCTCTTTCAAAATAAAAAATATTGTTGGCTACCAATACGCCTTTCGAACTGGAACTTACCGCTATTTTTGGTACAATAGCGCTGCCTACATAAATGGTATTGTTGTAGAAATAACTGTTGTAGGGTCCGGCCTTACCTTTCTCATTTCCCTGGTAGCCACTCAGCCAAAAAATCTTTCCCTCCTGAAACGCGCCATTTTTTCCCTTAATTCGGTGACCATCGTTTACACTGATGTTGTACCGGTAGGCGCAGTTGTGGTTGTTGCCCAATATTTCGCAAAAGCCACCTGCATTGTTGGCGCTGAAATTATACTGCACCACTACGTCGTTGCAGTTGTAGTCTATATGCACACCGGCAGAATCGCCGGGACCATTGGCATTTACAAAGCGGTTATGTTCTATAAGTACACCAGTGCAGCCCCAGGTCCAAAAACCACTTCCACGGCCCCAGTTGCGGGTATCGGCTATACTGCCAGAGCCATCTACATTGTTATGATACACATGCGCTCCATTAACACCCGACATTTGCATGCCCGGCCCGCCAGTGCTTTTAATGTTGTTATTGGCAAGAATCACATTTGAGAAATGGCCGCTGTTTGCTGTTAATTTAAGACCGGTATGGCTTACCTTGTCAATATTGGTTTGGGTGACCGAAAGGCTGGTCAAAGTAGCATTAGGTGTGTTATTAATGAATCGAATTCCATAGCCATAAGCCTGGCTGCCATTGGCCGTTTTGGTTTCGGCGGCACTGCGCATTGTGCCTGGTGGTGAGAAATAAATATCGTGGATACTCACCTGATCAATTTTGATATTACTATAGTCCCCAGCCGTGGTTACTTCTACCAAAATACCACAACGCATGGGCGCTTTTTGATTGGTTGTTGCTAAAGCCGGGGGTACTGATGTTTTTATCTCCAGGTCGTGGATTGTAACGTAACTGGAATTTTGAATCCATACTCCATTTAGCTGGTCACCGGCATCCAACACTGGTTTTTTCTTTTGGCCGTTAAATCCATAGCTGCTGATTACAATTGGTCTGCCGGCATCTCCCTGCACCTGTTGCAGTACAAGCGTTCCCGTAAATACCTGCCCCGATGCAAACAAAAGAGAGTCCCCTGCCTGGAAATTTTTTCTATTGGCAGGGGCTGTTGTTCTCCATGTTTCCTGGGGGCCTGTTCCATTGTTGTTATTGTTGCCGGTTTTTGAATTGATGTAGTAGTTAGTAGCCAGAGCTGACTGCACCATACTCAAAGCCACAATAAGAAGCATATATTTTGACAAACGCATTTACATTTTTTTTTTGAGGATGGGGAACGAAGGATTAAAAAACCTGCCGTAATAGAAATTACAGCAGGGATTGCTTGCTATGATCCACTTTATGTTATCACTTGTTGACTTTAATCAATAACCTACATTTTCAACCAGGTTTGGGTTGTCTGCCAATTGGCCGATACCCAGTGGCAGGTAATAGTGGCGCGGTAAAAAGATGCGTGCAGCGCCTTCGGCATTGGTAAGTTTGAGAATGTATTTTTTGGTGTCGAAGTCGTACTCGTAATTAAGTTCTTTAAACCGGGTATTGTTTAGCACCTGCTCAGCTATACGCCAGCGGCGAAGATCCCAGTAACGGTGTTCTTCAAAGGCCAGTTCCACCTGTCGCTCCTGACGAATATTATCCTGCGTAAGTGAAGTACGGGCCGGCATTTTTGCACGTGCTCTTACCAGGTTAATGGCATCAAGCGCTTCAGCCGTTTTGTTTAGCTGAAATGCGGCTTCGGCATAATTCAGCAATATTTCAGCATACCTGAAAATAATAAAGTCGGTACTTGATTGACCATAGGCAGCAGGCAGCAATGACTCATTTACCCTTTTACGAACATACAAACCAGTCCTGATTGTATTCCTGTTGGGTCCTTTTGCCTTCCAGCCAGTGGGGTAATCTGCCGAAATTGAGCCAGGTATCACAAAAGTTTCGTTTGTACTGTTTTTACGGGTGTTGGTTGCCGGGTCAGTGTAGTACGTTCTGGAATGGAAGTAAACTTTGTCGCCCTGCCAGGTGGTTTCGGGATAATAAACCGAAGCCCTGAAACGAGGGTCGCGTTTGCCGAAAATAGAATCAACACTCCACCGGGCAACGCCATTCATTAAGCTACGGTCCAAAGCACCGGAAGTACCGTTTTGGTAGTCGAAAAGATCAGCAAAATCCAGCAACACATTAAAGTTAGAATTCCAGCTACTGCTGAAACCAGCAGGGGTGGCAAGATTATCCCACGAATGGCCTTTGTTTTGCGCTGCGTCCCATTTTTCGGCAAAGATCACTTCGGGGTTATTGTTCTCATCTATGAACAGCTGCGAAAAGTTCTTTACCGGGTCAGAAGGAAATTTATTGTATAACTGAAACGTTCCACCGTCCATGATTACTTTCGATGCTTCCATTGCAGCAGTGTAATACCGGTTTGCCTCACCCGCAGGTATACCCATTACACCATTTTGCTGAACAGTTCCGAATTGAGCTATACTGCCCGCAAACAACATAGCCCTGCTTTTTAGGGCCAGTGCAGCATATTTTGAAGCCCGGCCATCATCGGCGGCGCCATAGATTTTAGGTAACACTAAAGCCACTTCATCCATTTCCTTACCTATAAAATCATACAACTCCATCTCTGTATTTCTTGCAGGGAACAACTCTTCTTTGGGGTCGGTATCTTTTTGCACTTTCACAATGAGCGGTATACCGCCATAACGCTTTACCATGCTGAAATAAGTAAACGCCCTGAGAAACCTTGCCTCGGCAATCTTTTGATTTTTGAAAGTGGCGTCGAAAGAAGATGTTTCCATCCCCTCAATAAACTCGTTGACGCGGCGGATATTGGCATAAGCCCAATAATCCAGGTACGAAGCGCCTGTGGCATCGTAATTTTTAACTGAAGCCTGGTATGGATCCTGCCAATCACCAAATGGACGTGCTTCTCCTCCCACCCCGGCTATCATACCCATATTAAAATTGGCCTGTCCAGATGTTTCCTGAAACCGGGTGTCGGTGTATAGGTTTAGCAGATAGGCTTCTATTAGTTTTTTGTCTTTAAATACTGCGGTTTCAGCAATCATGTTCAGCGGCTGAATATCCAACACCTTTTTGCAGCCTGAAGCAAACGTAGCTACGATAATTATCGCAAGAAGTATATTTTTCATTTGTAAGATGTTTTAAAGTGATAATCTTAAACCAACACTCAGGTTGCGGTGAATGGGATAATTATTTCCTACGCCACTAACATTAGCATCGGGATCGAATGTGTTTTTATAGATGCCCAGTTTGTTGATCATAAAAATGTTGGTACCAGACAAGTACACCTGCACATTTTTTATTCCGGCCTTTGACAAGAGATTTTTGTTAAAATCGTAGCTGATGTTTACGTTGCGCAGCCGTATGAAAGAGGCATCCTTCAACCAAAAATCAGATTTAATCCTGTTGTTGTTATTCAGGCCCAGCGACGATGCGGGTAATTTGGCATCGGGGTTACTGTTGGCTGTAGGGTCATTTGCATCAGGCTTCCAACGGTATTGGTATTGATAATCGAAGGGTATTGATTCGTTACTGAACATGGAGGCGGCAGCACCACCCACATAAAAATCGAAACCACTGGCACCCTGCCACAACAGCTCTACCGAAAAGTTTTTATACGAACCACCCATAATCAGGCTATACACTATTTCGGGAAAGCTTCCTTTTCCAATTTCGGTTTGATCGCGCCAATCTAAAATACCATCGCCGTTCAGATCCACATAACGAATATCCCCTGGCTTAAGAGTGGAATTGCCTACCTGGTCCTGGTTGAAACCTAACTTACTGATCTCCGCCTGCGACATAAAGATTCCGTCAGATAAATAACCATTTTCAATATTGGTAGATTTACCGGTAAGTTTATATAACCTTACCTGGTCAGGATCAGTATAATCTTCTTCGTTACGTTTTACCCATTTTTGTTTGGTAACAGTAATAGTTGGAGTAAATGAAAGTTTTACGTTTCCTACACGGGGATGATAACCCACCATGGCTTCGAAACCGCGATTATCGATGGTGTTCAAATTTACCGGCGGCAAAGTGGCGCCAAAGGTTGAAGGAAGGGCTCGTTGCTCCTGCGCTAATATCCCCTCTCTTCTCCTATAAAAAATATTTCCTTCAAAGGTTAGTTTTCTATTCCATAATGACAGGTCGAGACCTGCATTGTAATTGGTTATATTTTCCCAGGTAATGAGGGGATTGCTTAGGCCGGTAGTTTGTATAGAGCGATTGATGGATGGGCCTATGATGTATCCACCACCATTAATCTGGTAGCCGGTCAGGTAGCTAAACTGGCTGGTATTATCGTTACCAGCCTGGCCATACGACAATCTGATCTTCATATCAGACAACCACGAAGCATATTTATCCATAAATTGTTCGCGAGACATGCGCCAGCCTAATGATATGCCCGGAAAATATCCCTAACGCTGATCTATCGGGAAGTTTACACTGGCGTCGGCACGAAGGATACCCTCAGCCAGGTATTTGCCTTTGTAGCTATAATTTACACGGCCTATGTAGGCTACCCTGGCATCCTGGCTGGCCGATCCTGAATTGTTCTGAAATTCTTCTCCCCCAGAAAACAGTTGTTGGATTTCGGGCGAAAGCAAGTCTCTTCTAAAGGCATAAAAATTGTTTCCACCACTCTGGATTTGTTCTGCAATTCCAATAGCACTAATTACGTGATCACCAAAGGTGCGATCGTAGTTGATTGTTGCCCGCGGGTAAACCTGGTAACCTCTTGTAGAGGTTCACGAAGCGTAATGGTGTTGCCCATGCTGGCCAGGTAGGTGTAAACTTTCGTTTCATAATCGTAGGTGTGCAAATCGGCAGGCAGGCTAAATTCTTTTTGGTAATTATTGGATTGACTTACTATCAGATCGCCTCCAATTTTTAAACCCTGAACAAAAGGTATGGCATACTGCAAACCTAACAGGCCATTAAAAAAGTTGTTGGCTGTTCTGTTATAACCTTTTCTGTCTGCCTGGGTACGTAACAGGGGGTTACGTTCGCTAAAACCAGAAAAACCGTTTTTTGTGGGATCCGGTAAGAAAGGAGAATAGCGGGGTTGTGCTGTTTGAAAATCAATCATGACCACATCCACATCGGCTACCTGTTGCCTGTTTTCGACCCGGTATTGCAAGTCGAAACGCATGGTCAGATTTTTACTTACGGTGGCATCTACATTCAACCGGGCATTGTAGCGTTTGTAATAATAATCGCCCGAAGTGAATACACTTTGCTGATCGGTCATACCTACAGAAGCAAAATACTTAATGCCCTGCGACCCGCCCGATACGCTCAGGTTTTGCTGGTACATAGGTGCATTGTTTCTAAACAAAGCATCTTTCCAGCTATACGATCCGTAGTTAGGCTCAGTTCCAGCCTTAAATTTTTGCACCACATCCCCGGTAAACTCGCCGGGATTAAGACCATAGTTTAATGCTGCTTCCCTGCGTAGCTCCGCAAAGTCGCCGGCATTTACCTGTGTTTGAAAAGCAGTAGGGCTTTGTGTGGTATATGTACCCGAATAGTTAATGGTGGGCGCTCCTCCTTTACCTCTTTTGGTAGTCACCAAAATAACACCATTTCCTGCCCTTGCACCGTATATGGCGGCCGAGGCATCCTTCAAAACTGAAATAGATTCAATATCGTTAGGATCAACCCGGTTAAAGTCGGTAGGCAAACCATCCACAATGATCAACGCCGTGCCAAAGCCTCTTATTTGCAAGGCTGCGCCGTCAGCACCCGGCAAGCTGCTATTGGTTTTGGTTACCAGGCCCGGCAAGCGGCCCGCTAATAGCTGGCTGGCGTTGGCAGCAGGTGCAGCGGTTATTTCTTTACCTGACACCTGTGCAACGGCGCCGGTAACATATTGTCTTTTCTGTGTACCATAACCTACCACAACCACATCGGTAAGGTTGGAACCGGCCGGTTCTAATTGAACAGAAAAGTTTCCGCTACCGTTCCATGGTACCTGTTGGGTTTCAAAACCAACAAAGCTAAAAACCAGCGTTGGCTTCGCTTTAGAAACGTTTAGTTTAAAAGTACCATCCTGGCCTGTAAAAGTACCCGACAATTGGCCCTGCTCCATTACAGATGCGCCATACAAAGGCTCGCCAGCGGCACTTTTAACGGTACCGGAAATTGTGATTGACTGCGAAAAAGTTGCGGATGAAATTGCCAGGAAGACAAAGAGAAAGATGATGGGCAAAATCCGCCGGGTTTGTAATGACAGCATCGTTGTTAGTTTTAAATTGGATGATTACCTAAGCATCCAAATAGTGAGATGTAAAAGTATTCATTCAAAAAATTGAACAACCTGTGTGGCGGTTGCAAATAAGTGGTGTAAATCGTTCAATGAAAGCAAATCATACCACAGGTTCACTTAATCGGGAGGTAATTCGTAAAATAGCTAAGCTAAAATGTGGCAAACCTTCGAAATGAAACAAGCAACCTTTTTAAATGTGATACTTTAATAAAAGCTCATTGTTTATAAAGTTGAATTGATAAACCAATCACCCTTAAATGGTGGTACACGTTCCATTGGCGGAGTATAGAAATCGCTCCACGCAAGGGTAAATGGGGATATTTTGAAGCGCTCATGTTATCGGCTACCATCGATTCGGACCTGTTGAATGCTGCTAACCGGACTACATCTACAGCATGGCGGTTGATAGCCTTTGGGGCAGTCAATACGATAACTGGCTTGAAGGCGGCGCGGTATTAAGCAGGGAAGTAAATGTGCTGGACGAGCTTCGCGTAAACAACCGCGAAAGTGAAACGGCAGCATATATTGAGGTGAGCAACAATGGACGTAAACTATCCATCGATCCCAAATCCGGGTTTATACATTTTCCCGGCGGATGCAATAAGTTTGTGGTAAGATTTGATGGAGCAACAGTTACTGGAGCCGGCCAACTGGATACCCAACAAATATAAAGGCCATAACATTGAGCGTACCCGCCATCCCCTGGCTCTTATATCTTCAACCGACCTTTATCAACTGGACCGTGAATGAAGTACTACTGCAGGATGACAATATTGAAAAATCGGGTTTTCAATATGCCAGTTGGGTGGCAGACGGCGACGATATGATTTACGTAAGCCGAACTGTTTTTTTGACGAGGTAAGCTTTGCCGACAGTCAGCACAACTCCAACTTCATCACCTTCCACAGGGTAAAGGGTTTTAGAAAATTAGCTGAAAAACACGTACCCAATTAAATCCGCTAATTTAAAACGAACAGCCTGGCCAGTTATGTAAAACATTCAGGAAAGTTCAAACGACATTGTTTCGCCTGCTATAAGTTTTCGTCCACAAACTTTCGGAAATAATCCTTTATCATATTTCTCACCTCGCCAAATTGTTGCATAATTTCTTCCTCAGTTCCTTTTGCTTTAGCGGGATCGGGAAAGTTGTAATGAAATTGTTTGGCATGCGATGGAAAGACCGGGCACTGTTCTTTGGCATGATCGCAAACAGTGATGATATAGTCAAAGTATAAACCGGTGTATTCGTTTATGTTATTGGAAGTATGCGTTGAAATGTCTATGCCATCCTGCTTCATTGTATTGATGGCCCTGGGGTTAACGCCATGCGTTTCTATGCCGGCGCTGTACACTGTAGCATTATCACCTGCAAATTTTTTTAGATACCCTTCAGCTATCTGGCTACGACAGCTATTACCGGTGCATAATACTAAGATTCGTTTCATTTGTTTGGTTTCAGGTTAATAAATTGGAAAGATATTTAATCGTGCAGTAATAATTTCTAAACGCTCAAATTTCTAATTAAGGAAATGTCCTTTTTCAAAGGATGCTGAAAGGCTCTAATTGACGGCTCTCATGGACGGCTTTGATAGTTCTGTCATCCCGATCCCGATTTTGATCGGGAAGGGAACTTTTTTTGGGTTAAGGAATCCGTACCTTTTTTTGCTTAGTGTTACTTGGTGTCTTAGTGTCTTTGTGGTTCCCGTTTTCCAGGGGATGCTGAAATAAATTCAGCATGACGGTTTGGATTGGCGGCTCTGATTGACGGCACTGGTAGTTCTGTCATCCCGATCCCGATTTTGATCGGGAAGGGATCCTTTTTTCAGTTTCCCTCCATGTTCCCGATAGTCATCGGGGCCTCTGTGGTTCCCGTTATCCAGGGGATGCTGAAATAAATTCAGCATGACGGCTCGGGTTGTTCTGTCATCCCGATCCCGATTTTGATCGGGAAGGGATCCCCTCCGTATTTCGTTGTGCAGCTTTTTTTGAGTGTTTGAAATTTAGGCTATAATCAGTTGTTTCTGTTAGGGATTCCTCCTTCGTCGGAATGACAGCAGTATAAAGTAGGGAGCCACTCTGTGTTTCTCCGTACCGCTGCGCCTCTGCGGTTCCCGTTTTCCAGGGGATGCTGAAATAAATTCAGCATGACGGCTCTCATTGACGGCTCTAAAATGACGGCTCTGGTTGTTCTGTCATCCCGATGCCGATTTTGATCGGGAAGGGATCCCCTCTGTGAACCGCTGTGTTCCCGATAGCCATCGGAATGCCTTATTGGCTCCTTGTTTCCAGGGGATGCTGAAATAAATTCAGCATGACGGCTCGGGTTGGCGGCACTTATTGACGGCACTTATTGACGGCTTTGGAATGCCGGCACTTCCATAACCATTTCCTACGGCTGACTTCTCCAACTAAACATTATTTGTTAACTACAGCAATCCGGACCGCAGCAGGCGGCTTTTTCTGCCAAGGGCTTTTCGGCATACACAGTAATGCTTCTTATACCAGTGCCCGAATGTTCAAATTCTTCAATTTGAGCTTCAGTTAAATAGCTCTGCAGAATATCTTTGGGCAGAACGATGGCCTTATCTTTTTGAATGGTCACATTCGTAAACCCGTTTGCATTAATTAATTCCAGGTAAACCTGTTTTTGAATAGCTCCTGTAACACAACCGGCGTACATTTCTACGGTGTCTTTAATAGAGTCAGGTAATTGTCCTTCCAGTACAATATCCGAAATAGAAAAGTGGCCTCCCGGCTTTAGCACCCGGTAAATATCTTTAATAACCGCGGCTTTATCGGGTACCAGGTTTAGTACGCAATTGCTTACAATTACATCGGCTGTATTGGCGGCTACGGGCATGTTTTCTATATCTCCCTGTCTGAACTCCACGTTATTAAAACCACGCACATCATTGTTCAGCCTGGCTCTTTCAATCATGGCCGGGGTAAAGTCGATGCCTATGACTTTACCGGTTTCGCCGGTCTCGTGCCGGGCTATAAATGCATCGTTGCCAGCGCCGCTGCCCAGGTCAATCACTACATCGCCCTTTTTAATTTTAGCGAACTGGGTTGGTAAACCGCAGCCCAGGCCAAGATCGGCTTCGGCGTTATATCCCTCTAATTGGGTATAATCGTCGGCCATAATATTGTACACCCCGGTACTGCAGCTACTGGCGCCACAACATGAACTTTCGTTGGTTTCTTTATCCTGTAAAGCAATTTCTCCATATTTCTGCTTAACAAGATCTTTTAATTGTTCCTGAGTTTTCATAATAACTAAATTTAAAAGTGATCGTTTAATTTTAAAAGTGATCGTAATATGACGATAGAATTTAACAAAAAATATCAACAGCAATTTCTCAAACCCTTAAAAGCATCGAACAACCGGTTAATGTATGCTTTCGCATCGTTCCAGGCTTTTTCATCTATGCAATAGCAAACCCTGGCACCCTCAATTTCTCCTTTAATCAATCCCGCCTCTTTTAATTCTTTTAAATGCTGCGAAACGGTGCTTTGACTTAATGGCAGCTCTTCTACAATATCGCCGCACTGGCAGGCTTTCTTTGTAGCTAAAAAGTTTAATATAGCCCCCCTGGCCGGATGTGCCAATGCTTTGGCATATCGCGCCAGCGTATTTTCATTGAAACCAAATTCTGCTGATTTTGTAACTCCCATATTGCTATCGCAATATTACGATAGTTATTTTAATCGCCAAATAATTTCCTCTGTTTTTTTATTTTTTTTTATTTCAGAATAAGTACATCACTATCTTAAATGGTGACACAGCAATCAGCGGACGAAAACATGCTATGGTTTAATGGATACCTCCTTCGTCGGTATGACAACTAAGGCTGAGGAATTCGCCTTGTCAAACAAATAAGGGCTGTCACACCCCAATCATTCGCCCGGATGATACGTTTTTTCAGCGTGCTTCATCACATCGTCCTTGTAAAACAACACGTCTTTAAACTGCCCTTTGCTATACATTAAACCCTGGTCGAAAAAGTGAGGAGACTGCGGATCTCCGCTTTGCCCGCCTGCCAATAGCGATTTGGCTTTTATCTTTTTACCAAACTCCACCGCGGCAATAAAGCTATTGCCATTGTAACCATATCTTTTTTGGGTGCCCGCAAAGGTGCGGCTGTTAAACGATGGCAGCATGCCCCATGTGGAAGATACAAAGGCCACCGGCAGGCTGGGTTTATTATCATTAAACCTGTTATCGATGTCGGTTGAAATACGCTGCATGCGGTTGATGTCGCCCCATTGTACCTGCCAGCGGCCATAGCGTTTTGCCAGGTCATTAATGGTTAATAAAAGTGGTTGCAAAAACTCGTTTGGCGCGGCATGACCAGCAAAATACCGGGTCTTATCTACAATATCCGCATCTTCTTGTCCGGGTACATCGTTTCTCATAATCAATGGCAAAATCCGTTGTCCCCATTCAACGGCCAATGTTGTTGCCACCGAATTTTCGCCGCACCGTTCATCCCAGTTTTTCAATACACTCACCGGCCCTATTAGCAGCGGGTAAAGTGTGTCGTTATAATTCACATGCTGTTCAAAGGCCTTTACCAAAGCGGGCACTAGTATTTCAAAAGCGGTCAGGCGGGTATCGTAACCGGCTTTTATCACCTTATCAATCGTATAATTTTTTTGCTCATCTAAAACACGCACCGCGTTAAGACCGCGAAAGTTTTCTCCATCGGGCGCCAGGTAGGTTGCATAATCACTTTTAGTTGGACTGTATTTGCCCGCCACGGTAAAGGGACTTGAATTGCAGTTTTGCAGCCAGCCGTTTTCGGGGTTATAGATATGTACGCTTTCGCTTACCGGGTGGTAACCTTTCCATTCGGTGGCTGATGTACTGCCATCAACAGGCTTACTCCAATCGTATTTAGTATCGCGCCTTGGCAAAAAGTTTCCATGCCAATAGGCGATGTTTCCTTCGGCATCGGCATACACCGTATTATTGCTGGGATTGGCGCCCATGTCCATTGTCTTTTTAAAATCGGCAAAACTGCCAGCCTTGGTGCGTAACCAGCTTTGCATAAAACCTTTGGTATCGCGGTTATTATGCCGAAGGCTTAGGTACTGCCCATTTCTTTTGGCCATTATAGGCCCGTGATGGGTGTAGAGTGTCTTAAATACTTTGACCACTACGCCATCGGTAGCCTTTACTTTTATGGAGATTTCTTTGGTGCCTACGGGCCGTTTATTGCCATCGTATTCGTATAACCACCGGCCGTTCTCGTTGCTCAATTGCCCGATGTAGGCATCAGAGATATCGGCCTGGCTGCTGGTGTGCATCCAACCACAATGTTCGTTAAAACCCTGGTACACGAAAGGCTGCCCCCAGGTTACGGCGCCATAGGCATTCATGCCCTGGTTACTTACCATGTGTACTTCGGGACGAAAATAAAAAGTGACATGCGGGTTAATATACAGGATAGCATTACCATCCGCGGTGATCTTTGGCGCGAAAGCAAAGCCATTGGAGCCATCAAATTTTTCTTCTTCAAAATCCACTTTTGTAATGGCTTCGTCTTTACCGGAATAAAAGCTTTTTAACTCGCTGATGGATATGCCACCGGTGCTAATGGCACCGATGCTTCCATCCGTCCACATAAGCGGATACCACGGCTGAAACCGCGTAAGCAAAGCTGGTTGCTCCTGCGAATGGGTGTGCAGATAATAATTTATTCCATCTGCAAAGGCGTTTAATATTTGTTTTAACCAGGCAGGAGCTTTTTTATAATCGCTGATGGAAGCCGCGGTATCAATTACCAGCCTGTTAAGCAAGTCATTGTACAGATCGCTTTCGCCGTTTACTTCAGACAGCCGGCCGAGCTTCTCCAGGTAGTTTGTTTCCACCCGTTTAAAATCGTCTTCGCACTGGGCATACAACAATCCAAAAACCGCATCGGCATCGGTGTTGCCATAAATGTGCGGCACGCCAAAGTTGTCCCTGATAATGGTAATGTTTTGGGCTTGCTTTTTCCAGCCGGCAACTTCCTTTGCGGTAAAAGGCTGGGCTAAAAGCTGTAGGGGGATTATAAGAAACAGTACAATTTTTTTCATCTTTTTAGGTTGTATCTATAACCAATTCTTCCGGTATCGGTTTACAATAATAAATGATTTCGCACCATTCTCAATAGTACCCATACAAGAGAGTGCATTTTAAAATTGTCGCATTAAACAAGCGTTCGTTATTGCGAGTATTACGGTGGTTAGCGAAGCCGGCCTGAACGGAACGGGCAGACAATCCCGGATAATTTGTCAACCCGATTATGCAGGGGATTGCTTCCCCGCCAGAAGAAGCGGGGCAGACTGTGCCTGCCAATGACAC
Source organism: Chitinophagales bacterium (assembly GCA_038204535.1). GTDB lineage: Bacteria > Bacteroidota > Bacteroidia > Chitinophagales > Chitinophagaceae > Segetibacter. The sequence continues at coordinate 31,946 of JBBRCW010000005.1, read as the reverse complement.
ATTTGTAAACAATTTGATTAATAGGCCTTTATGTAAAAGAAGACTTTATGATTATAGGCGAGGTTAATCGTCCTTTGCTACAGACTTGTAAAGTTTCCCCTCCTTTTCAAGGATGGGACCGATTTTATGCGCAGCATAAAATCAGGGGTGGTTAAACGCTGCTTTAAACTTTTCTAACACCCAGGCGAAACCTTCAAACGCCCACTTGTTTTCGAAGCGCAGCAGTTGTATTCCTAAATTTCTTAAATATTTTTCTTTAATACGAACTTCCTCAATGCCCGGTTCCCAAAAATGATCTTCACCATACAGTTCAATCACTAACTTTTAAGATGGGCAGTAGATAACTGCAATAAAATTTGCGAGGCTATGCTGATGACGAAATTTACAGTTTTGCATTTGGCTTTTTTTAAGACTTGCCCCGAGGGTGGCCTCTGCGGCGGTGCTATGGTTACGGAGCTGTTTGCCGGGAGGTTTTAATTCGGATATGTTGTTAAAGACGACCTTTTTCATGTGCTGCAGTTTAACCACCCCTGAATGTTTTTATAACAAGTTATAAAAACATTCTGTCCCCATCCTTGAAAAGGAGGGGAAACTTTTGCAGGCAGGTTTACGGGCTGGTAAAAGTTCAATATTTGGGAATGTATAAGCCCGGCCGTACAGCCCCGCCCGTTTCAAAATAACTTTAAAACCTTTCGTTCAAAGCCCGCTAATCAAATCTAAAATTTATTACGGCTCAATATGACTGAACGCATAAATTCCCCGTTTCCAAATTAATAATTTCGGCGTCACCTCTAAATCCCAAAAAAATTGACATGAAAAAGTATGTAACATTTTTCGCAGTTGCTTTGATCTCAGGCTTTGTTGCCTGTAACAGCCCCGAGACTAATACCGCCCAGCCTGAAGCCGAAAATACCGGCGCGGGACAATCGGGTGTAAAGGATGATATGTCGGAAAAAAATGTGGTTCAGGTAGCCATAGGCAGTAAAGACCACACCACGCTTGTCGCTGCAATAAAAGCGGCCGAACTGGTGGATGCGCTAAGCAATGCCGGACCTTTTACCGTGTTTGCGCCCACCAATGCCGCATTCGATAAATTACCTGCCGGCACCGTTGACGGGTTGCTGAAACCTGAAAAGAAAGACGACCTAACCGATATTCTTCAGTACCATGTTTCGCTGGGCGTATTTAAACCCGAAGCTTTTACCGATGGTCAGTCTATTGGACAAGTAAATGGAGATAACATTACGATTGCTAAGAAAGAAGATGGAATTTATGTGAATGGCACTGCAAAGATCATAGCGACCATTCCGGCTACCAATGGCACTATTCATGTAATTGACGGCGTGTTACTTCCCCCGAAAAAATAAAGACAGTTTTTAACAGGATCAATAAAAAAGCATCGGCAATAAGCTGGTGCTTTTTGTTTATACCGACTTACCTGGAGTTTTGGTTTCTTCGATGATCTTGATCTGAATAACGGTGGCAATACTGTAAGCTCTTTGCTTTGCCAGGTCGGCGTTGGCCCCCTGGTACAATTCGTTAACAGTTGTGTTGAACATCAACAGCCATTGTTTAAAATGTTCGCTGGTTAAAGGAAACCGCCGGTTTATTTGCTGGTGCAGCACCATGGGGTTGCCGGTGTAAGAACCGGTATAAAAAAGAAGGTTTTCAAAAAAATCGTACATCTTAGGCAAATGAACATCCCATTGCACATGGGCAACATCGGTAAATATAAATCCAATAACAGGATCGGCTTTTATTTTGTTATAGAATTGGTCCACCAGCATTTCGATGTCGGCCCTTGTTGTTATATCTTTTTTCATAACAGGAAAGATTAATGCAGAAACATATGAAACTCGTGCAGCAGTTCTTTACTGCAATGCTTTTCGAGCAGTGGAAATAAAAATCTTTCTTCTTTGCGAATATGCTCCTCCAAAGTGGAGGCAAGATCATTCATAGCAACCACCTCATCGGCCGAGGCGGCCAATGTCTTAAAAAGGCTGTCCAGTTGCTTATGTTCTTCAAAAATTTCAACGGCCAGGTTGTTTATCTCCGGGTGACAATCTTTCGCTTTTGAAAGAATTACCTCCTCTTTGTGAAAGTGGTCTTTTATATGATCCTTATATTGCTGAAGGGCATATTTTATTTTATCGCCTGCTGTTTTGGGTAGGCCTGCGTATTCGGCTGCATTCTTTTTTAGCAGCCTGACAAGAAGTAGTGTAAGGTGATGCTCCCTCGACAAAGGCGCTATGGCTACGCTTCTCTTCATACTACAAATCTTTATGGTTAAATTTTCTTAATGATAACCAGGCGGGTACAACCACCCAGCTCACTAAAACAACAACGGAAACGGCCAAACCGACCCGTGTGCCATAAATATCTTTGAATATTGCGCCGGTATAACTCATCAATGCAGAAACATCCATTTTAAGTAAGATCAATATCCGGCTTAGATCAATCGGGTTAAAAGCGGTTATACCCACCATTAGTTTCTCCAGCGGATAATCGGCGAACTGAAAAAGAATAAATAATACAATCCCATCGAAAATAATTGAAAAGTATAGCCACAGTAAAATGACCACTCCAATACCTTTTGCCTTGTCTCTTGCCATAACTGCCGCCAGCATGGCGATGGCCACAAAAATGACCGACAAAACCAGCCCGCTAAACAGCATGGTAAACCCGAGCGCGGTAGCCTCGTATAAAAGAACGGGAATGCCCACACCAATAAAAAATGCCAGCGCCATAGATGAAGCAAGGCCGGCAAAAAGGCTCAGCCAAATCGTTTTTCTCTTAAGCGGCTGGCTGACCAGGAGCTCTAAAAACTCGGCGCTGTTGTACACATAGATCGCCGAAAACAAGAGGCTGACCAACGGAACGATGATCAAAATAATATTGAGCAAGCTGAGCAACCCTTTGGCTGAATTGTCTTCGAGGTTGAAGATGCTCATGGAAATAATCAATAAAAACAGCGTATAGGCCAGCATGATTTTATTCCGCAAAATATCTATGATCACATATTTAATTATCTTCTTCATGCTTGCTTAATTATTGCGCCGCCTGCCTTGCTATCATAATGTTGGCAATAGCCTTCGACAACTTTTGTTCGCCGGTCTCTTCTTTTAAACTTTTAATACTCTTATGAAAACAAAGCTTTCCATCCTGCATATATATTACCTGTGTTATCAGATCGTCCAGTTCGCTTAAAATATGCGAGGTTATTAAAACCAGTTTTCCCTTATTTTTTTCGGCAATGATTTTTTCTTTTAGTATTTCCGACGACACCGGATCTAAGCCCGCTGTCGGTTCGTCCAAAATCAGCACTTCAGGATCAAACAGAAATGCCAAAGAGGCGCTAACCTTCTGCCGGGTTCCGCCAGACAAAGTGCGCATTCTTTTGTTCAACTGTGTTGTCAGCCCAAACCTGCTTACCAGGTCTTCATCCAGCCTGCAGGCCTGTTGTCCCCTTATATCCTTCATCATGCTTAAAACCTGGCCAATCGTCATGTTTTCGGGGTACCGCCCTATTTGCGGCATATAACCAATATTAGAACGGTATTGCCAATGGTGTTTAATATTTTGACCATTAAAGGTGATGAAGCCGCTATCGCTCACCACCATACCAAGAATACTTTTAATCAGCGTTGTCTTACCACAGCCATTAGGCCCTATAAGAGCGATACACTCGCCTTTGTTACAGGTAACCGAAACATTGTCCAGCGCCTGTAGTTTACCAAACTTCTTCGATACATTACTCGCAATAATCATAATGGTAAAGGTTTCATATATGGATGCACATCCTTTAAATTTTCAGGCGTCAGCGAGGGTAACAGTTTCTCCGTTTTATCCAGTAAGGTTGTCATAAAACTTCTGAACAAGATCATGACTGCTGGATTTTGCTCGGCTATCATAGCAAACATACTTACCGGCCGGTAAGGTACATCACCCATTTTGTCTTTGTCAAGATCATAGCCTTCATACTTATCCCAATAGTTATGGTTAAAATCGTTCAGCACCAGCGAACCATTGGTACCTATATCGTAGGTGTTGGCTAAAAAATTATTTTTTGTAACAGTTACATCCGACGAACTGGCCTGTATTTTAAGGCCCCATCCATTACTGAGAAAAACATTTTTTTCAACTCTTACACGATTAGCGCCTTCCATAAAAATGGCTACCGTGTTTTTGGTAAACCTGTTACCGATGATATAACTGTCAGACATCTCTTTCAGAAAAACACCATACGCGCCATCGCCCCAATTGTCTTTAAAAACGTTGCTAAACATTTTAACCCCATGCGAAAACATGACCGAAGCGCCGGCCCCGTTCTGTTGAAAAACATTGGCAATGTATGCATCGTTGTGCGAAAACATAAAGTGTAATCCGTACCGCATATTCCGCTTCGAAATGTTTCGCCAAATAACAGAATTGTCTACAAACTCAAAGTAAATACCGTCGCGATGACCGGTAATAAGGTTGCCGATTATCTGAAGGCTGTCGCTTTTCCAGCAATGTATTCCATTACCACTTTCCTGCTCAGTTACAGCAGTCGCTATTAGTTTGTTATCCTTTACCAGACAGTTGGTTCCCTCCTGTATATAGATACCAAAAAAAGTATCCTCCAAAATATTATCGACCAAAATAATGCGGTTCTTCGCATAGACCTTAATACCTGCAATATCTTCTATGCTGGATACACCTGAATGCACCAGTTTAAAACCGCTTATAGTTACGCTGTCAGCCTTTACAGAAATGATCTCGTACCTATGTTCACCATCCAGCACGGGGTGGCCTATGCCTGCCAAAAAAACGGGCTTATCAATCAAGAGATTTTTTTCCCTGTAGATGCCAGGCTCCACCAAAATACTGTCACCATTTTTTGCCGCACGAATGGCATCCTGAATTTTATTATAGATTTCGCGTTTGCCTACCCTGAGTGTATGCGCCAGCAGGCTGCCTGAAACTATACAAAGGCTTATTATGAAGATTATAATTTTCACTTTCTGGCCAGGTCATTCCAGCTTACGATTGAACCATTGTTAAGCTGTTGAATTTTTTGCAGGCTGTCCCTGTCATCAAAGGCGGCGATATTACCGCCCATAGGTGTTCTTAATTTTTCGCTGCTCAATAAAAACGATTTGCCGGCAACTACCAATTGATGCGGTTCACTATAATTTACGAACCAGGTATTCTTAATTTCTTCGGGCAAAACTTCCTTTTGCTGTAAAAAACCCAGCAGACAATGCGTGTCATCAAACTTAAATGATTTGCCTTTTTTGGTGACCACTTCGGCGCCAAAACGCACGTCGCTGATGCCCATCTTACAAAAATGACAAATGTCTTTACCTGGCACTATAGCGTCGGGGCCATTGTTACAGGAGGTTAAACATAGTAATAACAAAAGCGTTGCGGAAGTAAGGGGCATACTTACGGCAGGTTTTATGACCTTCTTTCCCCTCCAAACTTTCACGGTACAAAAAAGCAATACGAGGGCCACGGCTATAAATATCCAGCCGCCTATGTGCGGAATAGAATAGGCTCCAAAATTCAACAATTGCTTATATCCAATCAATGGCGGCTGGTAGGCCATACCCGGTACAACGATAGCTGCATTGGGATCTAAGTCGTGGCCATAGTTATATTCCCATCTATAAAAATCGACCATAGACAAAATGGCAAAACCTATAAATAAAACGAATAAAACATACAGCAATTTCTTTCGTGCAGACAAACCGACCAGCAAAAAGAACAAAGCAAAAAAACCGATTATATACGGCAAAACGGTAAACTCTATAAAATCTTCTGTATGCAGCGTTTTCATTCCGATGTAATGGTTAAGGCCATTAATGATATCCACATTGCCTCCCAACTTGTTGGGATATATTAGCATGGTAAGACCCTCAGGATATTGCGGGGCACTCAGATCTATTTGCCACAAGGGCACAAACAAAACCACTACTAATGCCGCTGCACATATCATTAACACGCCTCTTATCCAACCATCAAATTTATCTGCATTCATAATGCTTGTCTTAATTTTAGCATCCGTTTAATTTAAGGATGATGAAGAAGGACACACACTTATATGCATGCCCCTCTTTAACACCTCAACTTATTTAGTACCAGCAGAATCCGATGCCGGCATATTCTTTCCGGTGCTGAATAACAATGGTACGTTACTGCCAGCCGGAGATATTCTAATATAACCCGACATTTCCTGGTGCAAGGCACTGCAGAAGTCGGTACAATAGAAAGGATAGATACCTACCTTTTCGGGAGTCCATTTAAGTGTTTGTGTCTCGCCGGGCATGATCAGCAACTCCGCGTTTAAAGCGCCTTTTACAGCAAAACCATGCGGCACATCCCAGTCCTGCTCAAGATTGGTTACATGAAAATAAACGACGTCACCCATCCTTACGCCCTCAATGTTATCGGGTGTAAGGTGCGACCGAATGGCGGTCATATAAACATCCACCTTATTGCCCGTTCTTACAACCTTGGTAGCACCTTCTCCTTTGGCTACAAACGGGTTCGTATTTTCTTCGATCTTATAGAACTTTTTCGAATTGTTTTTGATCACATCTGCGTTTACGGCCTGCGCATAATGCGGTTCGCCAATGGTTGGAAAGTCTAACAGCAATTTCATTTTATCGCCGCTGATGTCAAACAACTGTGCGCTCTGCGACAGCTCGGGGCCGGTAGGCAGAAACCTGTCTTTGGTTATCTTATTGTAAACGATCACATATTTTCCATTGGGCTTTTTTGAATCACCGCCGGGAATACACAAGTGGCCGGGAGAATAATAGGTTGGAGCCCTGTCTATTATCTTAAGGTCTTTGATGTTCCATTTCACAATTTCAGAAGAAACAAACATAGTAGTGATGGCATTTCCCCTTCCATCAAACTCGGTGTGTAAGGGCCCAAGTCCCGGTTTCTTTAATTCGCCATACAAAGCCGATTCGTATTTGATAACAGGAATACCCTGGTAGTCTCCAATAAAATCTTTGGCTGCAATCGCCTTTTGTATTTTATCGAAACTAAACACAGGAACCAGGGCTGCCAGTTTACCACTTCCCACTATATACTCACCGGTTGGGTCAACATCGCAACCATGCGGCGATTTAGGGCATGGAAAGAAATAACAGATATCCTTCAATTCCGACACATCCAATACGGTTACTTCGGTTCTGATTTCGGATGTAGATGTATGCGTTTTTTCGTCGTACACATTATGAGCGTAACGAACTTTTTCTTTCTTTCCCTTACCGGCCTTCAGGTATTCTTCGGCTTTCTTCCAGTTTACCGCCATAATAAAATCCTTATCGCGCTGCGATGCATTTACCTCCAGCAATGTATTTGCCTGCTCGGTATTGTAACATGAAAAGAAAAACCACCCATGAGATTTTCCTTTACCCGCATGGCTAAGGTCGAAGTTTACACCTGGCGTTCTTAGCTGAAATGCTATGTCCATTTTGCCATCGCCTTTGTTTACACTTATAAAACTGATGGAACCTTTAAAATTCTTTTTATAGGTATTGATAGGAACATCGCCATTAGCGTTGTCGGGCGGCACGCTAAATCTTGTACCGGCAACTACGTACTCTGTATTTTCGGTAATAAACGGCGAAGAGTGGTTACCGGCGCTGTTTGGCAGCTCAATGATCTCGGCTGTGCGAAAAGTAGTAAGGTCTATCCTGCCCACCCTTGGGGTGTTATTACCATTTACAAAAACCCAGCGTCCATCTATCTCTCCATTGGTTTGCGACATTTCTACATGGTGCAGATCATCCCAGGGCACAAAGCCGTGCGATGTATTAAGCATTGGTTTGGTTTCCTCGCTATAACCGTAACCTTTTTCGGGATCGACGGAAAACACGGGTATTACTCTTAGCAAACGTGCAGACGGAAGCCCGTAAACACTTAACTGACCGCTGAAGCCCCCCGACACGAAATTATACATCTCGTCGTACTTACCGGGGGCAACATACGTTTTAGAGGCGGCATCACCGCTCACGGCATCGCCTGCATTTTTGGGCTTACATGCATTAAAGCCGAGCATTAAACCCAGCACCAAACCAGTTGATGCTATTTTTTTTATTGTATTCATTTTTTAAGGATTATGATCGTTTGGAGGTTATTTGACGCCATCGTTCTTTCTCATATATTCATATAATGCCCGGGCATCTTCATCGGCCAGATTTTGATTGGGCATACGCACCAAACAAATTTCCAATTGCGCCTGTACTTCCGGGTCTTTATTGATCATTTCATCTGTATTGGTAACAAAATTCATGATCCATGGCGCGGTTCGCCGGGTGGTAACGCCCGACCAGCCGGGGCCAACTAATCTTTCGTCGGTAAGTTTATGGCAACTGCTGCATTTTACGCTAAACACTTTTTCTCCCGCGTCTGCCATTGCCACATCTAATTTTTCGCCTACATCAACGGTTGTAAACTTACCCTCTCCTCTCTTTGGATCGTAAGAAGGATTGCCGCTTTGTCCTTCTGCAGCAGGCTCTTCAGAGGTAGTGGCTTTTTCGGATGTATTACCTCCGCCGCAGGCAGCTATAAATGAAACCATCACGAATAGAACAGCAATTTTTTTCATGTTATTTTGTTTTAATGATAACTTATTGTGGCAAAATTGCTCGCATCAAGGGCAAGTAATTATGCGTTCAATCATATGATCCCAAAAAGTTTAATTGTATAATCTTGGACAAATATTTCGGTTCATCGTTCTGGTGAACGGGTGCAAGTAAGATTTATTTTTAGCCAATAAATATGACATCAATCATATAAAATGGCCTCCTTTGTCATAATTGATGATTTGTAGGCTTTCTAATTTTACGGCGCCAACAAAAGCAAATTCCATGATGATAGATATCAATACGCTCTTAGCGTGGGGTGCGGCATATAAGAAAGTATCTGCCGGAGAAATCATTTTTAAAGAAGGCACATGCTCCTCCTTTTACTTTCAGCTGGTTTCTGGCCTGGTGCGCTGGGTAAATACTAATGAGGATGGAAAGGAGTTTATCCAGACGATTGTAGAACCCGGCGATAGCTTCGGCGAAATGCCTATGTTCGATGACGAGCCCTTTGCCGCATCGGCTATCGCCAACGAACATTCAGTCATCATCAGGCTGCACAAGTCATCGTTTCTGCAGCTTTTAAAAGAAACCCCCGAACTACATTTTGCTTTTACCAGGCTGCTCAGCCAGCGGCTAAGGTTTAAATTCATTCTTCTGAAAGAATTGGCCAATCACAATCCTGAGCAAAGTATTTCGTCGTTGCTCAACTATTTTAAGCAGACTCAAAAAAACATCTCCATAGGCTGCAACCAGGTAAAACTTACACGACAGCAAATAGCTGATATGACGGGCATGCGGGTGGAGACTGTTATACGTACCATGCGAAACATGCATACCAGCGGTTCGCTTAAAATTAATAAAGGAAAGGTTTACTGCTAATTGTGATTTGAATCATAAGGATTGCTGTAAGACCATTGTTTATTTGCCGTAAACAGTAATTATGGAATTGTCCGTTCAACGCTGGTTAAAGATATCTCTCTTTAATTTACTTATAGTTGCCGCGCTGGGCGTTATTCTACGGTATAAGATACTTTTTTCGCTGCCTTTTATTAATCAAGGATATTTACTGCATGGCCATTCACATTTTGCCTTTGCCGGATGGATAACGCAGGTGTTAATGGTGCTGATGGTGCAGTATCTATACAAGAACGGTCAAGCGGATAGCTTTAAACGATACAACGGCCTTCTGATTGGCAATTTGCTTACGGCCTATGGCATGCTGCTATTCTTTCCGTTGCAGGGCTATGCATTGGGCTCCATTTTATTTTCTACACTTTCCATTTTTGTTTCGTATTTTTTTACTGTATTTTTTTGGAAAGACCTGAAAGCTTTACCATTTAAAAGCAACGCACACCAATGGTTTAAAGCTTCGCTGGTTTTTAGTGTGCTTTCATCGTTGGGGGCTTTTGGCCTGGCCTTTATGATGGCTAATAAAATAGCACACGAAACCTGGTACCTGGGGGCCGTCTATTTCTTTCTGCATTTTCAGTACAACGGCTGGTTCTTTTTTGCAATCATGGGTTTGCTGATGTCGGTTATACATAAAACCCTGGGTGCGGATAAAAAGCTGAAAATTATATTCTGGCTTTTCTGCCTTTCCTGCGTACCTGCTTTTTTTCTATCGGCCCTTTGGATGCAAATACCAATAGTTATCTATTGGGTTGTGGTTGCCTCGGCTATTGCCCAGCTTGCCGGATGGCTAATACTGGTAAAGCTTTTGATTGAAAACAAAACAGCCGTTATTGACTGCCTGCCCAAAAAAGCGCGCTTTCTGCTATTGCTTTCGGCTATTACGCTTACCATAAAACTACTGTTGCAAGTGGGTTCTACGCACCCGGCCTTAAGTCAATTGTCTTTTGGTTTCAGGCCAATCGTAATCGGCTACCTGCACCTGGTGCTGCTGGGGGTTATCACCATATTTATTTTAGGCTATATTATTTCGCTGGGTGTGCTTACCATTAAAAAATATTTCATGCATGGTATATGGATATTTATAACTGGCATATTTATAAATGAAATGCTGTTGATGCTGCAGGGAGTGACGGGGTTATTCTACATTATTGTTCCAAATATTAATGAAATGCTATTTGCGGCAGCCCTTATATTGTTTACCGGTATTGCGATATTGAATAGCCCGAAGCCTCATCCCCCTTCCCCTTCACCTGAATGAGAAGAAGCCTCATCCCCCTTACCCCTTCTCCTGAAGGAGATGGGGCGGTTCAGCAGTTCATTCCCGGACATTATGTCTTCCATATCGGCACCGGAAATCCCTTCATGCGCTGTCATCCCCACGAAGGAGGGATCCTTTTTTCTATTTTATCTCCGCGTATCGCTGTGTCGCTCTGTCTCTGTGGTTCCCGTTTTCCAGGGGATTTTTTCTTCCTTATCGACATGGGAACTTCCTCATAAGTTTTCTGATGTTCTGTTCTTCCGACAAAGGAAGGATCTTTAGTTATAAAAATATTGTCCATTATTTGGCTATCGACACCTTTCATTGCCAGTTCATTAATGTGCCATGCATTCTTCTTGATTGATCATATCCGTTTCATAACTTCTATCAGGCTTGCATATGATAGTTGTCATGCTATCTAAATCACAGAAAAGATTTATTTGCATTAATTAAATCAATTTCACGTTGAGATCGCTTTCCATATTTGTCGTCTTTTTGATGGTTATATCCTATCCCAATATTAATCATGCACAGGTAGATTTTAATGCACAATTTATGGCCCGTGCCGAATACCGGCATGGATATCAAAGCCTGATCGGTAATGGTCAGAAGCCGGCGGCATTTGTTTCTCAACGAGCCCGGTTGATTTCGGCTTACAAGTCTGATAAGTTTAAGATTCACTTTTCTGTACAGGATATCAGAACCTGGGGCAATAGCAGCAATCTTTCTATAGATACCAGCGGTTCCTTATCACTTCATGAAGGTTATGGCGAGCTATACTTTAATAAGAATTGGACATTAAAAGCAGGCCGGCAAGAAATAGCCTATGACGAAGACCGAATATTCGGATCGCTGGATTGGGCCATGCAGGCCAGGAGGCATGATGCAGCATTAATTAAATTCAAAGACAGTTTATCGGTTGTTGATTTTGGATTTGCATATAACCAGGACAGGGAAAGAACGACTTCTACTGTATATGATCTTCCCGGTAACTACAAAACATTTCAATACGTGTATGCCAAAAGAAAGTTCAACAAAGTGGATCTGAGTTTTTTGTTTTTGAATAACGGGATGCAGTATATAAAAACTGAGCCCGGTGGCAATCAGGTAACCAGTACAGTTTTTACACAAACATTTGGGCCAAGGGCTGTATATAAAAATAAAGATCTATCCCTTGCCGGAAATTTCTATTATCAATCAGGAAAGGACATTGCAAAAAGAACAGTAAATGCCTATGAGGCTTTGATTGAGGCATCGTATAAAGTGCATAAAAACTTGACCCTAACAACAGGTGCTGAATTGCTGAGCGGAACCAGTCAAACTGATACGGCCAATAGATCGAATAACAGTTTTGCCCCTTTGTATGGAACCAACCACCGGTTTAATGGTTACATGGATTATTTCTATGTTGGCAATCATGCCAACTCAGTTGGGCTAACCGATTTATATATCAAAGGGATGTACCAGGCGAAAAGATATTTTATTTCTTTAAATACACATTTCTTTCAATCGGCTGCCAGCGTAAGAAATAAAGCAATTACAAATAACCTGGTTAGCATCAATTCATATTTAGGCACCGAGTTGGATCTGACGTTTAATTATAAAGTAGCAGATGGGGCTTCATTGCAAGGAGGATATTCTCAGTTGTTTGGAACAAAATCTATGGAAGCATTGCGTGGCGGTAATGCCAGCAAGGTCACTAACTGGGCTTATGTTATGATGATCATTCGTCCCAAGGTAATGGACTGGCCAAGGACGGGGTTGAAAATGTAATTTTTTTCTGGCCTATTCTAAGGCAAGTTTTCTATTTGTAAACAGTCGAAAAAATAAATAATAAAATTAAAATAGTCTCATGAGTCAAAATTTATTGCAATCGCATAAAATGTTGTTTTTAAACACGCTGGCGTTTACCATATGTTTTGGTTGTTGGACTTTGAATGGCGTTTTGGTAACCTACCTGGTAGATCGCGGCATTTTTAACTGGACCGTTATTGAGTCTGGTTGGTTATTGGGTATTCCCATTTTGTCAGGGGCATTAACCCGGTTGCCAATTGGCATATTAACCGACAAATATGGTGGCAAAAAAGTATTTTCTATGTTGCTTTTTTTGTGTGCAATTCCATTATTTATTTTGCCTTATGCTACCAGCTTTTGGGGATTTGCTGTTCTTAGTTTACTATTTGGCGTAGTGGGTAGCAGTTTTGCAGTGGGTATTGGTTATACCTCTGTTTGGTACCCTAAGCAATGGCAGGGACGTGCATTGGGTATATTTGGAATGGGAAATGCCGGTGCTGCATTGACTACCTTTTTTGCGCCTACGCTTTTAAATTATTTTTCAAAAAATGATCCGGTTAACGGGTGGAAAATGTTACCAGTTTGCTATGGGGTTGTATTGGTTTTGATGGCCCTTGTTTTTGTCTTCTTTGCTCAGAATAAAGTTACTGGTGGCGTATCAAAATCTGTAAAGAATTTACTTTCTCCATTACGTTCTACACGAGTATGGAGATTTGGCGTCTACTACTTTTTAGTATTTGGATGTTTTGTCGCCTACTCGCAGTGGTTGCTTCCCAATTTTATGAATGTATATAGTACTACCCTGGTAATGGGTGGAATGTTTGCAACTATGTTTAGCCTGCCATCAGGCGTAATCAGGGCTTTTGGTGGTTATTTGTCTGATAAGTTTGGAGCCCGGAAAGTAATGTATTGGGTATTGGGCTCTTCTATGGTAATCAGCTTTCTATTAATGTTTCCCAAGATGGAAATATTTACTGCGGGTCCTGGGGTAATGGCTGGCAATAATGGAGTGGTGACAAGTGTGGATCCACAAAAAATAATGGTTAATCAAAAAGAATATAAGATCTCTCCTAAACAGGCTTTAGAATTAAATACTAAACCTATTCTTCCTGTAAAAAAATCGTGGCAGGAAATCATTGTAAAGGAAAAACAGCAGGTTACGAAAAAGGAACTATTGGCAAAAGGAATTACCCAAATAAAATTTGAAGCCAATATGTGGGTGTACCTGATATTGGTAATCCTTATTGGAATTTCATGGGGAATTGGTAAAGCGGCTGTCTATAAACACATACCTGAATATTTTCCAAACGAAGTAGGCGTAGTAGGAGGAATGGTAGGCTTGATTGGTGGACTAGGGGGATTTTTAGGCCCCATCGTATTTGGATACCTGTTAACCGCAACCGGTATGTGGACTAGTTCCTGGCTTTTCATTTTTATCATTTCATCCCTTTGTTTGATCTGGATGCATCAAACGATCATTAAAGTATTAAGACGCAAAACACCCGACTTCACGCACCAAATCGAACAAAATCATCACTAAATTATTGCAGCAATGAGTACATGGCTAAACCAATGGGAACCCGAGAATGAACAATTCTGGAAAGATAAAGGAAGAAAGATCGCCTGGCGAACACTTACCATTACCACCATCACTTTAATTTTTTCATTTGCCACCTGGTTTATGATGAGCGCCATTGTGGTTAAACTTCCCGGGTTGGGATTTACTTATAGTAAAGATCAATTATTTTGGTTAGCAGCCATGCCCGGATTAGCCGCTGGTATCCTTAGAATTGTGCATACTTTCTTATTACCCATTTTTGGAACGAGGCATATAATCACATTCACAACTTTTCTAAAACTGCTGCCGGTTATAGGTATCGGTTTCGCCGTTATGGATCCATCTACACCGTTTTGGGTGTTTATGATTTTAGCTTTTACCACTGGCTTTGGCGGTGGCGATTTCTCTTCCTATATGGCAAGCACGAATTTGTTTTTCCCTAAAAGATTAAAAGGATCAGCATTGGGCATACAGGCGGGTATCGGAAATTTTGGTGTGTCTGTTGTACAATTTGTAACGCCTTTAATTTGGGGGATTGCATCTTTTGGAGCTGCTTCGGTTTTTACAAGCATTGATACAAAGCAAGCGGTAGCAACGTTTCAGAATATTAACCTGGAAACAAAAAAAGAAGTGTTTACTAAACTGGATATAGGTACGCAGGTGCAATTACTTTCCCATGTACGGCCTAAGATATTTGATTCGGTTTCAGCTTCCATCAATTCAAAAGACAATGTGTTGTTATTGGCTTCACTACCTGCAAGGGTACAGGCTATTGCTATTAGTTCTATCCATCCCAAAAAAGGTGCAGAAATCATGACTTCTATTGAAGCTAATTCTCCTGTTGTCAAGTACAGTGAAATGTATATTCAAACAGCGGCATTCTGGTATATTCCCTTCTTAATATTGCTGGGTATTATTTGTTGGATGTATTTGAGAAGCGTTCCGGTAAAGGCTTCTTTTAAGGAGCAATTGGATATTTTCGGAAACAAACACACCTGGTATTGCACCATTACCTATATAATGACATTCGGCACATTTTCCGGTTTGGCCGCAGCCTTTCCTTTGATGATTAGGTTTTTATACGGCGACTTTCCCAATGCACCAGCCCCATTGGTTTATGCCTTTTACGGCCCGCTTATAGGGTCGGCAAGCAGGATTTTATTCGGGTTTATTGCTGATAAAGTTGGAGGCGCAATCTTAACTACCATAACGGGTGTAGGAATTATTGCATGTTCTGTTATTTTGATTACGCAGGGGTTAGTGGCACCTACGGATATGTCGCAATTTCCAATGTTTGTAGGGGTAATGCTTAGCATATTTTTCTTTACCGGAATGGGTAATGCAGGCACCTTTAGACAGTTCCCAATTATTTTTTCTGAAAACCAACGGCAAGCAGCCGGCGTTATAGGCTGGACCGCAGCAATAGCCGCATTTGGGCCATTCTTTTTTGCTGTATTTATCGGTCAGAATATTACAAAGGTTGGGGATGCTAATATATTTTTTATAGGGTTATTGATTTTTTCATTGATGGCAACAGCTATAAATTGGTGGTTTTATAATCGTAAGGGTTGCGAAAAACCAAGTTGATGCATAACTTAGTAAATTATGAAAAATAAAACATTTAATACAAAGGCACTGCTCATTGCAACATCGCTTTCTATTGTAATGATTGCCTTTGTGTTTTTAGGCAGTAGAAGTTTGCAGAATTTTGATGCAGCTTTGATTACCTATTTATTCGGTACTGTATTTGCTTTTTTTGGAATCGTTTATCGCTATTCGGTCTGGTTGCAAAGACCCCCTACATGGATTTATTTTAAGCGTGGAATTTCTTATCTGTTTACCGGAAAAGTGTTTTCGCATTTCTGGTTTGTGTCCAAGGAAACAATAGGCAATATCGCTTTTCAAAAATTTATATACCCCCGGAGTAAATACCGTTGGGCGGCACACTTCATGATTGCCATTGGTTGCACTTCGGCGTTTTTAATTACCATTCCACTCACCTTTGGTTGGATCCATTTTACGCTGGCACCAAATTCAATTGAGGTGTACGAAGCTCATTTTTTTGGCTTTAGTGTTTTTCAATTCAGGCTGGGTTCCATTATGGCCATACTTACTTTTCATGCATTAAACTGGTCGTCGTGGTTGGTCATTTTGGGTAGCCTTTATTTTTTAAGGCGTAGGTTAACCAACCCTGGCTTGATTGCTACTCAATCGTTTGAAGGTGACCTGTTGCCACTGTTGCTTTTGATCGCTATATCCGCTACAGGGCTTGGCCTTACTTACTCTTACCAATTTATGAAAGGCCTTGCTTTTGATTTTCTGGCGGTGTTACATGCAGTTACCGTGATCATCTTTCTTATCTGGATTCCCTTTGGTAAGTTTTTTCACATTATACAAAGACCGGCACAAATTGGGGCTCATATTTATAAGAAAGAAGGAGAGAAAATGGGCATGGCCGTTTGTAAACATACAGGGCAAGAATATGCGACCAAATTACATATCGACGATTTAAAAATAGTGACCAAAGAACTTGGTTTTGATTTCACATTGGAAGATGGTAGTTCTCATCTGGACCTTAGTCCCGAAGGTAAAAGATCAAGATTGGCACAAGCCCATTTAAAAGCAAGACAGGATGACGGTAGATTATTTGGATAGCATTATAAAAGAAAAGACATGGCAAAATTACCAGTACCAGTTGAAAAAATTGTTGAGGATTTTGGTCCACACCTTAACTATGCACCCAAGGATGGTTATGCAGGAAGAGATGAGCCGGATAAGGTGGTAGAAACACATTGTTGTTTTTGCGGAATGCAGTGCGGTATAAAATTATTGGTGAAGGATGATAAAGTGGTCGGGTTCGATCCCTGGATGGAATTTCCGTTTAATGAGGGGAGGCTTTGCCCAAAAGGTGTGCAAAGGTATTTACAGAACAATCATCCCGACAGAATTTTGAGCCCATTGAAAAGAGTGGAAGGAAAAGGGTTTGAAAAAATTTCGTGGGATGAGGCCATGGATAAGACCGTTTCGGAAATAAAGCGGATACAGACCACTTATGGTAACGATGCATTCTCCATGCTTTCGGGCGTATCGCTTACCAACGAAAAAAGTTACCTGGTAGGGAAATTTGCAAGGGTAGCATTGAAGACAAAAAACCTTGATTACAATGGTAGGCTTTGTATGGTAAGTGCCGGTGCCGGAAATAAAAAAGCATTTGGGTTAGACCGTGCTTCTAATAATTATTCCGATCTGGAATATGCCGAAGTGATCATTGTTGCGGGTGCTAACATCAGCGAAACATTTCCTACCCTCACACATTGGATATGGAAAGCAAGGGATCGCGGCGCTAAATTAATTGTGATCGATCCAAGGATAATTCCTTTGGCAAGAACAGCCGATATTCACCTGGATGTGAAGCCCGGTACCGATTCAGTCTTGTATGGAGCCATGCTCAAATACCTGGCCGATCATGATATGCTCGATCAGGAATTTATAAATGAACATACTTCGGGTTTTGAAGCAACATTAGATGCAGTAAAAGATTACACCCTTGAATGGGCCGAAGAAATTACCGGCATTCAAAAAGAAAAAATAAAAGCCGCTGCAGAATTGTGGGGCAAAGCAAAAACAAGTTTCTTGTTGCATGCACGTGGCATTGAGCATCATTCAAAAGGAGTGGACAATGTATTGGGCTGTATTAATCTTGTTTTAGCCACCGGCAGATTGGGTAAGCCTTATTGCGGCTATGCCACCATTACCGGCCAAGGCAACGGACAGGGAGGTAGAGAGCATGGCCATAAATGCGACCAATTGCCCGGCAACCGCGACATTGAAAATCCGGAGCACCGAAAATACATTTCGGAAGTATGGGGCATAAATGAAAAAGATATGCCCGGCAAAGGGTTATCGGCCTACGAAATAATTGAGGCCATACATAGAGGAGAGATCAAAGGGCTTATATCCATTTGTTTCAACCCGCTGGTTTCTTTACCCAACAGCAACTATGTTAGGGAAGCATTGGAAAAGCTGGAGTTTTATATGTGCATCGATTTCTTTCTGAATGAAACTGCAAGACATGCCGATATAATTATGGCAGGGTCTTTACAGGAAGAAGAAGAAGGCACAACCACTTCGGCAGAGGGCAGGGTAATAAGAATTAGAAAAGCAGTTAACCCGCCCGGAGATGCCCGCACAGATACATCCATCATTTTGGAGATCGCAAAAAGATTGGGTGTTGAAGATAAGTTCAGTTATGAAAGCAGTGAACAGATATTTAATGAACTAAGGGTTGCTTCAAAAGGAGGAACGGCCGATTACTTTGGCATCAGTTATAAAAAAATTGAAGACAACATGGGTGTTTTCTGGCCCTGCCCATCCGACGATCATCCCGGCACACCCAGATTGTGGGAAGACAGGAAATTTAAGACTCCGGATGGGAAAGCACATTTCAATCCGGCACCCTATAAATTACCCGGAGAAGTTACGGATGAAACATATCCGATCATATTAACAACTGGCCGTGTGGTTTCGCAGTATTTAAGTGGTACCCAAACCCGTCGGATCGGTAAACTGGTAGATCAATACCCTGAGCCATTGCTGGAGATACATCCCGAAATGGCTGCACAATATGGTATTCAGCAAAATGAGTTGATAAAAGTGAGTACCAGAAGAGGAGAGGGCATTTTTCCGGCAAACATTGTAGAGACAATTAGAAAAGATACTGTGTTTATTCCTTATCACTGGCCAGGAAAAAAATCGGCTAATTTGCTAACACCGGGAACACTGGATCCAATTTCCAAGATACCGGAGTTTAAAGTGTGTGCCTGCAAATTGGAGCCACTAAAGGAATTTGCTAAACCGGCTTCTGAAACAAAAGCTTTTGCCAGTTCTTAACCATCAAAAAGTTTAAAGATATGGAGTACACAAATTTTAATAAGAACGAAGAATTTTTTGTTGACATGCAACGCTGCATTGGTTGCAAAGCCTGCGAAATGGCTTGTGCCGAATGTGAAACCAACGGACAGGAATCCATGATTCATGTGAATTATGTAGAACGTGCCACTACCATACAAACCACGGTGCAGGTTTGTATGCATTGCGATGACCCGGTTTGTGCAAAAGTCTGTCCCGCCGATGCCATCACCAAAGATGAATTCGGCATTGTACACACCGCCAATACCAGCAGGTGTATCGGTTGTTCAAACTGTGTGTTGGCATGCCCTTTTGGTGTGCCTAAAAAAATGGAACAATACGATATGATGATGAAGTGCAACATGTGTTACGACCGAACCAGCATAGGTAAGAAACCCATGTGTGCAACTGTTTGCCCAAGCAGCGCATTGTTTTACGGAACCCGCGAGCAGATGATGGAAATGAGGCCAAATAGTACACCAGTCAATAAATTTATTTTCGGAAACGAAACGGTAACTACCAAGGTGAACATCATGATGCCAAAAGGCAGCACCCAATTAAAAGTTGATTAAATATTTAGATTATGTCGAAGGAAAAAAATAAAAACGAAAATTGGTACAAGGATTTTCCGATTCATAAGCAGGACAGTACTAATGTTAGTAGGCGCGACTTTGCAAAATTCTTAACGCTGGTATCAGGTGGACTAATGGTAGGCAGCGGATTGGTTGCCGCCAAAGCTTATCTAATGCCCAAAAAACCGATTAAAGGGGCGCATAGTATTTGTGCAAAAGATGATATTCCTGTTGGAGGAACAAGGTCTTTTGTTTTGGAAGGTAGTACCGTTCCTTATATTCTTATACATTTAGAGAATGGCGAATTCAGGGCCTATGAGCAAAAGTGTACGCATTTGTCGTGTTCGGTATTTTATGAGCCCGGCTCAGGTAAAATAGAATGTCCCTGCCATAAAGGTTTTTTTGATGCTATGACTGGCGAAGTGCTGCAAGGGCCACCACCAAGGGCATTGCCACGGTTGGATGTATTTATGGAAGACAATGAAATATTTGTAAAAGCGATGCCAGAAGTTAATAACGATAAAATTAATAAGCTATGAGTAGTTTCAGAACAAGTCAGAATAAAGCAAATCCAAAAAAGATAAACAATGTTTTATCTACGTTGATTTTTATTTTAATCCTGAATTTGGCCTTGCAGATTTGGTTATTATATACCGCATTAAACAATGCCCTGGATAACAACCGGGAGATTTTAATACCGGCATTCATAGCCTCTTTGATCTTATTTTTGATAGGCTTGGGATGGTTGTATTATTTGCCAACTGGCAATCGGAAATCCTGAACAGTTTTCATTTAGTAGGGCTTTATGCCAAAAAAATCCCGGGATATAATGCCCGGTTTTTTTTTGGCATATTAAATGGCAGAGCAAAACTTTGGGAAACCTTAATTTGATGAGATTGCCTTGCGCGGTATGATCATATAGCAATTCTTTCTATTTCCTTAACCGCCTATTTTTCTGCCTGTTTTTGGTTTAAAAAATAATAGCAAAAACCAATGCCTATTTTTACATCGAAATATTTTCATGAAAAATAAGTCACTCGTTTTAATTATCCTAACACTTTCAGCTGCTATCGTTGCGGCAATCATTTGCCATTACAAAGGTGATGAATGGGAAGAAGAAGTACGATCTTTGTTATATACAATAAACCGCGATTCAGTACCATCCTTTGCAACAGAAATGGTTGACGAAAAAGGAATTCCCTATGTCTATTACGCACCGCAAAATGGCATATCGGCCGGAACAAAATATAATGCCACTATAGTTTGCAATTACGCCATTCAATATATTAACCAGTATTCCGACACAAAAGATTCAACAAATCTCCTGGCATTCAATAATTGCATAGAATGGCTATCCACCAATATGCATAAAGAAGATAATTATGCATTATACAGGTTTAACTGGCAACAACCATGGTACCCATCTGTAAAAGCGCCCTTTACCAGTGGAATGACATCGGGAAGGGCAATTGAAGCATTTACCCTGGCATATTTATTCTACCACGATAATATTTATCTGGATTACGCAAATCAATTGCTTCGAGGATATTTTATCCCCATTCAGCATGGAGGATTTACCTATAAAGATTCTGATAGATGGTGGTACGAAGAAGTCGCAGATACAAACCTGAATACACCTAAAATATTAGATGGCCACATTTATGCCATTCAAGGTGTTCAAAAACTGTGGCTGATTACCAAACAATATTCTGCCAGGTTGGTTATTAAAAATGGACTGAATGCACTGAAGCAAAGCCTGCCGGAATACGATGCGGGAAATGGTGCAATATTTTATGACGCGGATAAAAAGATTGCTGATAAAAAATATCACAAAATTCTTACCGGCCAAATGCTTCAATTATATAAAACAACAGGCGACCCTTTGTTTCAACATTATTACGAAAAATGGAACGCACCCATGCAACGAACCTATGTGGTCAGAATTTTTAAAGAATGGAGCCGCTCTGGCATTATTTTATTTTTCATGACGGCGGTTTTGATTGGTATGATACTATTTATTGGATACAAGGTGCTGAATTCATCGTTCGAAAAACGAAAAATCCTTTTTTAGCCGGGTGGTTCAATTCGTGAAGCCATTCATTTCGGTTTAAACGATTCAGGGGATGCCGAAATAATTTCTCTATGACGGCTCCGTTAACGGTTCGGGTTGATCTGTCCCGATCCCGATTGTGATCGGGAGGGGATCCGCTTTTGCATTGAGGTCTCCGTTCAGGCAGGGACTCCTCCTTCGTCTGAGTGACAAGCCAGGGGATGCTGAAAGGCTCTGTAACGACTCGGGTAGGCGTCTTGGATGACGATCTTGGTTTCGGCTTTCATTATCATATCTGATCTTTCGCTTTAATTATATAGACATGTTTGCCCACTATGGCTTGCTTATCGATCACGAGTAGTTTTGGTCCACTTGAAAAACAAAAGCAGGTGGCGCTGGCCAGCGGCTTTACAATACGCGAAGTAATAAAACGCTATTTTTTAGAACGGCTGCTTCCACTATGTGGGTGTTTGTCTCCCCGCTTGAAAGTCGCAACAGCATGTATTCCGTCTTGTAAGTGTTCTTTATCTGCCAACAACAGGAGGTTACTAGGCGGTAATGCGGCATGATCGCGTTGGTTATGCTATCATCCCGAGGCACGAGTGATTAATTTTTGATTCCCAAAAAAGTTCTTTGAAAATGACACAGCAGAAAGCGTCTAAACCTGCCTGCAAAAGTTTCCCCTCCTTTTCAAAGATGGGGACAGAGTGGTTTTATAACTTGTTATAAAATCATTCAGGGGTGTTTAAACAAGCAGCACATGAAAAACGTTTTCATCAACAACAAACCCGAATTAAAACACCTCCGCAAACACCTCCGTAACCACAGTACCTCCGCCGCGGCCATCCTCTGGACATATCTGCAAAAGAGCAAACTGCATAACCGCAAATTTTGTCGTCAACATAGCCTCGGAAATTTTTTAGCTGATTTCTATTGCCCATCCGAAAAATTGGTGATTGACTTGCATGGTGAAAATCATTTTTGGGAACCAGGCATTGAGAAAGATCGTGTCAAAAAAAATTATGTAAAAAGAAAAGGAATAAAAGTGAGCAGCTTCGAAAACAAGTGGGTGTTTGAAGATATCGCCTGGGTGTTAGAAAAAATTAAAGCGGAGTTTAACCACCCCTGATTTTATGCTGCGCATAAAATCGGTCCCCTCCTTAAAAAAGGAGGGGAAACCGTTATCAGGAAGTCTTTCTCTGCATAAGCGCATTAATCAAATTGTTTACAAATGTGTCATTGGCAGGAACGAGGGATCCGTTGTTATTGCGTTAGGATTCCTTCCCGATCAAAATCGGGATCGGAATGACAATTGCATTTTCAATTTGTCCATTCCTATTTTACACCGGGCATTAATACCTCCATCATCTTCTCCGCTACATATTTGTTTCCGGCGGGATTCAGATGCACACGGTCGGTTGTTAATATACCAGACTCTTTATTGTCGGGATTGTTTTTCAGATTGAAATTCAAAAAATCTTTTCGCAGATCTATCAATCCGCAATTTTTGCTTTGAGCTATCCCACGTATGATGTTTGAATATTTATTGAGATCGCCATCCTGCTGGTTGGTATAATCTGTTTTCTCGCCAATAGTTGACGGAGTGGTGAGATATACTTTGATATTTTTATCCTGTAATTTCTTAACTACCGCATTGTAAAATTTCTCAAACTTATCGGGGTCAGTGCCTGTGCCCGATGTTGCCTTGTGCCATACATCATTCACGCCTACCCAAATAACCACTACGTCAGGATTCTTAGCCAGCACATCGTCTTCCATACGCAGATACAGGTCGTATATTTTGTTGCCGCCAATGCCTGCACCTATTAACTCGTATTTGTCGGCGGCGCCTTTAGCCTGTAGCATTTCTTCCATCACCTTAATATAACCGCCTTCTCTTGCACCGGCCTGGGTTATTGAATCTCCAAAAAATACTACTCGTTTCTTTTTATCATCTTTCATGGCAATGGTTAAAAAAAGCAAAACAAATAACAGGAGAGATTTTACATGTTTCATATCAAATCGTAGTTTATTATTTTTAAATTGATTAAAATTACTTTATAATTTTTTCGTACCCAACCAATTGTCCGCTGCTATCGGTAACTGCAGCATAATACATTCCCCTTGCTAAATTATTTGTTGAGATATTTAATGTTTGCGGAGATAAGCTCCGGGCAGTTTTTCTTAGAAGCGTTTTGCCCAGTTGATCAATAATACTCACCTGGTAAGTTCCGCCTGGCATTTGCACGATAATGATGTTGCTGAAAGGATTAGGCTGAACAGAAAAGGCAAGCGTTTTATTAACCAGTTTAATGACGGATGAATAAGTGATCGATCCATCTTTATCCAGGATCCTCAAACGATAAAAATTATCCCCCATCAGCGGCGCTTCATCTGTGTAAGCATGCTTGCCTTCTATTACATTCCATTGGTTACTGACTGTGGATAGCAGAAAAAAATCAGTTGGTGTACCCCCCCGCTCAATAGAGACCGCCTTCACATTTTCTGACGATGCAATATCAATAAACAAATTGTTTTTGCCTGCTGCCGTGGCTCCTTTAAAAGAATGCAGCTTTATGGGTAAAGTGGAATTTTCGGCCAGTCTGAATGCAAGGTCCCATGCTACAGATGGCAGCGATGCGGATAACGTTCCATTGCTAACGCTTATCTGCGTTGCGCTTTGCTGACTGCCGGTAGAAGCACTGTAAATGAAAAGCGTGTAATCACCATTTACCAGGCCAGGCAAAGAAAGCGAAGTGCCGGTAACTGCCGGTGGCGCCGTATTGCCATTGTTCTTTAGATACTGCCAATTATATTTATTGTTGAGAATATATCCCGCAGCTTTATTATTGGCCATTGATTTTAAAGCGTACACCGTTAGCGGCGAACCGATATTGGTAAAAACGAAATTGGAAACCTGAGCCCAGTCAATACCCAGGTTATCTACCTTAATGGTATGTGGCCCGGCGGAAATATTAATGGTGTACGTTGAGTTGGCTGTAGCATTTTCGTTGAGCGACAGAATACCATCCAGGTAAATAGTAATTTTTGGTGATGAACCAGACACGCCGGCCGTTACCACCTTAAATTGACCAGCAACCGGATAAGTAACAGTAAAAGTGGGCGGATTGCGATATTGGGTATTATAGGTGCTGCCAAAAATATATTGGCTCATGGATGACGAACCAGGGGTCATATTGCCTGTTGCGTCTATAGTAAAATCTGCCGCTGTGGCTTTTGCAAAACCACCTCCCGGCGATATGGTAACATCTGATGTGCCGCCGCCACTGGTTGTTGCTGAAACTTTTTTATAATTATCGCCCGGCAAGTTTAAAAGTGAAACAACGTCTGACAAGGGTTTAAAATGATAATAGAGATTTTGTGGATCAATGTAGTTATCCCACCACCAGGTCATGGCCGTTCCCATTGCGCCACTAAAGGCTGAGGCCCAAAGCGTATTGTGTATATGAATACCATTGGGATCGGTAGTGGAAAGATTAGCTCCATCCGTTGTTAAACCAAACTCACCATTCAATGTAGGCTTTCCAAATTTTGTAAGATACGATTGAGATGCCGATGCCAACACGCTTTCAATGGACGGAGAATTTACATAAAAATGCGTTTGGGTAATATCGATGTTTGCAAGGTTCCAGGTAGCATCATCGTTGTAGTCGTGGGCATAGCTGGTTGTTACCAAATGCTTATAAACATCTTTCTCTTTAATGTAACCTGCCATCTCGTTGTGCCAGTCTTTAATTTCTGTTTTGTGGGCATCAAACTGGTCTGTCCATTCTACTTCGTTAAACAGCTCCCAGCTTTGTATTTGCTGCGAATAACCATACCGGGCTATCAAATACCGCAGCCTGTTTTTGTGCAGGCTTTTTGCCAGGGCATTGGTAAAAAAGTCCCAGGTGTTTGGTGCCGGGCCGGCGTTTGCCGTATTATACGGATTGTTACTCCATTCAGGATTTACAGTGGTGGATACCTGCCCGTGATTGTTTAGCGCCAACATGATGTAAACATTTTTCTGCTTACAATAGTCCAGAAGCCAATCGAGGTTTCCGGCATTGGTTTGGTTGTATTTTTTTAAGCCCTGGTAATTGCCTCCGGTTTTCCACTCCAATGCAAAGGCCCAGCTGCTCATCCAAACCCTTATAAAATTGCCGCCATTGTCAGCAAGTTTTGTTAGCCAACTGGTATAGCTGCTTATAACTCCGCCGTTTTGCCACCCCATATTTTCACCTATAGGTATATATTGGCTGCCATTGTCGAAAGTTAAATAGTTGGATGTGTTTTTCCTGATAAAGCCTGGAGCGGCCGAAGCAGTACAATCAAAAGTTCTGGCTGCCTCAAGGGTTGTTCCTGTTAACGTTTTACAGGACAACACATAGCTATACATTCCAACCACCGAAGGGGAATACCTTACTTTAAACGCAGCGGCACCGCCACCTGAATTCTGAAAATAAAAACCATCCACGGTGTCCTTTTTGCCATTGGCATCGGTAAAGATGGACTGCACACTAATATCGTCGTAATCGTATGCATTGGTATAAACCGCGGTAATATCCATCGTAAGTTCCAGCTTATCGAAACGGGCGATACTGGCACTGTTTGGCGTAACGCTGTTAAAGGTGGGAAACTGGGCATTTGCCAGCAGCGGCATGAGCGTTCCAAACGCCAAAACGATCATCAATTTTTTTACTAAATGCTTCATAATTTTTGCTTTAAGTTTTTAATGTAGCCCCCTAAATCCCCCGAAAGGGGAGTTTGGAATTTCATAATTGAAGTCGACATGATTTCACGCAAAGCCGCCAAGAGCTTCACGCAAAGATGTATAAGTGTATTTATTTGCATGATTCAAAGATTTTCCTTTGTGTCCTTTGCGTGGGTTTTCCTTTGCGTCTTTGCGTGAAAAACCTACTGTACGTCTAATAACGGTGAACCATAAATCGATCAGACTTAAATTGTGCCAATGGCAGGCACGAGGGATCCGTTGTTGTTACGTAGGGATTCCTCCTTCGGAATGACAACCCATAATGTCATCCCGAGGCACGAGGGATCCGTTGTTGTTCAGTTTGGGATTCCTTCCCGATCAAAATCGGGATCGGAATGACTGACGCATTCGGAATCACAAGCGGTGTCGGACAACAGCATATCGAAATTCAGCATGACGGCTCTCCATATATCCTTACTTCTAAAGCTCAATTTTTGGCAACTGCATTGCCTTTTAAATTATCAAATATTGTTTCTTCAATTATTTCCGCTCTCGTGTTGCGTAATCCTCCTGATCATTTCTAAACAGGCCCTTCCGTTATGATAAGGGCATTTCCAAAGACCGGCTTTATCTTCTTCGTTCATAACAGTATAGTCTTCTTTTATACCCCAGAACCACTCGCCATTTTGCTGGTCAATTATGTACCGTTTAATAAACTTCCAACTATTTACCGAACGGTTTAAATAGTGCTCATCGCCTGTAATCTGCCAGGTGTTATAAAAGCCCACCATGGCCTCAGCCTGCGGCCACCAATGCTTTTCTTTTATAAGATGATGCGTAGCAACTTCCTTTTCGTACCACAAACCGCCATCTGTATCCAAACCTCTTTCAGCAGCCCTTGTAATTTTTACCGACTGGTATCTTACCAAATCTATCAAAGCTTCATCCGCTATTGCTTTGGCGGCTTCCATCAACAACCAGGCAGCTTCTATGTCGTGGCCATAACTAATGATCCTCGATTTTGCATTCCAGTCATCATCAAAAAACAGCACCAGGTGGTGGGTCAGCGGGTCAATAATATAATGGAGAAAAAGATTGATCAACTCCATAATACCGGCCCTCACCTTTTGCGAAGCGTACATTCTATATAAATTGGTATAGGCTTCCAGCACATGCAAATGGGTATTCATAGATTTTTTCTCATTAAAATCCTTATCGCTCAGGCGCAGGTCTTTAATATCATCCCATTTGCGGCCAAATGCTTCGGCATACCCCCCGCGCTTTGTGTCGTGTGCATGTTTTTCAAGTGTATTGTAAAGATCAAAGGCCATTTTTTTCGCTTCTTCGTTTCCGCAAGCCAGATAATATTCGGTCATTCCGTATAAAGCAAACGCCTGCGCATACACCTGTTTCTTTGTATCATGCGGCTTGCCTTTTTCCTCAACGCTCCAATAAACGCCCCCATATTCTTCATCTAAAAAATAACGGGTTATATACTTAAAAGCCTTTTCTGCAACCTGCAGATAACGCTGATCTTTGTATTGCCTATAGGCAGCAGAAAAGGTCCACAAAATGCGGCTGTACAGAACTGAACCCCTGGGCACCGCAGGTTGCACCTGGTTATCGTTGTTAATCTTGCCATGAAAGCCGCCGTTTACTTCGTCCTGTGTATGTTCTATCCACCATTCAAGAATGCGGATGCATTCAGCATCCAGCTCACTTTTAAATAATGGTAAATAGCTGTTCATATTGGTTGGCAAATAATGGGTTGTTAATCTATGGCAATCAGAGAAAACATTTGCTCTATTTAAATACGCCCGTTTTCTTTCAATCGCGTGGTTTGATCATTTAATTCATAATAAGCGGCGGTTTTATCATGCTGCCTGGTAACTTTTGCAAAGGCGATATTTGAGTCAATGATTCCGTTAATAGTTTCAACGGTTCTTTCAGACCTAAATTCATCGGCCGGTGTATTAATAACGTAATCCAATAAACGATCAACTGTTGAGGTAGCCACATGCATGCGTGTATCCGACGATGCATAATAGATGAACACCTTTCCATCGTCGTCTGCTATCCAGCCGTTAGAAAATAAAACATTCGAAACATCACCAATGCGCTCCTCCCCTTCTGGCGCCATAAAATATCCTGCAGGTTTATAGATCACTTTGGTAAGATCGTTTAAACTGGTCATAAATAAATACAGCACGTAGCGTAAGCCTGCGGCGGTATTGCGTACGCCATGGGCCATATGCAGCCATCCTTTTTCTGTTTTTATAGGCGCAGGGCCAAGGCCGTTTTTTGCTTCGTAAACGGTGTGATATACCCTTTTGTCAATCACCACCTCTTCGTCGATGACTGCATTCTCCATGGTGGAACAAAGGCCAAATCCTATACCACCGCCTTTGCCGGCATTTATAAAGCTATCCTGCGGGCGGGTGTATATGGCGTATTTTCCATTTACAAATTCGGGATGTAAAACAACATTTCGCTGCTGGGGCGATGGTGTAATAAGATCGGGCAGCCGCTGCCAGCTAACCAGGTCGTTGGTACGTGCGATGCCGCATTGTGCATTGGCGGATGACTGATCGCTTTCAGGTGCCGTGGCATCGCGGCGCTCTGTACAGAAGAGGCCATATATCCAGCCATCCTGGTGCTGCACTAATCTTATATCATAATTATTTGTAGCTGGCTCAGGGCCCTCAGGCATGGTTACAGGCCTTTCCCAAAACTCAAATTGATCTATACCATTGGGGCTTTCTGCCACTGCAAAAAAAGACTTTCGGTCTATGCCTTCAACCCTGGCAACCAGCAGGTATTTACCATTTAGTTTTATAGCGCCGGCATTCATTACCGCATTTATACCAAACCTTTCCATAAAGTGCGGATTGGTTTGTGCATTAAAATCGTACCGCCAGTTTAAGGGCGTGTGGGCAGCCGTTAAAACAGGATATTTATATCGCTCATATACTCCATTGCTATCGCCTTGCACCTTGTTGTGCCGGGTTATTAACCGGCAATAATCTGCTTTCATATTTTTCAACCGCTGATCAAAAAGGTTACTCATAACATTCATTTTAGTCTTTGTTTTTTTGAAAGGGATTTTGTTTTGTTACGCCATCAATCTTCCAGTCTGTTCCACCATGTTTTTTTCAAAATCAATACAATAATTGCCAACAGAATAACAGTAATGATCAAAGGCAACTTCATCCATAGAATAAAATACATAGGCAAAATGGTCAAACAGGTTTGCCCTATTATACCTATCACCACATTAAACATGTCTAATTTAAAACGCTTGTTAGCTACAAACGAAGCATCTTCCGCAATTACCATTTCATGCACCGGTTTCCAAAAGCCCCATGGCCTAACCTGTTTATAGAACTGTTTAAGTACTGCTTCATCGGTCGGCGGCGATGCATAGGTGCCGGCAATACATCCTGTTATTGAGATAGCAAATAACAATGGCCAATTGTATAGCGGCAGGCCGGTAAAAATGAATGGAAAGATGAGCGCGGCAATAATGCCCGCCATCATACCCCAGAAAAAACCGGTTGCGTTAAAACGCCACCAGTACCATTTAAACATGTTGGCGGCAATATAACCACCATACAATGCTCCTACTATCCATTGCAAAATACTGTTGACATCTTTGGCGAAAAAACCCAGCGTAACACCGACCGCTACCACAGCAACACCCACAATGTAATTCATACCAATGATCCTTTTAGTGGGGGCATCGGGGTTAATATACTTGAGGTATACGTCGTTTACTATATAGGCCTGCGCCGCATTAAGCGTTCCTGAAAAGGTACCCATAAATGCACCCAGCAAACCGGTAAGCACAATACCCAATATACCTGTTGGTAAAAAGTTATTGACGGCGCCTGGCAGTATTTTTTCAAAGTCGGTTCCGCCATTTGGGGCTGAAAGATCCAATTGATTATAATAAAGTAATGCCAATACAGTAAGGCCGATAACCATCGTGTAACGAATAGGCAATAAGATGATGGAAACAAAGCCGGTCATTTTAGACGCCTCTTTGGGCGATCGGGTAGAGAGCACCTTTTGCATATCGTAATTGGGCGCGGGCCCTGCCATGCTGGCAAACACTCCCTTAAATACCATCATCATAAAAAATATTCCAAACAAGCCAAACTGGTCCTCTTCAATTTTTTTAGCCGCGGCAGGCAGCAAGCGATTCCATTCAAGGTTCAGGTCCCAGCAAAAAAAAGGACTGCTCCACCCGCCGGGAACTTTCAAGGTTTGCCCATCAAGGTTTTTCATAGCCAGGTAACCAATTGCAAGGCAGCCTATGGTCATGATGATATACTTTATAAAATCGCCAATCACAATGCTGTGCATTCCTCCTAATATAGAATAGAACATAGCAAATAAGGTGAAGATAATACCATAGAAATGGGCTACATATTCGGCACCAATGGCAAATGGAATATAGGGCTGCACCAGGCTCCAGGGTACAAATATTTCAATGAACTTACCTAAACCAACAAATCCATAAGCTAAAAATCCCAGGCAACCTATAAGGGCAAAAACAACAGTTATATTGTGCGACGCTTTAACCCCGGGCCCGCTTAATCCGAACCTTGTTGCCAGCCATTCGGCCCCCGTATCGGCATTGGATCTTCTTAACCATTTGGCCAAAAACATCATATTAAAAACCTGGTTAAAAACCGGCCAAAGCCAGGGTATCCAAATACTTTTAAAACCATATACAAAGCATAAAGCCACCATCCACATGGTGCCGCTTATGTCAAACATATCGCTGGCATCGCTCATGCCTAATAAATACCAGGGAAGCTTCTTTCCCCCCAATAAATAACTTTCCTTGTTCTGCCTTGCCTTTTTTCGCAAAAACCAGCCAATCATTAACATGGAAACCAGGTAGGCAACCACGATGGATATATCTATTAATTGCAGTTTCATTTACAATGCTAAGTATATTTCAACCTGTTCCAATGATGGAAACTGTTGTTTTCAATATTTAAAATCCCAACGCCAATTTCATGTAGTTAAGAAATTTTTTTCGTCATTTAGTCCGCCGCTGCGGTTCGCAATGCCTTCATTACCAAAGGCCGTAAACCAACTTCCGTACGTGCCAACACCATTTTCAACTTGCTGATTTCCCATTTCTCTTAATGACCCTCGTCTGTAGGTGGCACCTACGGAGCCAACAAACTCTATTAGTTATTTTTGCTACAAACAGGTAGCTCCTCTGGAGCTGGAGAACGACGAAACTTCACAAATCAGGCATTTCGCTATAAGCCTGCAACATCAAGGCCCCATCATATTACCGTTCGGTGAATTAACGTCCAGCTATTTTACATGGTACATATCAGGCAGATCCTTTTCGAACAAAGTATATGGATCGTTATAAAACTTCATAAAATCGGGAACACCTGCATGGCCGGGATAAGGGGCATAATAATGCGTGGGACTCTTACTGTCGTTGCGCCAAACCAACACATAACACAATTGCAAACCGGGCGATTTCATCACCTTCAATAACACGTCGTTCCACCAATTGGTATTGACAAGTGATTCCAATCCGGTTTCGGTGAAGGCAGCCAG